>JYNY01000130.1 GCA_000954095.1 Candidatus Omnitrophus magneticus | reverse complement strand
AGTGAGCATAAGTTCCGTCCCGGTATCGTGGAGAAGGACTACTACCTGACCGTTGTCCTCAACAATATCGAAGCGCTCTTAAGCGACAAGATCGTTTTTAAAGGCGGCACGCTGTTAAACAAAGTTCATTTGAACTATCACCGGTTGAGCGAAGACCTCGATTTCACCTATTACGGTAAAGAGGATCTTTCTTCACGTTCACAGAGATCCAGGGCCATAACTGCGATCCGCAACAAAATGCCCGAGTTTCTCAAGGCGCTCAACCTCACGAGCGACATGCCCGAGGGCGAAGGATTCAACAACTCCACGCAGTATGTCTTTAACATCAAGTACCCGTCTTTTATCACGGCCAAGGATGAAAATATCAAGATAGAGATAGGGTTGCGGCAGAGCCCTATCGATAAGCCGGTGCATAACGTCATCAAGCATTTCTACAAAGACCTTTTCACCGGAGAGGATCTCATCCCGGCCGGTAAGATACTGTCCTTATCTTTCAATGAAGCGGTTGCGGAGAAACTCAAGGCAGCTATCACCCGTAAAGACGTCGCCATACGTGACTACTATGACCTGTGGCACATAGACCAGGCCAAGTTTAACTTTACCGACAAGAAGTTTATTGACCTTTTCAAAAAGAAACTCGCCGGAGAAGAGTATGCCGGTGAGTTCCGGAACAATTTCGGACTGTCTCAACTCAAGATAGATCTTCTGCGCCGTCGTGTGGAGACAGATTTGATCCCGGTGATACGGGCCGGTGAGAAGTTTGATCTGGATAGAATGTTTGAGAGGTTCAATATCCTATTTTCAGATAAGGCTTTTGAGCAATAAAAGATATATGCAAGGAGCGATATGAAAAAGAAAAACACCAACGGCAAAGAATTGGACTTTGAGGCCAAGCTCTGGCAGGCGGCGGATAAGATGCGCAACAATATGGACGCCGCTGAATACAAGCACATCGTGCTCGGGCTCATATTTCTTAAGTACATCTCCGACGCTTTCAAAGAGATGTTTGAGAAGCTGTCGGCTACTAAGGGAGCGGATCCGGAAGACTCGGACGAATACAGAGCTGAGAATGTGTTCTATGTGCCGAAGAAAGCCCGGTGGGATCACCTCCAGAAGAACGCCAAACAGCCCACTATTGGCAAACTTATAGACGATGCGATGGAAGAGATCGAGAAAGACAACGCTACGCTTAAAGGCGTCCTGCCTAAGAACTATTCTCGTCCGGCACTCGATAAACAGCGCCTTGGCGAGCTTATAGACCTTATAGGCACCATCGGGCTCGGGGACAAAGAAAACCGCAGTAAGGACATTTTAGGCAGGGTTTATGAGTACTTTCTCGGGCAGTTTGCGGATGCCGAGGGCAAGAAAGGTGGCCAGTTTTATACTGCCCGCTGTATCGTCAAACTGTTGGTCGAAATGCTCGAGCCGTATAAAGGCCGGGTATTTGACCCATGCTGCGGCTCCGGAGGGATGTTTGTGCAGGGTGAGAAGTTTGTGGAGATTCACGGCGGGCGCATTGGTGACATCGCCGTGTACGGACAGGAGTCGAATCAGACCACGTGGCGGCTGTGCAAGATGAACCTCGCCATCCGTGGCATAGACGCCAACATCGCATGGAACAATGAGGGCAGTTTCTTGAACGATGCTCATAAGGATCTAAAGGCCGATTTTGTGATCGCCAACCCGCCGTTTAACGACAGCGACTGGAAAGGCGAAATGCTGCGTGAGGACATCCGCTGGAAGTACGGTACGCCTCCAACCGGCAACGCCAACTTTGCGTGGGTACAGCACTTCATCTACCACTTGTCACCCACCGGCACAGCAGGGTTTGTTTTGGCGAACGGCTCCATGTCCTCAAATACCTCCGGCGAAGGCGAGATCAGAAAGAACATTATCGAAGCAGATATCATGGATTGCATGGTGTCTTTGCCGTCACAGCTTTTCTACAACACGATGATCCCTGTCTGCTTGTGGTTTATTGCCCGGGACAAGAAGAACAATAGGTTCAGAGACCGCCGTGGCGAGACACTATTCATCGATGCCCGTAACATGGGCTCCATGATGGATCGCAGGCACCGGGAACTCACCGAAGAGGACATTGCCAAGATAGCGGGCACCTATCACCTCTGGCGGAGCAAGGGCGGTAAATACAAGGATATAGCTGGGTTTTGCAAAGCGGCGAAGATGGATGAGATCCGTAAGCATGGTCACATCCTGACACCCGGGCGATACGTGGGCACAGAAGAGGTTGAGGAAGATGCCGAGGTGTTTGAGGATAAAATGAGACGCTTAGCTGCTGAGTTATCAGGGCAGTTCATAAAATCCGGCAAACTGGAAGACGAGATCAAGAACAATCTGAAAAAATTGGGATACGAAGTTAAATAAAATGGCAAACAGAGAACAACTTAAACAAGCAGCGGTTGGCGATTATATCGAACTCGTTTACGGGGGCGGTCTGCCCGAAAGAAATAGAAAGAGAGGGAAATATCCTGTATACGGATCGAATGGTGTTGTTGGATATCATGATCAATCGCTTGTGCAGGGTCCTGGAATAATTGTAGGACGAAAAGGAACGGTTGGCCAAGTAACATTATCAAAAAGCGACTTTTGGCCAATAGATACAACGTATTATGTGAAACTAAAAAGAGATGGAGATATTTTTTTCTGGTTCTATTTGTTACAAACGCTTGGCTTGAGTCAAATGAATAGCCACAGCGCTGTGCCGGGTCTAAATCGAGATAATGTTTATAATATTGTGAGGGAAATTCCATGCCCTGCTGAGCAACGCTCCATCGCAAAAATTCTTTGTGACCTCGACGAAAAAATCGAGCTGAACCACCAGATGAACAAAACGCTCGAAGCGATCGGTCAGGCGCTCTTCAAGCGCTGGTTTGTGGATTTTGAGTTTCCGGGGCACGAGAAAACGAGAGTAGTTAATGGTGTTCCCGATGGTTGGCGTAAAGGCAATTTGATTGAAATCAGTGATCTGTTAATGGGGCAGTCTCCCCCGGGTGATACATATAATGAACAGGGTGATGGGGTTGTTTTCTATCAGGGAAATCGTGATTTTGGATTCCGCTTTCCTACGCCAAGGGTTTACTGTACAGCTCCGACACGGATGGCGGAGGCTTTGGATGTTCTTATAAGTGTTCGAGCTCCCGTGGGTGCGATAAATATTACCATGGAAAAGTGCGCAATTGGACGAGGAGTCGCAGCGCTGAGGATGAAACATTTTTCGAACGGGTTCCTGTTCTATTTTTTATCTACACGATCAGATTTATGGGATCGGTTCAACTCGGAAGGAACAGTGTTCGGATGTTTAAACAAGGCAGAGTTTCAGAAGGTTGACTTAGTGATTCCGTCCGATGCTGCTCTGAAACAGTTCGATAGCGTGATCAAGCCGATTGAGGCAATGATCCGAAAGAACGAAACCGAGAATCGGCTATTGGTCGGCATTCGTGATTCCCTGATGCCGAAGCTGATGAGCGGGAAGATTAGAGTAAACACATGAAAATTGATCGTATAGAGAAAATAAAAGATCACCTCCTATTTAAAGACTTTAAATGGTCTGCCCCGCTGGAGAACTTTAAGCAGTTCAATTTACTGTATGGCTGGAATGGATCAGGAAAGACGACTCTTTCGAATCTATTTCAATGTATCGAAAAGCGCTGCCCTGCCGCAGAGGGGGAATTTGTTATTTCTGTTGGCGGAAAGGATGTGCCTTCAACTTCTTTTTCTGCGGAGCAGTCGTTGCCACAGGTTAAAGTATTTAATCGTAACTTTATTGAGCAGAATGTTTTTACCGAGACTAAATCGGTGACACCAATCCTTTTTTTCGGAGACGATAGCGTAGAAAAGCAAAAGAAAATAGAGCAGTTAAAGAAAGAACTCGAGACTAAGACCGCAGAGCATACGGCCAAAAGCGATCAAAAGAGAGCGCTTGAAAAAACTGCCGATCAGTTTTCTATAGAGCAGGCTAAATCCATTAAAGAGTTGCTGAGTTCCAGCGGCAGCAACTCATATAACAATTATGATAAAGCTTCGTATAAAGCGAAGGCTGAAGAACTGGCAATCCTATCGGATGTGTCGGGTAAGGTGCTTTCCGAGGATGCTAAAGTAGCATTAAAAAAGCAGAAAGAATCAACTGCAAGACCAGAAGTACCTCTATTATCAATTACCTTGCCCGACACAGCGGATCTGACAAGTAAAGTCAATGCTATATTACGAAAAACTGTGCAATCGGAAATTATTCAGACACTGAAAGACGATTCAGAATTATCCGGATGGGTCAAGGATGGGTTATCGCTGCATCAAAAATCTAAATCCAAACTGTGCCTATTCTGCGGGCAGACGATGCCCGAAGATCGTCTTAAGTCTCTGGAAGGCCATTTCAATGATGAATTTAACCGCTTCAACGCTGAGATAGACGCTTTAATAGGGGCTATAGCAGCTCACGAAAGCAGATTGAGCGGTTTTGCTTTTCACGACAAAGCAAATTTATATGACCATTTGATACCCGAATATGAAAAAGAAGCAAAAGAAGCGAAGGAGAATATCTCTACAATAGAGCATTTTCTAGGGAAACTTAAAACCAGTTTGCAGGGGAAGAAGTCCTCACCGTTTCAGGCAGCTTCTCCGGTTGCCGAGAAAGATCCGAGCATCACAGGGGTATTATCGTCTGTTAACGAAGTAATAGCAAAACATAATTCCGAAACACATAATTTTCAAGATGCTATCACGCAGGCTCGTCTAAAGCTGGAAGAAACACTTGTTGCGGAATCACTGCCCGAATTCACTTCTCAAAACATGGCAGTTTCGACAATCACTGCCGAAATTTCTACTCTACAGGCTAAGATAGAAAGTATTGAATCGGAAATGAAAGAAATTGAGAAACTTATAATTGAACATCGCCGGCCTGCTGACGAGCTGAACTCTGACTTGGAAAAATATTTGGGCAGAGCCGAGCTGAAATTTGAAGTCAAAGACGCAGGTTACATCATAACACGACAAGGCGTTCTTGCTTCTGGTCTGAGTGAGGGGGAAAAGACGGCAATCGCATTTCTTTATTTCTTAAAGTCGCTAAGCGATAAGAATTTTAATCGGTCGACAGGCATTGTTGTCATCGACGACCCAATATCGAGTTTGGATTCCAATTCGCTTTACTGCGCATTTGGGTTTATGAAGGAACGAGTGAAGGACGTAGGCCAGTTGTTTGTTCTGACTCACAACTTCGCCTTCTTTCGACAGGTGAAAAACTGGTTCCATCATCTAAACAGGAAAAAAACAAAACTCGCTGAATTTTACATGGTGACGTCTGATTTTTCCGATGGGAGTAGACACTCGACTATTCAACCGCTTGATAAGCTGCTTCATGAATATGATTCGGAATATCATTATCTATTCAAAATAGTTCACAGTTATGCTGGTGCAACAACGTCTGGGGCAAACCTAGAGGCGTATTATCATTTGCCTAACATCGCTCGCAGACTTCTTGAAACGTTTATTTCTTTTAAGCATCCAAAGAAGGCCAGTGGTGGGTTCTATGGCATGTTTCAGGAGATAACATTTGATGAAGCGAAGAAGAGCCGAATTGTGAGGTTTCTGCACACGCATTCACATGATGGGCAAATAGACGGGCTCGAGCACGATAATTCGATCCTATCGGAAACTCCACAAGTTTTGGCAGATGTGCTTACAATGATACAGACAATTGATAAACAGCATTATGACGAGCTGATCAGCTTGTCGCCAACAAACGCAGGACAAGACAGTGAGTAAATCGATTATTGAATCCGAAGTCGAACAAGTCGCATTAGATATCCTTGCGGAGCTTAAGTACAAGGTTGTCTACGGGCCGGATATTGCCCCGGACGGGCCTCGCCCGGAGAGGCAGAGCTATGCCGACGTGATCCTGATCGACAGGCTACGGGAAGCGATCGAGCGGCTGAACCCAACGATCCCTGCCGAGGCAAAAGAAGAGGCTCTTAAGCAGGTCATGCGTACGGAAAGTCCGGATCCGGTTGTGAATAACCACCGGTTCCACAGGATGCTCGTTGACGGCGTAGAGGTTGAGTATCGTAAGGATGGCAGAGTTGTCGGAGACAAGGTCTGGCTGTTCGACTTTAAGAACACGAATAACAACGAGTTTCTGGCGGTCAATCAGTTTACCATTGTTGAGAACAATGTTAACCGCCGGCCGGACATCGTGCTCTTTGTTAACGGGCTGCCGCTTGCGGTAATAGAGCTTAAGAACCCGGCGGATGAGAATGCCACTACTCTAAGCGCATTCAAGCAGTTTCAGACATATAAATCGCAGATTCCTTCTCTTTTTAAGTTCAATGAGGTTCTGGTGGCAAGTGACGGCTTTGACGCAAAGGCAGGGACGATCACCTCGGACTGGGAACGCTTCCTGCCTTGGAAGACCATTGACGGCAAGACAAAAGCGTCCAAGATAGCGCCTCAGATCGATGTGTTATTACGGGGCATGTTCAATAGAGACGTTTTCATTGACCTCGTTCGTCACTTTGTCGTTTTCGAGCAGGAACGGGACAGCAAAGAGAACATTATCAGGCTCTCTAAAAAGATCGCCGCTTATCACCAGTATCATGCGGTAAATAAGGCCATAGACGCAACGCTCAAGGCGTCGAGCGCCAAGGGTGACAAACGGTGCGGCGTTGTGTGGCATACGCAGGGCTCAGGCAAAAGTCTCATCATGGCGTTTTATACCGGCAAGCTGGTCTTGGCGCTGGATAACCCCACCGTTGTTGTTTTAACCGATAGAAACGATCTGGACGATCAGCTCTTTGGTACGTTCTCGAGATGCAAAGAGCTCCTACGCCAGTCACCGGTTCAGGCGGATTCACGGACAAAGTTGCAGGAGTACCTGAAGGTATCCTCCGGAGGGGTAGTCTTCACCACCATACAGAAGTTCTTCCCTGAAGAAAAAGGCGATCAGTATCCGGTGCTGTCAGATCGTAGAAATATAGTCGTGATCGCTGATGAAGCGCACAGGAGCCAGTATGATTTCATCGATGGGTTCGCCAAGCATATGCGGGATGCCCTGCCCAAAGCGTCGTTTATCGGGTTCACGGGCACTCCTATCGAACGGCAGGATCGAAACACCATCGCTGTTTTCGGCGATTACATCGATATCTATGACATCGAGCAAGCTGTTAATGACGGCGCCACGGTCAGGATATTCTATGAAAGCAGGCTGGCTAAGCTCGAATTAAAGCTCGATGAGCGGCCGAAGATCGACCCCGAGTTTGAGGAAGTTACCGAGGGCGAAGAGCTCAAGAAGAAAGAAAAGCTCAAGACCCGGTGGGCTCGGCTTGAAGCCATTGTGGGAAGTGAAAAGCGTATAAAGCAGATCGCCAAAGACATCGTTACTCACTTTGAGGAACGCTCCAAGAGCCTTGAAGGCAAAGGGATGATCGTGTGTATGAGCAGGCGCATCGTCATGGATCTGCATAACGAAATCATAAAACTGAAGCCCGAGTGGTACGAGAAAGATGATGATAAAGGATTCTTGAAGGTGATCATGACCGGAGCCGCCGCTGACCCGGTTGAATGGCAGGAACACATCCGCAATAAACAGCGGCGACGGGATATCGGTGACAGGATGAAAGACCCGAGCGACCCGCTAAAGCTGGTTATTGTCAGGGATATGTGGCTTACGGGGTTTGATGCCCCGTCCCTGCATACGATGTATATTGATAAGCCAATGCGTGGCCACGGGCTCATGCAGGCGATAGCCCGGGTGAATCGTGTGTTTAAAGATAAGCCGGGCGGCCTTGTGGTTGATTACTTGGGGATAGCGGATGACCTCAAGAAAGCGCTGGCGGAATATACCGAAAGCGGAGGCAAGGGTAAGCCGGCATTCGATCAGGAAGAAGCCGTTGCCCTGATGCTCGAGAAGTACGAGATTGTCTGCGGCATGTTCGATAAGTTCGACTACAAAAGATTCTTTGCCGCTTCGGTAAAAGATAAGATGTCTATCATCACCTTGGCGCAGGAGCACATTCTGACACAGAAGAAAGGCAAGGATCGTTTCTTGGCCTACGTTACGCAGCTGTCGCAGGCATTTGCGTTGTCGGTGCCTCATGAGGAAGCGCTAAAGATCAGGGACGATGTGGGGTTCTTTCAGGCGGTACGGGCTCGCATTGCCAAATACGAAACCGGCACCGGCAAGACTGAAGACGAGATGGACTCGGCGATCAAACAGATCATTTCAAGAGCGATCGCTTCGGATAAGGTCATAGACATATTCGAGGCAGCGGGCATTAAGAAGCCGGACATCTCCATTTTGTCGGACGAGTTCTTGGCCGATGTAAAGGGAATGCCACATAAGAATCTCGCCTTTGAGCTATTAAAGAAGCTGCTCAGCGATGAGATTAAGTCCAGATCAAAAAAGAACCTTATGCAAGGCCGCTCATTTGCGGAGATGCTTGAAAAGACGATAAGGAAATACCAGAACAAAGCGATAGAGGCGGCCAAGGTAATAGCGGAACTCATCGAACTTGCTAAAAAGATACGGGAAGCCGATAAACGTGGCGAAGATTTGGGGCTGAATCAGGACGAGATAGCGTTCTATGACGCTTTGGAAGTTAACGACAGCGCAGTGAATGAGCTGGGAGATGATACGCTGAAGACTATCGCACGGGAGCTTGTGACTGCGGTTCGTAATAGCGTTACGATTGACTGGACGCTAAAGGAAAGCATCCAGGCAAAGCTTAGGGTTATGGTCAAGAGAGTCCTGCGCAAGCACGGTTACCCGCCGGATAAGGAAAAGAAAGCGACAGAGACGGTGTTGGAACAGGCTACTCTGTTGTGCAGGGACTGGGCGGAAAAGCCTGAAGGCGAAGAAAAATCAGACCTGTTCTTCAGTGATGTGATTTCTGACGGAGAGATTAAAGAGACCGATAAATACGTCGACTATCTTCCGGTATATTCGTTACAGGCGGTGGCTACTAACTTTGGGGACGAACAGCACGTACAAAGCCTCGGATGGAAAAAGGTCGCAAGCCGCAAGCTAAACAAGGATATGTTTATCGCTAAGGTGGTTGGCAAATCCATGGAGCCTACGATCACTGATGGCAGTTACTGCATTTTTCGGTACGAGCGTGGCGGATCACGCAATGGTTTGGTGGTGCTCGTGGAGTCTCGGCTTGTGAGCGATCCGGAGACCAACCAGAAGTTTACCGTCAAACGGTATCACAGCGAGAAGGAAGATCTGGGGCACGGAGAATGGCGGCATAAACGCATTGTCCTTTCCCCTGACAACAAGGACTTCAAGGACATTGTTATCAAAGATGTAGAGGGTGAAAGTTTTAGAGTAATAGCGGAGTTTGTGGATGTCTTATAAGAAGAGACGCAAAAAGACGATCGATATTAAAGGCTTCTCGCTTCTCAATCTCGAGAAGATCTATTGCTTCCTGCTCGATATCCAAGAGCAGTCGCAACTGACAGATTCAGAAGATGTGACACTCAGCCTGTTGTCTCCGAACCGAGATAAGTTCCCGTTGATAAAGGATAAGGTTATGGCGTGTTCGGTGAAAGACTGGAGGGATGATGTTATCTCGTATCTGGTCGGATTAGGAATAATAAAATGCGAAGGGGTCAACAGGCCGTTATGTTATTACCCCGGTGCGGAACATTTTCAGGGGATCGAGTTGACGGTTCCGAGCAGAAAGGAATTCGCTCAGTTCCTGAAGAAGGTGGGAGATCAACACAGGAAGGCATCGGGAGAAGATGAGGCTCATAACAAATTTGAAAGCGCTGGTAACATTAAAGAAAATATCGCATTGGCTCCGACTATAACAAGAGCAGAAATGAAATATGCAAAAGAGTACTCCAGGAAAGATGTCATAACATTTACCAACAAGAAAAAAGGGGCTCGAAATTATATTGTTCTGGTAAACGGTCATGAGGTAAAGATCCAGTATGAAAAATTTGTAGTTCTTTTGTATCTCGCCATTGCTTCTAAAACCGGTAATAACAATGGATGGGTTACGAAAGATAACTATGAAAATGAGCAGCTTATTGGGATAGATACTCCACAGATGCATAAAATAGTCAATAAGCTACGAGATAGTATTAAGCCCATTGAACCTGATTGCGAAGTGAGCATTATCGAAAATATAACAGGCGACAGCAAATACAGATTATCAACGATGCCGTCACGCATCAAGGCAAACGTAAAGTGGCTTAAGAAGAAACACGCACAAGTTAGGGCGGAAATACAGGAGGAGCGGAAGAAAAAAGGAAAAGATGAAATGGACAACGCCGATGAAGGTAGTAAAAGTTCAAGCTATGCGGATGCAAAGATGGCTTATGATGTGATGAAGCGCAAGGCGAGATGACCGAAAATTAGTAATTAATTGGCTCGCCCTTAATTGTTTCCATTAAGTCTTTGATATGAGCTTGTCTGCTTTCGTAAGAAGGAGTAGCGGCAATCCGAGACTGTCAACTTTTTTGTGTCTGAAGCAATTGGCAAAATATTAAAAAACATAAATATTTAAGATCTTTCTTGTTTTTGT
>JYNY01000129.1 GCA_000954095.1 Candidatus Omnitrophus magneticus | reverse complement strand
CAGTGATAACTGAAGGGAATATTTCTGATATAAGAATAGCGAAGGATAAATTAAATATTAAACCGGACAGCATATATTGTTTTGACCGTGCGTATACAGACCTTGAACTATGGAGTAATATTGACTTTTCTAAGAGTTATTTTGTGACTAAATTAAAAAACAATCTAAAATATACAGTTCTCGGACAGCATCTAGAGGCAATGAAAGACGGGATATTGTCTGATGAAAAAATAAAACTAGAAAATAAAAAATATGAAAAGAATTTAAGAATGATAAGATTTTTAGATGAAAAAAGTGACGAAGTAGTTAGTATTGTTACCAACAATTTTAAACTGTCAGCTAAAACGATCGTACAAATATATAAAACAAGATGGCAAATAGAAATATTTTTTAGATGGATAAAACAGAATTTACAAATAAAAACATTTTTGGGAACAAGTAAAAATGCGGTGATGAGTCAAGTCTGGATAGCGATGATATATTATTTACTTTTGACATATATAAAATACCAATCTAAATATGAAAAATCGTTATTTTATTTGCATAGGATAATAAAAGAAGCATTATTATCAAGGTTGACATTGATAGATCTGTTAAGCGCAACACCAGCCAGAATTTCTGATTTTAAAATTAAGGAATTTCAACTAGTTTTTTGGTGAAATAGTTTTATCGGACAGGATTGAGGTAAGATAGAAAAGAAGTATAATAATAAGAAAAAACAAAGGCAGGTATGCAATGGCTAATACTAAAAAAAATTTCAGTAAAGAATACTATAATGCTTCCCTTGTCCAGACCAAAATTAAACAAATTTAAGGTGAAAAAAAATTTTTAAGATTTCCACCTTATCTATTTTTTTCTTGTAAGATATACCTCCTTTTTCTGGTCTGTTTATTTTTGTAAACATAAATATAGTAGTAGTAAGTGTGGAGACTGTGTATAACTGTGTAACAGTTATACAAGTGATGGATGACAAGTTGTGGGTAACCGCTTTGGGGTTATCCACAATCTTGTCTCCAGAACGCCAGTATCCACACGTTCTTGGTTAATAATCTCAAAACCAGCCATCCGAGTAAACAGTATAAAATTTTTACGGTAAACTCAAAGAGTTTCCTTGTGATGGCTGGCAAAATTTTATCCCGTAATACACCTCCCATGGCGTTTGATAATATAGAGACTGATGAAGCCTTTCGGTATTGTACCCATTAAAATATATCCTTAGGCCATCATGCGCGTCTCTCATTGTTGGATATTCATGAACATAAATATTACTGTATTTAACCGTACGCCAGAGACGCTCAATAAAAATGTTGTCAAAGACCCTGCCACGTCCATCCATGCTTATTCGAATATTTGCGTCCAATAGCTTTTGGATAAACTCCATCGACGTGAACTGTGTACCCTGATCATTGTTAAACCGGAAAACTGCATTTGGAGAAGGATATAAATAGAAAAGTCCTCCTAAAC
>JYNY01000128.1 GCA_000954095.1 Candidatus Omnitrophus magneticus | reverse complement strand
TCATTGATTAAGACAGATTTATCTATTTCGTCTGGATTAACGGAGTAATTAATAGAGCTTTTACCTGCTCGGTGGCCAAAAACGAGTCCTTCGAGAAGACTATTGCTTGCCAGTCTGTTGGCGCCGTGAACGCCTGTGCAGGCAGCTTCTCCAGCGGCAAGCAGTCCTTTTATGCATGTTCTTGCGTCAATGTCAGTGGCAACGCCGCCCATAAAGAAGTGTGCTGCAGGAGTTACTGGAACTGGCTCGCTTGTTATGTCAATATCGTATTTAAGACAGGTTTTGTAGATGCGCGGGAATCTTCTTTTTACAAATTCTCTATCGAGATGGGTAATGTCTAAGTATACGTATTTACTGTTTGTTTTAGCCATTTCAGAAAATATAAACCGTGATACAATATCTCTTGGAGCGAGTTCTGCCAAGGGATGGTAGTTATGGGCGAATTTTTCTTTGTTAATGTTTCTTAAGACAGCGCCTTCTCCTCTAAGGGCTTCGCTTAATAGGAAATGGGGAGCTGATGGAGCATAAAGGCTTGTTGGGTGGAACTGGACAAATTCCATATCTTGAATAATGGCGCCAGCCCTGTAGGCAAGCGCTATGCCGTCGCCGGTTGCAACAGCGGGGTTAGTTGTGTGGGAGAATATTTGTCCTCCTCCGCCTGTAGCCAGTATGGTTGCTTTAGAAAGCACTAGTTTTATTTCCTGTTTATCATAAAGTATATATGCGCCGTAGCATTTATTATCTACAACAAGAAGGTCTAGCACATAGGAAAAGGGGTGTCTCATTATATTTTTCATGCTTTTAGCCTTTTCAAGGAGTACTCGTTCAAGTTCTCTTCCTGTGGAGTCGCCGTGGCTGTGGAGTATTCGTCTTCTTGTATGTGCTGCTTCTAGTGTAAAAGATAGTTTAGCGTCCATTTTATCAAACTCTGCGCCCCACGATATAAGCTCTAGGATTCTTTCAGGTCCTTCGTTGACCATAATCTCTACGGCTTTTTTATTTGATAAGCCGTCGCCAGCCTTTAGCGTATCTTCCAGATGTATATCTATCGTATCTTCATCGCTTAACGCTACAGCTACGCCGCCTTGGGCATACATTGTAGAGCATTCTCTAGGCTCGTCCTTTGTTACGACATAGATTGTGCCGTATTTGGCAAGCTCTATTGTTGCTCGTAAGCCTGCAACGCCGCCGCCTAAGATGAGAAAGTCCACCTTATCTATGTGCATCAAATTTAATCCTCATTAGGTTTTTAACTTTAAGGGAGAAGTTCACTAAAATCTTTGAAGGAAAGGAATTTACTGCAAGACGGTTCATGTCTTTTGCTGTTAGCCATATCTTTTACGAGACAGTACTTAATTCCAAATCTTTGTGCGCTGTCTATGCACTCTGGCGTGTCATCAATAAAAAGGGTTTTATTGTTGTCAAAAGATAGTTTGCTGTGAGCGTTTTGCCAGTAGCGCAGGTCTTCTTTTGGACATCCCATATCGGCAGAGGTTATTATGTCGTCGAAGTATGTGTTTAGGGCGATTTTTTGCATCTTTATGTTTATAGTTTTATAATGCGCATTAGTTGCAAGTATTACCTTTTTGTTGTGATTTTTAAGCTCGATAAGAAACTCTTCCACGTAGGGGTGGGCTTCGAGCATATGGTTTATTTGTTCTTTAAGGGCTGGAATGTCAAGGTCC
The DNA here is from genome assembly GCA_000954095.1 of Candidatus Omnitrophus magneticus. GTDB lineage: Bacteria > Omnitrophota > Gorgyraeia > Tantalellales > Tantalellaceae > Omnitrophus_A > Omnitrophus_A magneticus. The sequence continues at coordinate 107 of JYNY01000128.1, read as the reverse complement.
AGCTCTTCAGACCAGTAATCTATATTGGTCCATAATAGAGTGCCTTCGAGGCTTTTGTACTTTGAATAGAGCTCGTCTTTGGCGTTATTTGCTGTAATATTATGCTT
>JYNY01000127.1 GCA_000954095.1 Candidatus Omnitrophus magneticus | reverse complement strand
AGCGTGTGACGGTTACTTCATCATAATCAACAAACTAAAAAAAGATATTGAACTTTTTACGGCAAAAATAGGGGAGCTTGATTCAGGCACTGAAACCATATCAAAAACAACAGAGTCAGCAAAAAGTTTTATAAAAGAAAATTCTGAAGAACGTGAAAAATTGATGTATAGGCTTTCTGATATAAAGGCGGAATTATTTTCAATAAAAAAAGAGAAGGAACATTTTTTAGCCAGTCTTGAGAGAGAAAAAAATAGTTATGATAGATTTGGCATAGAAATAGAAAATAAAGAACGCGACAGGGATATGAATAAAGAGAGATCTGCTTCTTTTTTGGAAACGTCGGAATCGCTTAAAGAAAAAAATAAAGAATTTTCAAGTTTCTTAGAAGGCATAGTAGATGAAACTGTCGGTAAAAAATCTCATAAAGACAGTTTGAGCCGTGTTATTCAAAGTTTAGAGAACACTCTTAAATTAAAATCTGATAAATTAGAAACACTGAGAAATAACTCTAGGGATTTAGAATTAAAAAAACAGGAATTGGATTACACTGTCAGGTCAATTGTGGAGCGTATGATTGAGGCTTATAAGACAGACGTGCTTTTAGCGGAAATTAATTTTGATGAGCCGTTTAATCGTGACGAAACAGAAAAAGAAATCGCTTTAATGAAGAGTAAATTAGGTGATATGGGAGAAGTAAGTCTTGGCGCTGTGGAAGAACATAAAGAGTTGCAGGAACGGTATAATTTCTTATCAAAACAAAAAGAAGATATTGTTAAAAGTAGAGAAGACATCATGAAGGCAATCACTGATATCAACCGCACTACGCGCAAAATGTTCAGTGAAACATTTGAGGCTATAAAACAAGAGTTTGATGTTTATTTTAAAATGCTTTTTAACGGCGGTAAGGCTGATTTAATATTGGAAGATGAAAATGATATTTTGGAATCTGGAATAGAAATAGTGGTACGGCCTCCGGGAAAAACTCTTCAAAGTATAATGCTTCTTTCCGGCGGAGAAAAAGCGATGACCGCGATAGCGTTAATTTTCGCGATATTTAAAGTTAATCCAAGTCCGTTTTGTATTTTGGACGAAATTGACGCGCCTCTTGATGAATCTAATGTCGTCAGGTTTTGTAAAGTCCTTAAAGAATTTCTTAAGTTGTCGCAGTTTGTCATTGTTACTCATAATCGAATGACAATACAGCTTGCCGATATTCTTTACGGAATAACTATGGAAGAGAAAGGTGTTTCAAAGATAGTTTCCGTGAAATTTAATGATGAATTCGCGGAAACTTTAACGAATCAAACAGTTCCCGCTACTAAATAAAAATATTTTCAAGAGAAGCCGTAGGAGAAGATGAATTGCCTGTAAATATTGAAGGAGATGATATTTTATGTCTATAAAAGAACCAGTATTATCCTTGAATTTAGGAGGCATTCCTTTACTATGCCAAGGGAAAGTTCGTAATGTTTATGACTTAAAAAATAGACTTTTACTTGTAGCGTCAGATCGTATTTCAGCTTTTGATGTGATAATGAAAAATGGTATACCGGATAAAGGAAAAGTCCTTACTAAAATTTCAGAATTTTGGTTTAATTATACGGATGATATTGTAAAAAATCATATAATATCATGCGATATAGACGTTATTGTAAAAGAGGAATCTTCTTTGGCGCCTTATAAGGAAATATTGCGAGACCGTTCTATGCTTGTGAAAAAACTTAAACCACTTCCGATTGAGTGTATTGTGCGCGGATATATTTCAGGGTCAGGGTGGAAAGATTATAAAAATACGGGTATGATATCCGGCATTAAATTGCCACTGGGGCTTAGAGAATCTGATAAATTAGAAGAGCCGATATTTACGCCTTCTACTAAAGCTCAGAGTGGGCATGATGAAAATATTTCGCAGGATTCAGCGAGAAAAATAGTCGGGGATAAAGTTTTTGAATTTATCAAAGAAAAAAGTATCGCTGTTTATAAAAAAGCGAGAGACTACGGTGAAAAAAAAGGTATTATTATCGCGGACACTAAATTTGAATTTGGAATGGAAAAGAATGAGATAATAATAATGGATGAAGCATTAACTCCTGATTCATCGCGGTTTTGGCCGCGCGATGAATATAATCCGGGAGGGGCTCAAAAAAGTTTTGATAAACAATTTGTCAGGGATTATCTTGAAAAAATTAATTGGGATAAAACGCCTCCGGGGCCAAGCCTTCCTATAGAGATAGTTCAAAAAACCGCTGAAAAATATAGAGACGCTTATAAAATTCTTACAGGCAAGGAACTTTAAGCGTGCTTAAAATTTTTAGTAGCATTTCTTTTTTTGTTTATATTTCACCTCTTAATTTTTTCAAATAATTATTTTTTTATAATATTTTTATAATTTTCATGAATACACGTGTAATTAAAATAGATCCTTTAAACATAGATTATTCTTTAATGAAAAGAGCCGCCGAATTTATCAAGAAAGGCGGTTTAGTGGCATTTCCAACAGAGACTGTTTACGGTTTGGGTGCGAAAGGAACAGATGAAAAAGCAGTTGCTAAAATATTTGAAGCAAAAGCGCGGCCTTTAGAGGATCCTCTAATAGTTCATATAAAAGATAAAAATGATTTATACAAAATAGCTAAAGATGTACCTAGATTGGCTGAGAAATTGATAGAAAAATTTTGGCCGGGGCCTTTAACAATAATATTAAAAAAAAATAAAAACATCCCGGATATAGTAACTGCGGGCTTAGATACTGTGGCAGTTAGGATGCCGTCTAATCCTATCGCGCGCGTTCTTATAGAGTTAAGTGATGTGTCTATTCCCGCGCCGTCAGCAAATCTTTTTGGCAGGCCTTCGCCCACTAGCGCAGAACATGTTTTAAATGATCTAGATAGTAGAATTGATATGGTTATAGACGGAGGAATTTGTGATATAGGGCTGGAATCAACTGTAATTGAATTTAGAGGAAATGAAGCCGCTATTTTGAGGCCCGGAGGAATTACGCTGGAGAGACTTTGTGAAATAGAAAAAAATATAATTCCTTATGATGAAAAAAATGTCATAAAAAATTCTCCGGGAAAATATCCGTGTCATTATTCTCCCAAAGCTAAAGTTGTTATAGCTGAGAATAATGCTGAACAAATAGAAAATGTTTTGTCTCTTAGCGCGTTTTATAAAAAAAGTGGATATAAGACCGGTATTATGTGTAAAAAAGAACATGCGGGATTTTTAAAGAGTTTTGATTATAAAGAATTAGGACCTAGCGGTGATTTTTGTGTATGCGCTGGACGGTTATTTAGTATTTTACGTGAATTTGATGATGAAAAATTTGATGTAATTATTGCTGAGGGAATAGAAGAAAAAGAATTAGGGATAGCAATAATGAATCGTCTTAGAAAAGCGGTAGGGACAGTTTAACTTGCATTGACTAATATTTCAATTATGATAAAATACCCGCGATTTATTTTATAATTGTTCTATCTTGGTCTACGACAACGAATGTGTCGTAGACCAAGATAGAACGAAGAATAAATTAGTAAAATAGATAGAAGTTGTGTGCCAGTAGCTCAGCTGGATAGAGTAACGGTCTACGAAACCGTTGGTCGGAGGTTCGAATCCTCTCTGGCACGCCATTTTTGGCTTTGCCAAAAATGGCCGGCAAATTTTCAAAAATTTGCCATGCCTCCACTCAATTTATTTTTGAAAAAAGAATTTTCAAAAATAAATTTCATTACGGCAATCGTGCCAGCGAGGGCAAATTTCGCTCAAGAAAAAACAAGAAAAAATCGCGAAATTTGTCCTCCTCAATGGTTATACATGTTTTGGCTGTGCCATACCTCCACTCAATTTATTTTTAAAAAATAAATTTTAAAAAATAAATTTCATTCCGGCATTTGTGCCAGCGAGGGCAA
>JYNY01000126.1 GCA_000954095.1 Candidatus Omnitrophus magneticus | reverse complement strand
AAAGAAAGGTCAATGAGACAAAGAAGACTACGCAATTTATACGAACGGCTAAAAGAGCTAAAAGAGATGAAAAAAATAACACGAGATGAATTACTAATGAAATTAGGGACAGCGCGTAAAGAAGCGGGAAGAATATGGAATATTATAGATATAAGAATTCCAATGAAAAATGAAAAAATTTCGGGAGATACTTTTACTTTTAAAATAAATCGAGAAAAACTTCGGGAACAACAATTTAAAGAAGGCACATATCTTTTACGAACTAATTTACAAGATGGTGAACCTGAAGAACTTTGGCAACGGTATATTTTATTGACTGAAATAGAACAAGCCTTTAAAGAACTTAAGAGTGATCTTCATCTGAGGCCTGTGTATCATCAATTAGACAATAGAATAGAAGCACATATTTTTGTATCTTTCTTGGCGTATTGCCTTCAGATAACATTAAAACAACAGGCAAAACAGCATGCGCCGGGTATTACACCACGCGCAATCTTAGAAAAATTTAAAACTATGCAAATGATAGATGTACATTTGCCAACAACCGATGGAAGAGAACTTATTCTGCCCCGATATACATATCCTGAAAAAGATATAGCGCTACTTTTGTATAAACTTAAACTAAAACTTCCCAATCAGCCACCACCAAAAATTCAATATCAACCTAATAAATGTGGGGCCGACCTTTTGCCTAAAACCCAGTAAAATAGCCAACTTGTGTCTCGAATAGCGGAAGATGGGTTAGTTTTAATAAAAGAATTATTAGTAGAAAAATCCATAGCGGAATTTTTAAACACCTCGCCATTCGCAGGCGTATTCGTCCATAAAAAAATCACCAACGTCACAATACTAAAAACTTTTTTGATAAATATTTTGGCATTCATATATACCTCGAACTTTTTTTCATTTTGCGACACCGCCCTCTTCTATTCTACTATCAATTATACCACATATTCATTAAATCAACAAAAATTCTGATAACTTTTTATATTTACCGTATCAAAATATATTATATCACAAAAAGTGGCTCGAGTAAATACTATTTTTTGTAATTAAATTTCTAAGTATAATTAATAAAAACTTAAATATATAAATTTTAAAATCTAGATGGGCAAAATAAAATTTTAAAATCGGTATTATTTTTTATAAATATTCGCAAGAAAAATAAAAAATCGGACGAGTGAAAATTTGGCGGGAAAAAACGAAAAAGTTTCTAAAAAAAATTGGCAAGCAAAAAAATACTGAATGAAATGTTTTCGATTTTTGAGAGACTGTTAAATATTTTGTGTAAGCAAGAAAAAATAATTTTTTTTATAGGTTAAACATCCCTTCAAACATAATAGTAAGTTGATAAATAACAAGAGCCCAGTTATGAATAGGGTTAGTCCATTTTTTTGTAATTTCCTGAGAGGCTAAATAGAGTATTTTTAAAAGGGCGTCATCAGTAGGGAAAAGGGAACGATTTTTTGTAAGCTTACGGAATTGGCGATGTAAGGCTTCTACAGAATTAGTTGTATAAATTAATTTTCGGATTTCATCAGGATATTTAAAAAAAGTAGAGATATGAATCCAGTTATTTTTCCAAGGTTTTACAGCTAAAGGATATTTGTCGGACCATTTATTTTCGAGATTTATTAAGGCATGTTCAGCAGATTGAATAGAAGGAG
>JYNY01000125.1 GCA_000954095.1 Candidatus Omnitrophus magneticus | reverse complement strand
GCTGTTGCTGACGAGTTGTTGCAGATGGGCACCGCGCCGCTCGTCATCCCAGCCAATCCATTGATCCCGAACCGCCATCCGCCAAGCCGGACTGGAAAACTGCATGCAGCCCACGATCAAAGAATCTGGGCGGGAGACACGAACAAAATACCGCAGGCTGGCACCAAAGGGTACCTTGTAGCCAAGGTAGTGGTGGCGCTCCACCATCCCCCGCCACAAATCCCGCCCGGCTCGGTCACCAACCTGCTCCAATCGCACGCGACCGAATTGTTCGATACTGCCAGCCAGAACGATTGATTCCTCATCCCTGGGCGACTGAATCCTGGTCGTGGAACTAAATGGTCTGGTCTGGCGTCGACCGGGAAGTTTGATGATTCCTTCCGAATCAATCTGTTCCAGAAACTCCAGACATTCGCGACTCTTGAGCGTCCCACTGGGCCGGCTCCATTCCAGCAGTTCGCAGATCGTTTTCGCCAGTTCCGTCCGGCTCAATCCCGAACAGCTATCCATTACCTCTTTGATTTCAGCCAGCTCCGCAGAACTGAATCTGCGCCCACTGAACGTCCTGCTCGTCAATATGGTCATTTGACACCTCCTCCCAGCTTGATATAGCGGGATCACGTGGAGATGTCCAGAAAAAAATAATCGGTAATATGTGTTTAAACGCTAACCTGATCTCGTTGACAAACGGGGAATGCTCCCCAAGGCAGGCAC
>JYNY01000131.1 GCA_000954095.1 Candidatus Omnitrophus magneticus | reverse complement strand
CACCGCTATTTAACTGCTCATTCTTTACTGCCACAAGTTGATACTCAGGGCTTGTTAATAATCCCCAACCATATCCGCCTTGCGTTGCCCAGAGCGGAATGACGTTACCCATCCCGCTATCACTTCCAAAAATATTTGAACCAGAAATTGAGATACTAGCATTAGCACCAACAGTAGGAAGGTCTGTTTTAGTGGAATACGGCCCGCTCGCCGCTCCCCAATAAATATACGAATTAGTATAAAAACCTAAACTATTATTTTGTCTTGCAAATACTATATCCAAATATCCGTCATTGTTAATATCTGCGATACAATTTCCCGAAGAACCGCTAGTAGTAATTTCTGTCTTAGTAGAATACGGCCCTATCGCCGCGCCCCAATAGATATATGAATTAACATCACCACTTGTACCATTAGAACCATTCGAAAACACTATGTCTAAATATCCATCATTATTAAGGTCTGCGATAGAATTACCGGTTACTCCCATAGTAGGAAGTTCCGTCTTAGTAGAATATGGTCCACTTGATGCGCCCCAGTAAATATAGGAATTGATAGTATAATTCAAACTTGTATCTCTTTGATTTGAAAATACAATATCCAAATACCCATCATTATTGAGGTCTGCGATAGAATTACCGGTTACTCCCATAGTAGGAAGTTCCGTCTTAGTAGAATATGGTCCACTTGATGCGCCCCAGTAAATATAGGAATTAACATTATATTGATTAGTGTTATTATTACGATTATTTGAAAAAATGATATCCAAATATCCGTCATTATTTAAGTCTGCTATAGAATTTCCATCTGCTCCCTGAGTAGACAGGTCTGTCTTTGTTGAATATGGCCCGCTTGCCGCACCCCAATAGATATAAGAATTTATCATATATGGGGCACCAGTATTATTACGCCAATTTGAAAATACCATATCTAAATACCCGTCACTATTAAGGTCTGCTATAGAAGCACCGTTTCCACCGCTAGTAGTAAGGTCTGTTTTGGTTGAATACGGACCGGAACTTGCACCCCAATAAATATAAGAATTATTATCAAACCCTGAATTATTATTACGATAATTCGAAAACACAATATCCATATATCCGTCATTATTAAAGTCAGCGATTGAACTTCCCCATGCTCCAATAGTAGGAAGTTCGGTCTTTGTAGAATACGGCCCACTTGCCCCGCCCCAATAGATATAGGAATTGATCTCATAAGCTGAACCATTATAATAATTCCCAAACACAATATCCGGATACCCGTCTCCGTTTAAGTCGCTACCAGCGTTTGCCAGAATTGGCGATACGCAATGCAGGCCTGCATATACCATAATTGACGCAATTATGGATTTTACGAAATTTTGTTTCATTAAGTTTTTCACAGTTATTTTAAAAATTGTCTCTAATTTGGAGATTAACCTTAATAATGCTATTAAGGGAATTTTTGAAATAACAAACATCCCGCAAAGCGGGGAAGGATGGTGTGTCATGAAGATAGTAAAAGTAGTCAGGGAAAAGTTTTTCA
>JYNY01000124.1 GCA_000954095.1 Candidatus Omnitrophus magneticus | reverse complement strand
CAGTGATAACTGAAGGGAATATTTCTGATATAAGAATAGCTAAGGATAAATTAAATATTAAACCGGACAGCATATATTGTTTTGACCGTGCGTATACAGACCTTGAACTATGGAGTAATATTGACTTTTCTAAGAGTTATTTTGTGACTAAATTAAAAAACAATCTAAAATATACAGTTCTCGGACAGCATCTAGAGGCAATGAAAGACGGGATATTGTCTGATGAAAAAATAAAACTAGAAAATAAAAAATATGAAAAGAATTTAAGAATGATAAGATTTTTAGATGAAAAAAGTGACGAAGTAGTTAGTATTGTTACCAACAATTTTAAACTGTCAGCTAAAACGATCGTACAAATATATAAAACAAGATGGCAAATAGAAATATTTTTTAGATGGATAAAACAGAATTTACAAATAAAAACATTTTTGGGAACAAGTAAAAATGCGGTGATGAGTCAAGTCTGGATAGCGATGATATATTATTTACTTTTGACATATATAAAATACCAATCTAAATATGAAAAATCGTTATTTTATTTGCATAGGATAATAAAAGAAGCATTATTATCAAGGTTGACATTGATAGATCTGTTAAGCGCAACACCAGCCAGAATTTCTGATTTTAAAATTAAGGAATTTCAACTAGTTTTTTGGTGAAATAGTTTTATCGGACAGGATTGAGGTAAGATAGAAAAGAAGTATAATAATAAGAAAAAACAAAGGCAGGTATGCAATGGCTAATACTAAAAAAAATTTCAGTAAAGAATACTATAATGCTTCCCTTGTCCAGACCAAAATTAAACAAATTTAAGGTGAAAAAAAATTTTTAAGATTTCCACCTTATCTATTTTTTTCTTGTAAGATATACCTCCTTTTTCTGGTCTGTTTATTTTTGTAAACATAAATATAGTAGTAGTAAGTGTGGAGACTGTGTATAACTGTGTAACAGTTATACAAGTGATGGATGACAAGTTGTGGGTAACCGCTTTGGGGTTATCCACAATCTTGTCTCCAGAACGCCAGTATCCACACGTTCTTGGTTAATAATCTCAAAACCAGCCATCCGAGTAAACAGTATAAAATTTTTACGGTAAACTCAAAGAGTTTCCTTGTGATGGCTGGCAAAATTTTATCCCGTAATACACCTCCCATGGCGTTTGATAATATAGAGACTGATGAAGCCTTTCGGTATTGTACCCATTAAAATATATCCTTAGGCCATCATGCGCGTCTCTCATTGTTGGATATTCATGAACATAAATATTACTGTATTTAACCGTACGCCAGAGACGCTCAATAAAAATGTTGTCAAAGACCCTGCCACGTCCATCCATGCTTATTCGAATATTTGCGTCCAATAGCTTTTGGATAAACTCCATCGACGTGAACTGTGTACCCTGATCATTGTTAAATATCTCTGGCTTGCCATATTTTTTTAAAACTTCATCAAGGCATTCCACACAAAAAGACGCATCCAGTGTGTTACTAAGCCGCCAAGAAAGAACATAACGGCTGAACCAGTCCATAATAGCCACTAGATAACAATACCCTCTGGCGAGCTGAATATACGTGATGTCAGTGGCCCAGACTTGATTAACTCGGACAATCTCAACACCTCTCAGCAGATACGGGTAAATACGGTGTTCCGGATGTTTCTGGCTTATCCGTGGCTTTGGATAGATCGCCACTAGGTTCATCGACCTCATAAGCCGACGAATCAATTTTTTCCCAGCGGTATGCCCCAAACGCCGTAAATACTTCATCATTTTAATAACGCCGCATGGATCTTTCATGAACTGTTCGTCGATTGCTCTGCGAAGCTGGTGTTCATCCAAAAGTTCTTTTTCCTGTCGCTGATAATATAAGTTCGACCGATTGAACCCCAGTAATTCGCATTGCTGGCGAACGCTCAATTCCGTATTATTTTTGTCAATGAACAATATTTTTTGCTCGCGACTTATAGTCCAAGCTTTTTTTTTAGCCAATCAATCTCAACCTGCTGACGGCCAATTTGTTTGTACAAATTGTCTAGCTGTTGCTTGGCATCTGGCTCTTGTTCGTTCTTGCGCGTAAAAATATTAGCTATATTATCGTGTAATTGCTTCTTCCACTTGCTGATCATGTTGCTGTGAATTTCGTATTCAGAACTAAGTTCAGCAATCGTTTTTGTTTCCTTAAGAGCCTCCAGTGCCACACGAGCCTTTAACTCTTTTGGATATTGTATTCGCTTCTTCATTTTGACCTCCTAGTTTGGCTATTATTATAGCCTGTTTTCACACCTTAACCAGTGGTCTGAATTCAGGGAAGCATTATACCCAAATATATCGATCCAAAACCCGCCCAAAACGGCAAAAGCCCTACCCCGACGATAAGTCAGGATAAGGCTTTGGCCCTTACGCCCTGTGTTTCGCAAGGGCGTCCAGTTTGGGGTCGATGGCTTAAGGACATCCGCAACTTAATGATCAGCCAACCAACGCCGTTTAATCCGATGTATTATCAGGGCGCTTAAGAAAAATACAGGTTAAATCTGCTTTCACGCCCTATTGATTTTACCCTTAATCCAAGCCACAATCGAAAGCGCTATCCAAATAACCACTATTAATGCGCACAGGATGAAGCATTTTTTAAGAGTCCAATAAACTGCGTTGAAATCGCCCAGTAATCCAGCGTTATTATCGTGAATAAAAATAAAGGCAGATCCAACTCCGCAAATTAAGAGCAAAATGCTAAAGGGAATGGCTCTTTTGCTAAGAATATACTTATCAGCAAGTCCCGCAAAGCTTTCCACATATGGCGCAGAATCCTCTTCTCCAATAGTAGGTGCGCTAGTTGATTCTCTTTGGATGACATCTATGGCGGTCGGACTTTCATATTCACTTGGCGAGAGAGTTGCATTCGGATGAATAACCAGCTCGCTAGTCGTTTCTTCCCTCAAGCCATTTATTTGTTTCTGGGGTATATGTCTCCTCTTTTTTCCCATTTCTATATCCCCAGTATTAGCTGTTTTACTCTTTCATATTTACCCCACGAGCTTTCAGCAAACTCTCTGATGGCTTTATTTATTTCATCGGCTTTCATCTTTTTATTAGGCTTAAGAAAATAATCAATGTCGAAATAAAGTCCGATTGTAGGCACATCAGCTTCTTTTCTTCCATTGAAAAATTGGATAATCTGCCCCTTTTCCATGGGCCCAGCCATGGTATTAAAATTGCCTAAGCTATCCGCGAAATTTAACGGGGATCCTATATCAACCAATTTCGCATTGATTGCTTTTTCCGCCTCGGGAGTAAGTCGTATATATTTTGAAGCAAATAGATTTTTTAATTCTTCAAAACTTTTCTCAAAGTTAGTGCAAAACTTTGACTTGACTCCAATTCGCTCTACTACAAGCTCCGGCTCAAAACCATCCAGCTTAGAGATATAGCTAAAGAGTTTTATGGCCTGATCATAAAAATAATTCCTTGTTGGCGAATCAGTGCATAAAAAACCAGAGTTTCTAAACCCTACGAATGCGTGATTTTTACCTGCTTTATCATATACATCAACCCTATTATCAAGGATTCTCCACTCGGATAATTGCATGTGCTCCGCTATCATTTCCGCCCATGTGCCTCTGTAATCAAGAATCTTCGAGTTAGGCTTGTACCGGATTTCAAAAACATGTTCATTGATTTCTTTATTCATTTTAGGCCACTCCTTTATTAAATCCTTTTCATCTGCGCGATAATTTGACTGGCCAGATCGCGATCCCACGCAATTCACACATGGAAGTCATATTACTCTCAAAAATAATACTTCTCCCAATCCTTACTCCACAGAATATGGGGAACGGCTCTTTCTGACGTCTTTATAAATTTACCGTCTTTGTATTCCCATATCTCAAGGCGCGTCTGATCAAAACCTATATGGCCGACATTCTTATCAGTGAAACCAGTACCCACCTCGACCTTATTTCCCTCGAGACGTCTGGCAATGCCTTCAGCTTCACCGGAAAACTGCTTTAATAGGACGAGCTCGCTGTCATCTTTAATTTTGTATATAGCCAATTCCTGAGAAAAGCCATCGGCCCAAGCCTTAATATAGCGGATCCAAAACTCAGGAATACCATCCCCATCTAAATCGTGCATTTCCGGTTGCCAGACGTAGTGAATAAAACTCTCTCCAACATCAAAAGGCATATTCTTGAAGTGTTTAACGGCATTGCCTTTATCAAGTTTGCCTGAATGAATAACCAGATTTTTCCCAAGAGGGATAACGGCAACAACCGCAGGATCTTTTAAAATAGACCAATTCTCAAGCCTTGGCGAAGCAGTAATCTCGATAAAGTAGCGGTCATCAGAAAATGACTGGACAATAAATTCCCTCTTTTCCTTATCAATGCCCTCGTCTGGCACGCCCCACATACCGCAGGTCCCGCGAGCGTAAAATTCAATAAAGCTATCGTCATACTTCCCGGAAACAAATGCCGTGGGTTTTAAATCTTCTCGTTTCTTGAATAATGGAATTAAATCAGGATAACCACGGCTCGTCTTTTCATCTATGGCTGTTAAACCCATATATCTGGCCAGCCAAAAATCTGACTGCTCAATGTCGCCTTTAGTGGTTGCATCTTCCGCATTCTTGTATATCTGAGCCAGTTGATTTTCCAAAGGGATATCTTGTGCATAAGACGCAGTCATATTCAAAAACAGAATTGCCGCAATAAATAGAATTTTCTTCATAAATACTCCCCTGAACGCGTCACAGTAAAACATCAAAGTCGTTTCATCTGCATAATGATTTGATTGGCAACTTCTCGGTAATTTCTTAAACGAATTCGATTTGATTCTCTTTAGTTATGCCTTAAAGTTCTTTAATAACTCCGAGAAATTCCTCGGCTTATATTTCTCGTATTCATCCTGCCTAACATACAGGCAATGACACATAACCTCGCTCTGTGATTTATTAACATCGTCGCACCATTGCTTGAGTCGTGCGATTTTAAGAGGATCATCCAAATCCTCCCGGCCTTTCGTCTCAACAATGTAAAGCTCCTTCTGGGATACTTTTACAAAAAAATCAGGATAATAATCCCTAATTTCGCCATCAGCGTCGCGGTAATCAATCTTAAAATGTACAGCAAAGTAATTTTTTGCATAAGAGATGATATCTTCGCATTTCTCTAAGAAGGCCGCCATCTCAAGCTCAAAATGGCTGTCTCCCACAATCTTATTAAATGCGCTCTTTTGCGGCACAAGATAACCTTGTTCTTTAACCACGAATGGACGGCATTTACTAATCTTTATGTAATCCTTGATCTCCGCTTCGCCCTTATCTAAAATGGTCAAGTCATTAATCTTTTTCTTGAAGTTTTCTATTATGGTTTTTGTGGCTTCGAGTTCGGATAAATTCCTGAGGATGTTTAAATCTTCCAAATTCACCACTGCTTCAAAAAGATAATTCTGAATAAACTCTTTTACCTTGCCATAAAGGACATCATACCCACCGACAAGCCGCAAATCCTTCATAATTACTTGAGCGAAATATCCAACTACGCTTTGATAATTTGCCACGAAATCAGAATCAAGTTCAGTTTTATGGGAAATTTCTCCGGTAGCAATATCTTTAAAAACTATCTCCCTCTTTTCTTCTTCTGAAAACTGTTGAACCTTAACCTTTGCATGGCCAAAATTACTCACATCAAGATCAGAAAGGTTTTTATACTCGCGATAGATACGGGCAGTTAAAACAGGGATCTGTATATCAAGCTTGTCGATATCCTTCTTCACATTTTCTTTGTCCACCTCAACTACAAGAGGAGCTTTAGGAGTACTTCCTTCGCCCATTTTACGGCGCTCGAGCTCAACGCCTTCGTTCTTTATTGATTCCACAAAATCCATAAAAGCATCGGTACCGACAACACTCACCATTTCTTGAAGATTCGCGTCACGATACATCCGGCGTAACCCGCGCCCCATGGTCTGCTCTGGCAAAATATTACTCGCGGAAGAATATGGCCTAAGACCGACAATCGTCGTTACGTTGCGGACATCCCAGCCTTCTTTTAACATAAGAACAGAAACGATTACCTTGTACGGATTATCCGGCCGGTCAATCTTATTAGCCGCCTCACGTAAAACGTCTAATTCCTCTTTCTTTTTGCCAGACACACTCTCTGCGATATCTCCGTTATTCTTTGTATGAATAATCAAAACCGCGTCTTTGAATTCCTGATACCTGCCTCCGAGATACGCCGCAACCTCATCACAGTTACGAGTGTCATCAGTCATAATGAAAAGGACAGCCTTCTTGCCAAGTTTCGCATGTTCTTCGAACACTTTTTTCCATTCGAGATAGCCAAGGTGGATATAATCTTCATATTTTTCTGTATATTTTGAGCTTTTCTTCTCGACGAGCTTCGCGCGGCTTGCCGAATCCGGAAGAACAGGGTGCTTCACAACATCTTGATGGATCGCCTCGACAAGAGGATAGTCAGATACAGTCTGAACGAATATCGCTCCATTATTATGGCGAGGTGTTGCCGTAACATCTATTTGAAGCGACAGCTCGGATCCCTTCATCTTGAGGCGGTTATTAATGTCTTCAATCGATTTGAACCACGCGAGTTTTTCATCGTGAATGTGGTGCGCCTCATCATTCAATATCACAAGTTCATCTACATTGCGCACGATCTCGGAGAGATCGATTTTTGATTCGTTTGTCGCGCCAACCGGCTTCTTGCCAAGAAAATAATCGGCGGTATCTTCATCATCAAACGACGGATTAACATCACTGCTCTCATAGACGCGGTGAATATTGGAAAGAAAAATATTCCCTGTTTTTCTGATCGTGCCAATTTCATCCTGAATATGGAGCGTAACCTGAAAATCATCTTTCCAGTTCTGCCCGGCATATCCGTTTTCAGGAATAATTGGATCCTCAAAGAATATCTTTAGTCCGTCAAAATCTGTCCGGATACGATCAAGGACGATAATATTGGGCGTAATAACAAGGAAGTTTCGCGCAAGCGCAGAATCTACCTCATATGTCTTGTGAAAATAACTCCACGCCAAAACAAGGCTGAGAACCTTTGTCTTCCCGCTACCTGTAGCCATTTTTATGACAAAACGTCGCCAGCTTTCCGCGAACATGCCCGGCGTTAAAATGCCAGAGCTATCAAAACGTAAAAGGTCGTATTTGTCTTTAATTTTAACAATTTCATAGAGATAAATAATCGTTTCAACCGATTCCCTTTGTGCAAAATAGTATTGGAAGAGATACTCTTCGCCATCGGCGTTATACATAGGGTGATCGGTCTTAAACCACCACTGCAAAAGCGCTTTGCTCGTAGCACTCGCTCCTTCATAGCCGGAGTTTCGCCATTCTTCAACCAGCTTGCGCAACTTCGCGACCAAAGGCGGCAGAAGTTTATCATAGCCTTTTTCACGCAGAGTCTCATCAGCCGGAAACCACCGCAATTCTGGCTTTATTATCTCGTATGGTGATTTAGGAAATTTTTTATGTATGGCCATGGCTCTACTTTAAGATCCCTTCCAGTTCGTCACCCAATTTCTTACTCAAAGGATTACCGTCTTTATCTAAATAATCTTCCATCATGCCATTAGAAAGGACAAAGATATTATTTTGCACTAATTCTGAAATCTTCTTATTAACCTTGTCTTTATAGGCTTTATCTGACGCCATCTTTGTCCTGATCTTTGAACACAAGCAACGTTGTTTGTCTGGATTAAATATGTCTGCTTTACACCCCATCAATATTTTTTTGACTTTTTCATCAGTCTGATTCGCAATCATCCCCTCAATAACTTTTACCTCATCAACCTTAGCCTTCTCATCATCTGTCAATGAAGGTAACAAATCAGGGTATTGAGATAGAAAATCTAAGTCAACAATGGCCTTAAAATTAATTGCTAATTTATCGCATAGTTTTTTAACTCGTTCCAGATTGCTCAACCCATTGATAACAAACAAATCTTTATTCCCGCTTTTAAGAAACAGTCGAAGCCGATATCTGTCTTGAATACCTTCTACTAAGGCTATCCCTCTTGAAAAGAATATTTCTCTGTTCTCAAGACTAAAAAGTCTCCTGAGTTCAAAATCACTTACCTGAGCATCATCTAAAGAGGCATACTTCACCATTTCATCTTTAATGTAAAAACGCTTAACTGCGCCCAATATAATTGGGTCAATAAAATGTAGAGAGTGGGTAGCGATAAACACTTGTTTAGTCTTAGACTCTTCAATCAAAATTTCAAAGAATGATTTCTGCCACTGAGGGTGTAAAGAAAGCTCTGGTTCATCAATGCAATAAATTATTGTACCCTTCGATTGATTAGCAATTTGACGTAGAAATAAAATAGAAAATAACAGTTCAATTCCAGATCCTAAATCTTCAAGTGGAATTTGCGTCAAGTTAATATCATTCACGAGAGCAAAAAATGCTTCTGAAAACGGCTCCTTCAAATTTAGTAGCTCAAGCTCGATATTTATCAAATCATCTCTGTGGAATCTTTCTTTAAATAAATCTTTTATCTCGCTACCCAACTTTTCTGATACAACATCCTTGTAATACGTTTTCCATTTTGTAAGGATATCCGGCTGATTGGCATCTTTAAGAAATTTCCAATTAAGGTCATTCATGACTCTGCTAAATGTCGTTGAGTAACCTTTCTTTGCATGCTTATTGCGACTTGAATCAAAAAAGAAAATATTCAATCCGTCATCACCAAGTCTATCTGAGTCAAAACCAAGATAATAATCTGTTAATTCCCACTGCTCTTTCGTTTTAGTAGCTGGCATTGTCCTTGATATTGGTTCAAGAATGTTCGAAACGGTAAACATTGGAGATAATAGCTTCCCGGGAGCTTTTCTATCACGATGCTTGATAGCGATTCTAAACTCCTTAATATCTAATTCTTTTTTCCAAGGTTCAGGCATAGGATATTTAATATGCTCAGACAATGTTCCGATTACTTCAATCGAGCCGGTCTGATTTTTATTATTAAAATCCGAAGAGGATATTCGATTTTGTCCTGTAAAGCTATTGATTGAAAGAAGGCTGATTGCCTTCAATAAGGCAGTCTTGCCAGAACCATTCTCACCAACAAAAATATTTAGCCCACTACCTAACGTTTTCCCGTCAGGTACGCACAAAGGAATTTCTCCGGAATCTACGAATCCTTTATAGCCTTTTATTTTTATGGACTTAAAATACATCATTATACCTAAACGGTTATTTCAATTACCTTCATCGTATCGTTCCCAAATATATCCACGACCTTAATCGCGATCTTGCGGCGACCTTTGGGGCATTCGCGGAATGCGCTCTTGAGCTCAATTGTGCGGTCTTTTTTCGTACGGAACGATTGCCATTCATTTTCAAAAACGTAGTCACCAGTCCAAGCATCCTCGATTGAGCCATCGTCTTTCTTGACCCGGACGATTTCTTTCTTGCTCTCAAAATCAAAGTCAATAGCCCAATAGTCGATCCAGTCAGTCCATTTCTTGGTCAAGACCTCACGCTTCATAATGCCTTTATCGTCCTTGGTGACCTTGATAATCTTACCGTTCTCAACATAAATCTTGGTTCCTCCGTTTTTAAGCGATGCCTCGACGTTCGCGATCGTGTCCTGATTGTAATAAACGCTGAAATCCACAAGTTCAATAGCGACACCTTTCTTCTGAACTATCGGCTTAACCTCGATATAAGACACATCGTGAAAAACGACCTGATTCTTTTCAACCGCGCGCTTATCAAACACATCCCGGGGAATATACTTAAGGGCAAGATCAATGCCTTTTGACTTGGCTTCTTCCTGAATGTTCGGAAAAAGGCCCATTTCAAACTCAAATGCGAGAATATCAATCTTGACGAGCTTTTTCTCCAAGCATTCCTTGATAATTTCTTCTACAAAACTCCGGGTAACCGGTAGATTAATGGGGCCTACCGCAACCAGACGTGCGGCTTTTTTGCCATGAAGCGTTTTAAAACTATCAACTTTCTCGGCACGATAAGCTCGAAGGATAAGTTCAAGAAAATCTTTTTCGCGTTTGGCTAGCTGTTTTTCTTTCTCTTTATCTCTCAAGTTCGGGTTAACGCCGATATAATGTTGGCGTTCGTATTTTCCGAGATTTAAAATTTCGAAAGCTCGATAATCTTTGCCCGCTTCTTTAAGCCCGCGCTGAACTTGGATCATGCGTTTGCGTGTCGTGTGTATCGCAAATTTACCAAGGTCAGACCCAATCCATTTTCTACCAAGCTTTTCTGCGACGGCTAAAGTTGTCCCTGAGCCACAAAAAAAATCGGCAATAATATCATCATTATTGGATGATAATTGAACTATCCTTTCCAATAATGCTTCGGGTTTTTGTGTAGGATAATCGGCTCGCTCCAATGACATAACATTGACCTCTGATATATCTGACCAGTTATCATCCATAACAATCCCACTTAAGTCTTTTAAATACGTTTTTATTTTTAATTTCCCCGATGAGTCAGTAAACACCTTGCCAGTCTTCTTCATTTCTTCTATAGACGAATCTGACCTTGTTCCGATTGGTTGGTCATCTCGATATGGCCCATTGCCATCATTATCATCTTTGTTAAATCGCGATTTATATTCCTCAGAAAAATCAAGAAATTGCCGGTTATAAATAAAATTGTCCGACTTGCCGTAATACATTAAAGAGTCGTGGTTTCTTGCGAGTTGATTCCCTTTGGCCTTTGCTCCCTTAACTGTTCCGCGCTTCCAGATTATTTCATTTTTAAAATTATTAACGCCGAACACTTCGTCCAATACCAGTCGAATATACCCACATACTCGCCAATCGCAATGCACATAAATACTTCCATCTTGTGCCAGCAAGTCCCTCATCAAGGCAAGTCGCTCATAGATCATGGCGATAAAGCTATCTGCTCCTTTACCCCACGTATCACGATAGGCAAGTTCTTCCAAAACCGAAGGCGCTTTAGTAAATTGTTCATCACCAATCTCGATGTTCATGGAAAAATCAGCACCCACATCAAACGGAGGATCGATATAAATAAGTTTTATTCCACCTTCTTTTTCGATCTCATCTCGCATGGGGCCGTTTTTGAGACTGCTCAAGATCAATTTATTGTCTCCCCAAATGAGTTTATTTGTCCAACCTTTGATTTGGCGGCCACTCATGTCAAATAACGTCCCTTGCCATTGATCCTGCGTTTTTTCTTTGCGCGGCTCATCAACCTGCTCAATGACCTGAAACGGCAAAGCCACATTGCAAACTTCGCCAGTCTTACCGTTCCACACAAGCTCAACCTCACGTTTTTCCTCGAACAGGAGAAAACGATAAAAATCCGGCAACGGCTTACCGGATTCAAGGTATTTGGTAATATCTCTTATTTCATTATCTGTCAGCCTCATATCATTCCTCTGTATTGCTTCCCGGTGGTCACAACACCCTATTAATAGCACCGCCTGCAAGGTATCTTATTTACAAAAAGGGTATAAAACATTATAATATAAAAGATAATTGATTACCAGATAAAATTCCCGACAGGAAGAATATAACTCAAATGACGCATTCAGATAATTTCAAACTGGTTATTGAAGCAATAGAGGCCGAACGAAGCAAAACCGCATCAGCCGGTCTTATCGAGCTTCGACAGACCAAAGAGAATAAATTAAACACCGTTCCGATCAATCATATCTTGAACATCCTGCGCGACTTGGAGTTTGGTGCCCGAGTGCTTAAAATCACAAAAGAAAATCGTCCTGATAAACCAGAAGAACCATGGCCACAGCTTTGGGATCCTCGAAAGGTCATCGAAGCCGCTTTTAATTCTGGTATATCTTTCTCTATTCAAATCCTTGATACTTACGAAGAGTGGTTTGCAAATTATACCAAGGATCTCGCCAGCGGCCAGAAGCCGCTTTCTCCCCCGGAGGTATCCAGTAAGCCAGTGTTAAAGCTCCCGGCTAATGCCAAATGGGAAGATATAACGATCAAATTCATTGATGGACATAATGTCGATATCAAGCTCAAGAATAAAACCATCCGCTCGGATTACAAAGAAATGGGCTTCGAGGATTCCAAGAGCCGCAGGCCCAACAAGCAATGGGAGATGTTACAGCGGCTGGCTGAAAATCATGGCGAAATATCTTGGGAGAAGTTTGCCTCCGGTAAAAGCGCCGATATCAGGAAAACTGACCAAGACTTCGGCTATGAGTTTGATGAGGATAGTTCTACGCCTCAAAACAAGGGTTTCTCAATAATCAAAGCTCCGGATAAGCTCAAAAAGACAAAACAACTGCTCGCCCAGACGCTCAAAGCCTTCTTTCACATAGACGAAGACCCCTTCTGGCCCTACGAAGAAGTAAAATCCTACAAGATCAAAATCAAGCTTATCGCTTAAATCAAAATTCACCGCCCCCTTGGTGAATTCACCATTCCCCGCAAAGATTTTTTACCAATCTTTTATACTCTGTTTTAACAATTTATCTCCTTTTGGGTGATTTTTCGCCATCTATACGTGAAGGCGGAAAAATTATGTTAACCAAAGAGGCGATCGAAGAATTTCAGGGTATTTACTTTCAGACCTACGGCAAGGAGCTTTCCTTTGATGAGGCCACAGCGCAGGCGCATCAGCTCATCCGCTTCTGTAAGTTCGCCTTGGGGTATCCCTTAAACTTCACAACAGAGGACAGAGAAGATGAATAATCAACGCATAAGCAAGATTTACGATTATAAGGACGCGGATGGCAATCTGCTTTTTCAAGTCGTGAGGTTTGAGCCGAAATCCTTCGCGCAGAGGCGGCCATTCAATGACGGCTTTATCTGGGGATTGGGTGAGATAGAGCCAGTCCTTTACCGCTTACCGGTGGTGTCAATTTTAATGTAAAAATACCCAAAAATTTCAATTGAAAATTACCCACTTGAGAAAGCATGTCTGGGATGAGAATTCCAAAAGTTTAGCAAATATAGATAATGTTATTTTTAAAAATTATTTTTATAATTATCTTCATACTAATCATGGAGGTAATTATGATTAAACAAAAGGATTGGGTGGATATGCGAAATTTATTGGCTAGTGGGTTAACAAAAACTGAAATTGCAAAGCAATTAGGGGTATCGAGGAAAACAGTTTTTAATAATTTAAAAAAGAATTCTACGCCTATTTATTCTAGGAAGAAAACTATACGACAAAAGATAGAATCTTTCAAAGAATGCATGAATCTACGTCTAGAAAAATATAATTTAACAGCCACTAAATTATATAAAGAAATTCAGAATCAAGGTTATTTAGGCAAATATGGAATGGTAGCTAGATATGTTTCATTTGTAAAAGATTCACTAGCCTCTAAAGCTGTATTACGATTTGAAACTTTACCGGGAGAACAGGCGCAAGTAGATTGGGGGCATTTTGGCAAATTTTATGACAGAGAAACAAAGCAAACTATTTCTCTATATTGTTTTTTGATTATATTAGGATTTTCTAGAACTCTTTATGTTGAATTTTTTAGTAAAGCGGATATTTTTAATTTAGCGGGAAATCCCCGCCTGTAAAGGCGGGGATGAGAGCATATTTCCTGTGTCTTCCGTGTATGTTATACTGAGTAAATGAGATTAATAAAGTCAGCACATAGTGTATATAGGACGCAGTACCACATAGTATGGGTTACAAGATTTAGACGAAAAATCCTGAACAAAGGAGTTCGTGAATATCTGAAAACGAAACTTCTTGAGGTCCGAGAGTATTACCCCGACTGGGAATACATTGCTGTAGGAATAGATATTGATCATATTCATTTGCAAATGGTAATTCCACCGAAATATGCAGTAAGTATGGTTGTTGAAACGTTGAAAAAAAATACAAGTAGGCACATGAGCAAGAAGTTTCGTTTTTTGAAAGAAGTGTATTGGGACAATGAGGGGATATGGTCGAAAGGATTTTTCGTCTCAACGGTGGGGATAGATGAGGCGATTATCTGTAGATATATTCAGAGTCAAGAGAAGGAAGACACAGGACAAACGAAGTTTGAATTCTGAAAAAGACCCCCGCCTGTAAAGGCGGGGGTATCTATT
>JYNY01000123.1 GCA_000954095.1 Candidatus Omnitrophus magneticus | reverse complement strand
AAGGGTTTTATGATATTTTCGGCTCGAATTTTTCTTTTTCGATTTTCAATTATTCTACAAAAAATTTAAAAAAAACTTTTTGTCATTATAGCACAGCAGTACTTTTGTTCCAACCAGAAAACAAGTGTAAAACAAAAAGTAAGAAAAATTTTAATAAAAATGACTAAAATAAACCACATTTTTTATTCTTAATTTTGGCTCTAAAACCCGCATGGTTACTGGACTTTACGCGAGTCTAGAAAAAAAATATCGAAAAATCGGCTTTTCAAAATTTGCATTCTCTAGATTTGTCAGGTAAGCTTTATAGTAGAGAATGAGAAAGTGAAAATCGAATCAAAAAAAAATAAGAAATGTAAAATTGAAAAAAAATGATATGAAAAATAAAATAGAAAAATTGTAGAAGATTGGAGTGATTAGTGATTAGTGATTAGTGATTAGTGAAAATTAAAATAACAAAAATCGCGCGATGCGCGGAAGGATGGAGAGTAGATATGAGACAGTTGAAAAAAAAATTCAAAACCATTTCGGAACGTCTTACAAGTCTCGTCGAGACTGGGATTAATTCCGGAATAACAAAAACCGCGGCGGGATGCCGCAAAGGAGTGTGCACCATGTGCCACTTAAGAAATTTTTTGAAAATTATTTTTGGAAAAGTCGCTAGCCCAATGGGAATGGCTAGGATGGTTTCCAGTCAATCGCAATCGGTACAGAGTACCGGAAGGAGGGGAAAGATGAAAATAAGGAAAAGAATAAGTATGTTACTAGGATTTATAAAGAGTGCCTGTCTCTTTATCGGTCCGCCGCTATTCAGAATAATACAGACTTTAACAAGTTTAATCGCGGCCATTCCCGCGCAACGAGGAATCCAGACTAACCCTGTTATTCCTGCGCAACGAGGAATCGAGGCGAACCCTGTCATTCCTGCGCAAGCAGGAATCCATACGAACTCTGTCATTCCTGCGCAACGAGGAATCCAGACGAACCCTGCCATTCCCGCGCAACGAGGAATCCAGACTAACCCTGTTATTCCTGCGCAACGAGGAATCGAGGCGAACCCTGTCATTCCTGCGCAAGCAGGAATCCATACAGGTAAAGTAAGTACAAATTTTTTTCAATATTTATTTAAAAAAATAATAACAAAAACCGCCCAAATGGGCAAAGAGAGGTGTGCCATGAAAAGCACAAAAAAAATCAGAAAAATTTTAGTAACTATCTCTAAAATTATTTTTGGCAATGTTGCTAAAAAAATTTCAGGGATAAACAAAAAGGCGCAAAGCGCCAAAGGACGGGCAGTAGTTATGAAACAGTTTAATAATTTTTTAAAAACCATTTCGGAACGTCTTACAAGTCTCGTCGAGACTGGGATTAATTCCGTAATAACAAAAACCGCGGCGGGATGCCGCAAAGTGAGGTGTGTCATGCACACTAAAAAACTCTCTTCAGTAAAGGTATTCTTGGAGATTTGTATTATTACAATTTTCTCGAGTTTACCGGCTCTTGCGTGGCAAGAGTGGAACGACCATTATTATGAATTATTCTCCTATAATAATGGCTCAGGGTATCAATGGACATGGGATACGGCAAGGTCTCAAGCTCAATCATATTTGGGCGGAGATTTAGCGGTCATCACCAGTTCAAATGAGAATACATTTTTAGTAAACACATGGGGAGAGGCTTTGTCTCAGTCGTGGATAGGAGGATATCAGCCTACGGGTTCGGTGGAACCTGAGGATGGATGGATATGGGTAACTGGGGAGACATGGGATTATACTTACTGGGCTAATGACAGTCCTAATGAAGAGGTTCCTAATGAAAATTATTTGGCTATTCGGAATGAAATAGGCAGATGGGGCGATTTCACATCCGACACTTTAATAGGTGCGGTAGTAGAACGCCAGCCGGAAAGATGCCCAACTGCGTGGCAATATATTTGGAATAACGACACCACTTTATCAGAAAATTGGGATTTTCCAAACACAGATACCCTGTACAATGTTCATCAAAATCAAACATCTGCTACCGTTGATAGCAAAACTTGGCGGTATTTGGCGAAGCAACCATGGTGGGGCGCAGGGAAAAACGCGGGTGACGCGTGGGTAGACGGTTATGGATTTAAACATGTCTATCTTGTTGATAATACCAGCGGAATAAGCACCTTTGACCGTAGTATTAAATGGGAATATATCGCTAACGCGGACGCAAATGGAGTGTTTGGAAATGTAGACTGGAGTTTATCTGAAGTAGACACAATGAACGGACTTTACACTCCCGGATCATCCGCAGTCATAGACAGCATAACTTGGCGCTACCTATCCAACCAAAACTGGTGGAGTACTGGTAAAACAGAAGGCGAAGCGTGGATAGATTCTTACGGATTCTATCACATATACCTTTTAAACGGAACCAGAGGTATAAGCACATTCGACAGAAACACGCAATGGCAATATATAGTCAATGCCGATGTGAATAATTCATTCGGAACTGTTGATTGGAGTTTATCTGAAATAGACACCATGACAGGTCTTGATACAGCGGGCGAATCTACTGATATTGATGGAACTACTTGGAGATATTTAGCAAAAAAACCTTGGTGGGGTGCGGGCAAAATAGAAGGCGCCGCGTGGACAGATACTTATGGATTCAAACACATATACCTTGTTAATAATGTCCGCGATATCAGCACCTTTGACCGTAGCTCTCAATGGGAATATATTGCCAGCGCCGATGTTCTGGGAATTTTTGGGAATGTAGATTGGAATTTATCTGAAGTAGATACAATGACCGCGGTTGATTCAGCCGGTGAATCCGCGATAATAGACGGCGTTACTTGGAAATATCTGGCTAAACAGCCATGGTGGGGCTCTGGAAAAATAGAAGGCGATGCTTGGATAGATAGTTATGGGTTTAAACATATCTATCAAGTAGCCGACACAAGAGCTATCAGCACATTTAATAGGATCAAACAATGGGAATATATCGCTAACTCTGATGCTCTAGGCACTGTCGGCAATGTAGATTGGAACCTGTCTGAAGTGGATACTATGACCGCTATTGATTCAGCCGGTGAATCCGCGATAATAGACGGCATCACTTGGCGGTATTTAGCTAAACAACCATGGTGGGGTTCAGGAAAATCAGAAGGTGATTCTTGGACAGATTCCTATGGGTTTAAACACATCTATCAAATTGATAATGTAAGAGCGGTAAGTACATTTGACCGGCCCCCTCAATGGGAATATATTGCTAACGCCGCGGCTCTCTCCCACGTAGGAACCGTAGACTGGAGCTTATCTGAAGTAGATACGTTAACTGCCATTGATACACTGGGAGAATCAGCTAATATTGATGGAGTTAGTTGGCGGTATTTAGCTAAACAACCATGGTGGGGCGCGGGTAAAAATCAAGGTGACTCTTGGACAGATACTTACGGGTTCGGACATATTTATATGGTAAACAATGTCCGTTCCATAAGTAACTTTAATAGAAGTGTTCAATGGGAATATATAGCCAATGCTGATGCTCTCAACTCTTTTGGAAATGTTGACTGGAATCTATCTGAAGTAGACGCAATGACCGGTCTTTCTCAAGGCGAATCCACGTCAATAGACAGTGTTACTTGGCGGTATCTGGCTAAACAGCCGTGGTGGGGTTCAGGAAAATCAGAAGGCAACGCATGGACAGACACTTATGGATTCAACCATATATACCTTCTTAACAATGTAAAAGCTGTCAGCACCTTTGACAGATCTATACAATGGGAATATCTTGCAAATATAGATATCCTTGAGACATTTGGAACAGTTGATTGGAATCTATCCGAACTGGATACAATGGTGGCCATTGATTCTTCGGGCGAATCAGCTAATATTGATGGAACTACATGGCATTATTCCAACAGAAATTATAATACAAATGGCTGGTGGGGAGCAAGCAGTTCACATGGAGAAGGCGAAGCATGGACAGACAACTATGGGTTTAAACATGTAAACTTAGTAGCAACTACACGCGGAATTACAGATTTCAACAGAAGTATCCAATGGGAGTACATCGCAAACGCTAATATTATAGGTGCTTTTTCCAATTCTGTAGATTGGGATATTTTAGCGGATGTTGATAACCTTGAAAATCTACTCGCCACACAAGCTTCAATCCAAGTTGACGGACTCAATTGGTACTATAAAGAAGCCAACTATTCAGCAAATGGCGCATGGGGACATGGTCAGACAGTCGGCACCCCGTGGATTGATAAATACGGATTCTGGCATATTTATCTAGACACGAGTAAAGGAATTACCACATCTGATAAACCTCTTGAGTGGGATTATATAGGAAAAGCAGGATATTCATCTGAATTCAGCGAAGCATTTGGAGAAAACTGGTCATATGGTGATGTTGACGCGCTCTATAATCTTTATATGTCTCAAAGCATGACAGACTTCATAATTATAAACGGTATGAAGTGGACATATACTACTGAAGATTTTTCACTCATAGGAAAAAATAAAGGCGATTACTGGATAGGCGCGGGCGGATGGAAATATATTTATATCGGTAGCGGACTACAAAGTTCGCCAATCCCCTTTGTTCCTGAAATACCCGCAGGAGCAATAGGAATAATTTTAGGGGTGTTACAAATGTATAGAATAACATGCAAAAAAAAATAATCTTTTACAGTGCAAATATCCGTTAGTTTTGGTGTATCTCCAAAACTAACGGATATCTTGTAATTACTAAACGGTTGGTAATTAAACCCGCCTAGTTCATCTTCCGCTATTCGAAACATAAGTTGGCTATTTTACTGGGTTATAGGTAAAAGGTCGGCCCCACAACCATTTTTTGAGTTTTTAAAACATGAAACCCGCATTGTCAATTTTAATGTAAAAATACCCAAAAATTTCAATTGAAAATTACCCACTTGAGAAAGCATGTCTGGGATGAGAATTCCAAAAGTTTAGCAAATATAGATAATGTTATTTTTAAAAATTATTTTTATAATTATCTTCATACTAATCATGGAGGTAATTATGATTAAACAAAAGGATTGGGTGGATATGCGAAATTTATTGGCTAGTGGGTTAACAAAAACTGAAATTGCAAAGCAATTAGGGGTATCGAGGAAAACAGTTTTTAATAATTTAAAAAAGAATTCTACGCCTATTTATTCTAGGAAGAAAACTATACGACAAAAGATAGAATCTTTCAAAGAATACATGAATCTACGTCTAGAAAAATATAATTTAACAGCCACTAAATTATATAAAGAAATTCAGAATCAAGGTTATTTAGGCAAATATGGAATGGTAGCTAGATATGTTTCATTTGTAAAAGATTCACTAGCCTCTAAAGCTGTATTACGATTTGAAACTTTACCGGGAGAACAGGC
This sequence comes from Candidatus Omnitrophus magneticus, assembly GCA_000954095.1. Classification (GTDB taxonomy): domain Bacteria; phylum Omnitrophota; class Gorgyraeia; order Tantalellales; family Tantalellaceae; genus Omnitrophus_A; species Omnitrophus_A magneticus. The sequence goes on along the minus strand of JYNY01000123.1, from coordinate 682 downwards.
GCAAGTAGATTGGGGGCATTTTGGCAAATTTTATGACAGAGAAACAAAGCAAACTATTTCTCTATATTGTTTTTTGATTATATTAGGATTTTCTAGAACTCTTTATGTTGAATTTTTTAGTAAAGCGGATATTTTTAATTTAGCGGGAAATCCCCGCCTGTAAAGGCGGGGATGAGAGCATATTTCCTGTGTCTTCCGTGTATGTTATACTGAGTAAATGAGATTAATAAAGTCAGCACATAGTGTATATAGGACGCAGTACCACATAGTATGGGTTACAAGATTTAGACGAAAAATCCTGAACAAAGGAGTTCGTGAATATCTGAAAACGAAACTTCTTGAGGTCCGAGAGTATTACCCCGACTGGGAATACATTGCTGTAGGAATAGATATTGATCATATTCATTTGCAAATGGTAATTCCACCGAAATATGCAGTAAGTATGGTTGTTGAAACGTTGAAAAAAAATACAAGTAGGCACATGAGCAAGAAGTTTCGTTTTTTGAAAGAAGTGTATTGGGACAATGAGGGGATATGGTCGAAAGGATTTTTCGTCTCAACGGTGGGGATAGATGAGGCGATTATCTGTAGATATATTCAGAGTCAAGAGAAGGAAGACACAGGACAAACGAAGTTTGAATTCTGAAAAAGAACCCCGCCTGTAAAGGCGGGGGTATCTATT
>JYNY01000122.1 GCA_000954095.1 Candidatus Omnitrophus magneticus | reverse complement strand
GCTAATATAAATATTCCTTTACCTTTTCCTGTTTCTCTGGAAAATTCTTTCCATATACGAACGGACCGTAAAAGAATTTACAAAACGTTCAAAATGATATCGCGGAATTAATGCTAAAAGTTGATTAAAAACCGTGCTATAATTAGCCATATAGGGAATCCTCCTTGTTTTATGGGCGTTTTAGCGTGTTTCCATTTTACCCATTTTAACATTTTTGGAGTGATTCCCTTTATTTTTTTAGACGTTTACCGGACAGGATTGTAAGAAGAACGGGCACTATCACGCCATTGATAATCTGTTTCCAGCAAAAATGCTGTCTGGACAAGAGCTAAATGCGAGTACCCTTGAGGGAAATTCCCGGTCAAAGCTCCTGTTTTTGGTTCAATGCCTTCCGATAGAAGCCCGAATGAATTGACATGCTTAATGACTTCATCAAACATCTCCATGGCTTCTTTTTGTCGACCAATCAGATACAGCGCATTAATAAGCCAAAAAGTGCAAATAATAAAAGCATTCTGCGGATGTCAATTTTAATGTAAAAATACCCAAAAATTTCAATTGAAAATTACCCACTTGA
>JYNY01000121.1 GCA_000954095.1 Candidatus Omnitrophus magneticus | reverse complement strand
ATTGATGAGATTGGCGTTGATGTGGCGCGGTTTATTTTTTTAATGAGAAGGCTGGACAGCCATCTTGATTTCGATATTGAGGTTGCTAAAAAAGAATCGAACGACAACCCGGTTTATTACATACAATATGCTCACGCGAGAATTTGCAGTATAAAAGAATTTAATGATAAACAGGAAGAACGATTGTCTTTGGAAGGCGCTTCTTTGTCTCTTCTTTCGCATAAAACGGAAAAAGTTTTTATACGAGCGTTAAGCGAATTCCCTTTTGTCGTGCAATCCGCTGGAGACGCGTTAGAGCCAAGCAAGATTGTTACATATCTTAATGATCTTTCCAGAAAATTTCATTCTTTTTATACTGAATGCCGAGTTGTTTCAAGCGATAAAGAACTTTCCCGCGCGAGGCTTTTTCTTGTGGAATGCGCGAGGATTGTTCTCTCTAATGGATTAAATCTTTTAAATATAGCCCTTCCTGAAAAAATGTAATGTGTGAAATAGACAAAATGTTTTAGCTGTTCTTACTCTCCGATTTTTCTAAAATTTTTATATCACGCGGCGATGAATATTTTTTGTTCAGTGCCCATTTGTAATAACGTCCCGCGATTTTTATAATCATGCGCGGAGTGTCGTTGGATAAGGAAGAATAAATTGAAGATAAATTTATTTTTTTATCAGCGTATGGCAGGCTGGGTAGCCATTTAATGTTTGGTAATTTTTTTGAAGTTTTTATTAGATATTGTTCATTATTTATTTTTACCGGGATATAAGGGATATTGTTCATTATTGTTTTTGGAGGCATGTTTTTATTTTGTGCGTTATCAGAAAAAGTTGGGTTAAAATTTTTAATATCTTTATCGGAAAGAGTTAAAGAAACATCATTAAATCTGAGTTGTCCGGTGTTTGCAATATATTCAACGCATCCCGGTAGCACCAATGTCCAGTCTCCTTTATTTAACGTTTGCCCTAGAATGGTTTTTATCTCGCCATTATTGTTATAAAAAATATTGAACTGGAGGCCTTGCCCGCGTGTTATATGCCGTATCTTAAGCGTGTTTCCTTGAAAGCTCATGGGTTCTGCTATGGTATTTTGGGTTGTTCCGGGGATAAAGTCGTTAAGAATTAATACTTCTCGAAGGTCGCTTATAATGCCGAGATTTTTTAATTCATCACTGATTTTATTGCCGATACAGAAACCGGAAACAGTTAAA
>JYNY01000120.1 GCA_000954095.1 Candidatus Omnitrophus magneticus | reverse complement strand
AAGGGTTTTATGATATTTTCGGCTCGAATTTTTCTTTTTCGATTTTCAATTATTCTACAAAAAATTTAAAAAAAACTTTTTGTCATTATAGCACAGCAGTACTTTTGTTCCAACCAGAAAACAAGTGTAAAACAAAAAGTAAGAAAAATTTTAATAAAAATGACTAAAATAAACCACATTTTTTATTCTTAATTTTGGCTCTAAAACCCGCATGGTTACTGGACTTTACGCGAGTCTAGAAAAAAAATATCGAAAAATCGGCTTTTCAAAATTTGCATTCTCTAGATTTGTCAGGTAAGCTTTATAGTAGAGAATGAGAAAGTGAAAATCGAATCAAAAAAAAATAAGAAATGTAAAATTGAAAAAAAATGATATGAAAAATAAAATAGAAAAATTGTAGAAGATTGGAGTGATTAGTGATTAGTGAGTAGTGATTAGTGAAAATTAAAATAACAAAAATCGCGCGATGCGCGGAAGGATGGAGAGTAGATATGAGACAGTTGAAAAAAAAATTCAAAACCATTTCGGAACGTCTTACAAGTCTCGTCGAGACTGGGATTAATTCCGGAATAATAAAAACCGCGGCGGGATGCCGCAAAGGAGTGTGCACCATGTGCCACTTAAGAAATTTTTTGAAAATTATTTTTGGAAAAGTCGCTAGCCCAATGGGAATGGCTAGGATGGTTTCCAGTCAATCGCAATCGGTACAGAGTACCGGAAGGAGGGGAAAGATGAAAATAAGGAAAAAAATAAGTATGTTATTAGGACTTATAAAGAGTGCCTGTCTCTTTATCGGTCCGCCGCTATTCAGAATAATACAGACTTTAACAAGTTTAAACCCTGCCATTCCCGCGCAACGAGGAAAACAGGCCAACTCTGTCATTCCTGCGCAACGAGGAATCCAGACGAACTCTGTCATTCCTGCGCAACGAGGAATCCAGACGAACTCTGTCATTCCTGCGCAACGAGGAATCCAGACGAACCCTGTCATTCCTGCGCAAGCAGGAATCCATACAGGTAAAGTAAGTACAAATTTTTCTCAATATTTATTAAAAATATTCAAAAAAACAAAAACCGCCCAAACGGGCAAAGAGAGGTGTGCCATGAAAAGCACAAAAGAAGTCAGAGGAATTTTCGTAACTATCTCTAAAATTATTCTTGGCGCTGTTGTCAAAATAAAATTAGGGATAAACAAAAAGGCGCAAAGCGCCAAAGGAGAATGTGTCATGAAGATAGTAAAAGTAGTCATCATTAAGTTTTTCACAGTTATTTTAAAAATTGTCTCTAATTTGGAGATTAACCTTAATAATGCTATTAAGGGAATTTTTGAAATAACAAACATCCCGCAAAGCGGGGAAGGATGGGCAGTAATCATGAAAAACTTAATGAAACAAAATTTCGTAAAATCCATAATTGCGTCAATTATGGTATATGCAGGCCTGCATATACCATAATTGACGCAATTATGGATTTTATGAAATTTTTTCACATTTCGTTTCCCACAGGACTTATACAAATTTCCTCTAACTTGTTGTTTATCATTAATAATGCTATTAAGGGAATTTTTGAAATAACAAACATCCCGCAAAGCGGGGAAGGATGGGCAGTAATCATGAAAAACTTAATGAAACAAAATTTCGTAAAATCCATAATTG
>JYNY01000119.1 GCA_000954095.1 Candidatus Omnitrophus magneticus | reverse complement strand
TTAGCTTGATATTTTTCTTGATATTCTGTTTCGGAATAAAGTTTATATTTTGGATCAATCCTGTCCGATAAAACTATTTCACCAAAAAACTAGTTGAAATTCCTTAATTTTAAAATCAGAAATTCTGGCTGGTGTTGCGCTTAACAGATCTATCAATGTCAACCTTTATAATAATGCTTCTTCTATTATCCTATGCAAATAAAATAACGATTTTTCATATTTAGATTGTAATTTTATATATGTCAAAAGTAAATAATATATCATCGCTATCCAGACTTGACTCATCACCGCATTTTTACTTGTTCCCAAAAATGTTTTTATTTGTAAATTCTGTTTTATCCATCTAAAAAATATTTCTATTTGCCATCTTGTTTTATATATTTGTACGATCGTTTTAGCTGACAGTTTAAAATTGTTGGTAACAATACTAACTACTTCGTCACTTTTTTCATCTAAAAATCTTATCATTCTTAAATTCTTTTCATATTTTTTATTTTCTAGTTTTATTTTTTCATCAGACAATATCCCGTCTTTCATTGCCTCTAGATGCTGTCCGAGAACTGTATATTTTAGATTGTTTTTTAATTTAGTCACAAAATAACTCTTAGAAAAGTCAATATTACTCCATAGTTCAAGGTCTGTATACGCACGGTCAAAACAATATATGCTGTCCGGTTTAATATTTAACCGGAAAACTGCATTTGGAGAAGGATATAAATAGAAAAGTCCTCCTAA
>JYNY01000117.1 GCA_000954095.1 Candidatus Omnitrophus magneticus | reverse complement strand
CGAGGCTGTGTCACAACTAGTATCGCATTTTAAAAGTGGAGTAAACCTAGTAAAAATAGCGTAAACTCGCTGTCATTCCTGCGTAGGCAGGAATCTATACGGGTAAAAAGGGAGTGGAAAGATTTTAAAAAACTAAAAAATCGTAGTTGTGACACAGCCTCGAAAGCGGGAATCCATAAGGATTTTATGATATTTTTGAAATGGTTATAACATATATAGCTTCCCGAGAAATCACAACGTTAATAATCAAGCTTACAATTACCATCCGACTAGTGATTACACGTTTTGTCGCCAATAAAACATATGAACAAAAATATTTTAACAATATTAGGTCTTTTATTTTGTTTGATAATAGCTGTCGGCGTAGCTTACAGCACATCACTACATAATGATTTTATATGGGATGACTTTTTTCTTGTAAAAGATAATCAATATATAAAAAGCTGGGAAAAAATTCCTAAAATTTTTTCTGAAGATATCGGCGCGGGCGGAGGCGTTGAACTTTATGAAGGCGGCAAAGCTAAATACGGGTATTATAGGCCTTTACAAATATTGACGTATCTTGTCGATTATTCTATCTGGGGAGTAAACCCAATAGGATTTCATCTGTCCAACACATTGTTTCACCTATTAACAAGTTTTTCTATTTTTTTTCTTATCTTAATTTTATTTAAAGATAAACTAATTAGTTTTCTTACCGCGTTACTTTTCGCTATTCATCCCATTCACACGGAAGCGGTTTCATATATATCGGGAAGAGCCGACTCTTTGGCTGTCATTTTTATGATTCTCGCGTTTATTTTTTATATAAAATTCATAGAAGCGCCTAAAAATATTTTTTTAATAGGAACTATTTTGTCATATTTATTAGCCCTTCTTTCGCGCGAAAATACCCTATTTTTCCCTGTTATCATTTTGATTTACCACTACACTTTCAAGAAAAATATAAATAAAAAAATTTTTGCCAGCGTGCTCACTATGATTTTATTTTATATCGCGATCCGCCTTACTCTTTTAAAACATATTTTTCCTGACGCGGTTTCTATTGGAGAAATTCCGCTCGAGAACAGGCTTCCCGGATTTTTTACAGCGGTCTTTAACTATATAAAATTATTATTTTGGCCGGCAGGGCTTCATATGGAATATGTGCCGTGGAAATTTTCTTATTTTGCAAAAGGCGCCGTGATAGGAGCAATAATTATCGTACTAATAATTTTGGGGGCAATAACGGCGCGCAAAAAAAATCCGCGCATTTTTTTCGCGCTCACGTGGTTTTTTTTATTATTAATTCCGGTATCCAATTGTTTATACCCTGTTCACGCGTATATGCGAGAACACTGGCTCTATTTGCCTTCAATAGGATTTTTTCTCATGATATCCTGCGGATTCGCTGTTTTATTAAGAAAAAAAATAATGAAGTATTTCGCGGGGATATTCCTCATTTGTTTAACAATATTTTTTATTATTATGACGCGTGAACAAAATAGCTACTGGAAGGATATGATTTCTTTTTGCCAAAAAACACTTCTATATGAACCGTACTACGCGAAAATGCATTATATGCTTGGAAACGGTTTGTCTCAAAAGGGCTTGTTGAAAGAAGCTATCACCTCTTATACAAACGCTATAAATTACGATAAATCCTATGCTGACGCTTACTATAATTTGGCTAATATTTATTTACGCACAGGTAATAAATCAATGGCTGTCACTTGTTATGAAAATACTATTAAAAATAATCCTAATTACGGCAAAGCCTATAATAATCTTGCTAATTTATATATGGAAAAAGGAAGGATTACTGACGCGCTCCCTTTATACAAAAAAACTCTCGAGATTAACCCCAATGATATTTATGCTATAAATAATTTAGCGTGCGTATACCGTGACACAGGAGAAAACGCTCTCGCGTTGGATTTATACAATAAAGCTATTGCGCTGGCGCCCGTTTATCCCGCGACTTATTACAATGCCGCGCTAACATATAAAAATCTGGGAAATGTTGAAATGACTAAAAAATACGCACAAAAATGGGCAGAACTTAGCGGCCGCGCTCCAGTCAAAAATTAATATTTTACTATTCTATAAATTTTCTACTTTCTGTTTCATGTTTATCCATCGCTGTCTGGAGCTCATTGAAAAGTTCATTCACCCGTTCATTAAGAGAATTCATTTCTTTAGAAAGCGCCGCGATCCTCGCGCCATTACCCTCATGAGACGCTTTTATAAGTTCCTCGTGAACTTCTTTTAATCTTGCCTCAAAAGTTATAATATTTTTTTCAATAATATTTATGTTCTCCTCCAAAGGCTTAAGCGTTTTTGCCTTAAGAGCTAGAAAGGCCGCGCGATTTTTTTTATCATCCGGCTTCTTTTCTTTCATCGCGGCAGGAATAACGTTAGGTTTTTTATCCTCGTCTTTCCATCCTATTCTTTCTATAAATTCCTCGTATGTGCCCGGATAAAAAAGAATTTCATCGCCTTGAAAAACAATAAGTTTTGTCGCGACCTCATTTAAAAAATATTCATCATGCGTAACGATAAGAGCCGCACCCTCATAATCCCTGACAGCGAGAGCAATCGCTTGGCATGATTCCATGTCAAGATGATGCGTGGGTTCATCAAGCAGTAAAATATTGGAAGGAATAGTAAGCTGTTTACCAAGAAGAACTCTACTTCTTTCTCCTCCTGAAAGCACTTTTATTTTTTTAAAAGCGTCATCGCCCGGGAACATCATGGCCCCGCATATGGCGCGGACAGTTGTTTTATCTTGAAAAGATTTACTCAAAGATATTTCTTCTTCGACTGTGGCGTTTTCATTAAGTTCAACAGTATTCGCCTGCTCATAATACGCCGGTAAAACACCGTAATGTGTTTTTATTTTTCCTGAGATAGGATTCAGCCGCCCGGCTAAAAGTTTTAAAAGAGTAGTCTTGCCTTTTCCGTTTTTTCCGATAATACATATTTTGTCATGCTTATCCACTGAAAAATTTAAAGAATTTATAAGATACGGCTCTTTCGCGTCATAAGAAAAGGTAAGATTATGAACATCCATTATTTTTCTAGCGTCTATCGGGGAATAATTAAAAGAAAATGTTAACGTGTTTATATTGTCCAGCTTATCTAGTTTTTCCATTTTATCCAGCCGTTTTAAACTTGATTGAACACTTTTAGCTCTCCTTGCTTTTGCCCTAAAGGCAGTAACATATTCCATAATTTGTTTTCGTTTTTTTTCATCATTTACCCTTTGTTGTTCATGTATTTCTTCTTCCATGTAAAGCTGTTCATAATATTTCGCGGTCTTCCCCTGCATTTTACGGACACCAGCTCTATGTATACCGACAATATGCGTGGTAACGCTGTCAATAAAAGAACGGTCATGGCTTATAATAATGAGTTCATTCCTCCATGCTTTAAGAAATTTTTCAAGCCAACGTATCGAAACTATATCTAAAAAATTAGTCGGTTCATCCAAAAGAAGCATATTCGGTTCCCCTGCCAATACCTTTGCTAACGATATACGCATTTGATATCCGCCTGAAAAATAAGCTGGAGGCCGGTTAAAATCTTCATCTGTAAATCCCAAACCGGATAATATTTTTTTTACTTTCCATGCCGCGTCTTTTTCTGTAGGGCGTAATCCCAAAGACGCTTCTTCCAATACTGTCTCTTGTGTAAGATTTAAAATCTGTTCGAGATATCCTATCGTGTACCCTTTCGGCACGATAATACGGCCTTCATCAGCTTCCTCCTTCGCGGTAATAATCCTTAAAAGCGTGCTTTTACCATGCCCATTACGGCCGACAAGCCCAATTTTTTCCCCCTGCCGCACATCAAAACTTACTTCAGAAAAAAGCTCTCTACCCGCGTATTGTTTAGATATATTTTGAATAGATATCATTGTTCGCCTTTCATAAGCGCTGTTTCGCTGACTCTTATTATGTTATTTATTTTTTATCAATATTTTTTTATACACTTTTATTGTGTAATGTCAATAGGATTGTTATAAAATTATTTCGCGGAATACATACTAACAGTGTCCGTCCAAGCGCTCTGTCCTTCATTTCATTTTAAAGGACAGATTAAAACAAAGGAGCACAATATGCCTTTAAAAAATTCAGCGCCTTTAATAATCATAATAGCTATTTTAGCCGCTGTCTCTTTTTTCCCCTCTATTTTTAATGATTTTGTCGAATGGGACGACCCCGCGTATGTTTCTGAAAATTCTATGATCCAATCTATTTCAATCGAAAATATAAAAAAAATATTTTCTTCAAATTTTTTGGGGCACTATTGCCCTTTGGTAATATTAAGTTACAGCATTGAATATTTTTTCGCCGGTCTTAACCCAATGGTGTTTCACGCGACGAATTATTTACTTAATATTATCACATCTATCCTTGTATTTTTCTTTATTTTTTCTATTTCAAAAAATAAAATAATTTCTTTTATAACCGGCGCGTTATTCGCCGTAAACCCTTTACACGTGGAATCTGTCGCGTGGATCACTGAAAGAAAAGATCTTTTGTGCGTTATATTTTTTCTTTCCAGCCTTATTGCTTACACGAAATATTTAAAAAATAATAAAATAAAATATTATTATTTTTGCCTTATTTTCGGGGTTCTCGCGTTTTTATCAAAGATACTAGCCATAAGTTTAGTTCCCGTGATTTTTTTATTGGATTATCTTTACGGCAAAAATATTAATAAAAAAAATCTTACTGAAAAAATACCGTTATTGGCTCTATCTATTATTTTTCTCGGAATAAATCTTATGTTTGAACACTCTTCGGGCGCGATAACGGTAGGAACTCCGCTCAACATAAGAAAATATTTTTTCTCCAAAGTGATTTTTTTCTATTTATCTAAAATGTTTATACCGCTCAATTTATCAGCCATGTACCCTTACGCGAATATAACTCCGGCGCAAACCGCTTTAATCAAATATTATTTAGCCGGGCTTACGGCAATACTAACTATATTCGTCTATTCTTTTAAAAGGCATAAATTATTTTTTTTCAGCGGAGCATTTTTTTTTATTACTATTCTTCCAACACTGCAAATAATTCAGGCCGGCGCCGCGTTTAGCGCGGATAGGTACACATTTTTGCCTTCAATAGGCGTATTTTTAATAGTATCTATCGGATATTGCAAACTATTCTCCAAATTTCCTAAAAAAAATATTTTATCAAGCTCAATAAAACTATTCGCGGCGGCAATACTATGCTCGATAATAATTTGGCATTCTTTTCTTACATGGCAAAGATGCGCCGTATGGAAAAACACAGAAACATTATTTTTAGATACTCATAAAAAAACAGAACGAATCGCGCCTAGCGCCAAGCCGTATAACCAAATCGGCGGATATTACGCGAAAAAAGGCGAGTTCATGAAAGCAATAGAATATTTTAAAAAATCTTTAGAGGTTAATCCTAATTATACTCTCGCAAAAAATAATCTTAGCCGAGCGTATAAAGATTTAGAAAAACAAGTCGCACTAATTAACCCCGTTGATATCACTAAAGCAAAATCCCTAAACGAAGAAGCTGTCAGGGAAGGCAAAAATGGAAATATAAAGAAAGCCCTTTCCTTGCTTGAAGAAGCAAAGAAAACATGCCCTTCTTATGACGAAACCTATAATAATCTTGGTTATGTTTATTATTTGTTAGGCGATACTAGTAATGCTAAAGAAAATTTTTCAAAAGCATTGCAAGCCAATCCCGCCAATGAAAAAGCCCGAAGCAATTTAAAAATTCTAACTGAAAAATAGTCTTAGGAACGCAACACTTCAACCCAAAAAATTGTTGTGGGGCCGTCCTTTTGCCTAAAGCCCAGTAAAATAGCCAGCTTATGTCTCGAATAGAGGAAGATGGATTAGGGACAAAAAAGTGATACATTTTTCGCGCTGATTGACAGAAGTTTTTTAATAGAGTTCTTGCGTAACTTGATTTAACAACTCAAAATTATAAATATTATAAAACCTGTATGGATTCCCGCTTTCGAGGCTGTGTCACAACTACAATTTTTTAGTTTTTAAAATCTTTTCACTCCCTTTTTACCTGTATAGATTCCTGCTTGCGCAGGAATGACAGCGGGTTGACGCTATTTTTACTAACTCAACTCCACTTTTAAAATGCGATACTAGTTGTGACACAGCCTCTTTCGCGTGAATGACAGAATGAAATTTTTTGAAGGACACAGAAAGATTTTTATCTTTTTTTTATGGGTTTTGCAAGAACTCTAATGATCGAAAACGTATCGGACAAAGAAAACGTTTGCCCCACAACTAAATACAGAACTGCGTCATCAATCAAATGCCAAATTGGAACTTCCTGACGGATGGGGCATATAAGATCAATTAAGGATTTAAAACACGGATGTTCGGATAGACTAGCAAAATATTTACGGTATCTATTTTTACGATTTCTAGTCGATGCAAATATCGAATGAACATCTCCCATATATTTTCATTTTGTTATAGACTTTCGCATACTTTCTTCCAATCCTTTTCCTCCCACAGCAGATTCCCCGTGTTAAACAAATAGCCTTTGTCATGTGCAAAATCACCAATTCCTTCAAATGATATGCTTCCAGATACTCCTTCTTTACGTTTAATTGCGTCCAGATCTCCGGGAACTATTGGGCCGTTCCATGCCAATATTGTATAATTCAATCTGCCTTTCTTGCCTTCATATGACAGACTCTTGTGCTTACCACCTTTCAGGACAAAACCACAAATATATGCCGGTATAGGTTTAAAAGAAGGGAGCGCGTCGTAAAGCGCGCTTGATTCCTCAGTTGACAAGGATCCCACGTCTTCACCTTTTTTAAGCACTTTGTCCTTAAAAACACTAATTTTTTTTAAAAAAGCAAATAAATGATCGCGCCCCGCACCAACCTTTACCAAAACGTGAACGTCAGAGTGGTTAAACTGATCTCCGGGAATATCAAGCCAAATACCATTCCATTTTGTAGTCTTAACACTGATTTTTATTTTTGGCTCACGATAACTTTTATCTGAATCCTGTATCTTATGAATATCCATCGGCAAATATTCCTGCAAAGTGCCAACTTCATGCCCAAGCCGTGCGGTAACATTGCAACGTTCTTTTAAAAATAAAGAAAAGGCGTATTCTCCTAAATATCCACGAGTCATATCTGCCCATAACTGACCCAAATCCCTCTGCCTGCTACTACCGTAATCAGTTGGTGCAGTCCTGCTAAGAATCTTTAAAGCATCGACACACATTTTTGGTATTCACTAAGCGGATGTTAAACCCTTATGGATTCCCGCTTTCGCGGGAATGACAGAATTGGGTTTTCTAAAGAACGCAGAAAAGTTTATTACTAACCGCTTAGTGATTACCATTTTTGAATACCCGGTTTCATCTATAAGAACACAATTGGGAAGGAATCTATTTTTATACCATCCCTCATAGTCACCGTCTTTAACAACCTCTCCTCCCGCGACAGCTTTATCAACTATTTTTTCGGCTTCTTCTCCGCTTATATCAAATTTTTTACTAATTAAACTTATAACATCTTTCAGAGGCATATATCTCCCTTCATTAGAAATTTTCAAAAAATAAAAGCTGTCCGCCGTAATGCGGCGAAATGTTTTCATATTCAATCCCGGCTATGGTTTTTAACACTGCAGTAAAAATTATTTCTGATAATCTCGGAGGGACAGCCATCCCGATCTGCTTTCGCGCGCTTTCCTTAGATCCTTCAAAAATAAAATTATCTGGAAACGTTTGGATTCTGGCTCGCTCTCTGTTAGTTAAAGCTCTCGGCTCTTCCCAGTGATAACCATGCGTGCCGCCGCCACCGCTACCTGTCAGGGTATACGAAGGCTTATCTGGATCAAGACGTCTGTAAATCTGGCTTAATTTTGCGCCTCGGACATTTAATCTCAAATTATCAGGAATATCTGCTGTCCAAGCATTCTGCCCCGGACGGATAAATTTTAGTCGTTCTATAACGACTTGAGACTGTGAAGTTATTTCATTATTTGGAGCATCTTTTGAGATTGGGGGATTTTCTAAAGCTTCTTTTGCGGTTTTATGTTTACGAAAAGTAGTGGGCGCAGGCACCTGAAATTTTAAATTCAATGATTGCGTAATTCCGACGATAATAACACGATGTCTGGTTTGAGGAATACCGTATTCTTCGGATTTATATAAATGTGCCGTCAGTTTATATCCATTCCCGGCATTTTTAAAATCAGATAATATTTTTTTAAATACTTTCCCGTCATTGGCTGTAACAATTCCACCAACGTTTTCAGCAATAAAAAATTTTGGTTTAAAATAATCTAAGATATTTATGCCATAAGTATACAGCGGGCCGAATTTGCCTTGAAACCCTTTTTGTTCCCCAACGATACTAAAATCATTGCAGGGAATAAAGTGGTCGGGTTTGTCTAGACCATTTTTTTATTTTTTAAAGCAATTTTTAAT
>JYNY01000116.1 GCA_000954095.1 Candidatus Omnitrophus magneticus | reverse complement strand
AGGTCCAGCTTGCTGACGTGGCGAAGGCCGTCGTCCAGGTGGAGCTCAATCGTCGCGACGCGCAGGCGTCAAAGGAGGAGAACTGAGATGGACATCGACCTGTCAACTCTGCGCATGATCGAGCGGGACAAGGACATCCCGCTTGACTATCTGCTGACTACCCTAGAGGACCCCCTCCCCAACGCATATGACAAGACTGAGGCTCCGGTTAACGGTGCCAAGGTTCAGCTGGACCGCAAGACTGGGAATGTCGCTGTCATGCTCCCGGAGAAGGACGAGGAGGGGCAGGTCGTCGGCTGGTATGACGGCACTCCCGAGGACTTCGGACGCGTAGCTGCATCAACTGCCCGGCAGGTCATTTTCCAACGGCTGCGCG
>JYNY01000115.1 GCA_000954095.1 Candidatus Omnitrophus magneticus | reverse complement strand
TAATAGATTCTTTATATAGAAATGCTAAAAATTTTTTACTAAAAGAATACTATCCGCCTCTGCCGGAAACATATAAAAATAAATTAACTTTGGAGAATTATTTATCTGACTGGTCGGAAAAAATGGAAAAACCTATAGTTTTATTATTAGATGAAATAGACTCATTATATGATGACGTATTAGTATCGGTACTTAGACAGTTACGAAATGGATTTCAAATAAGACCAAAACGATTTCCTTCAACCGTGGCGCTTGTGGGATTAAGAGATGTTCGGGAATACAAAACAAAAGTCCGTCCGAGTGAAGCGTCATTAGGCTCAGGCTCGCCCTTTAATATCAAAGCTGAATCAATTCTTTTAGGAACATTCACAAAAGAAGATATAACAGAATTATACAGCCAGCACACAAAAGACACAGGGCAGATATTTTCAAAAGAAGTAGTAGATAGAATCTATGAATTAACCGGAGGCCAGCCGTGGCTGGTGAACGCGGTAGCGAATGAAATAGTGGAGAAAATATTAAAAAGTGATTACACAAAAA
>JYNY01000114.1 GCA_000954095.1 Candidatus Omnitrophus magneticus | reverse complement strand
ATAGAATTTATGAATTAACCGGAGGCCAGCCGTGGCTGGTAAACGCTATAGCGAGAGAAATAGTAGTAAAAATATTAAACGAAGATTTTACAAAAAAAATAACTCTAGATCATGTTGAATCCGCGAAAGAAAATATAATACAAAGACGCGACACGCATTTAGATAGTTTAATAGATAAACTGAAAGAGGAGCGGGTAAAAAATATAGTAAGCGCTATTATAAATGGAGACGGAGTTTTGTTTGACAACTATGACGATTCGCTTCTATATTGCCGAGATTTAGGGATTATAAGCGAAACAAAACCTATAAGAATAGCTAATGAAATATACCGAGAAATAATTCCGAGAGTTTTAAATAGAAATTTGCAGGATAGTATTGAAGAAGAAGGCGAAACTAAATGGTATATAAAATCCAACGGTAAACTTGATATGGATAAATTATTAAAAGCTTTTCAAGAATTTTACAGTGAAAATTCTGAAGTTTGGCTTGAAAGATTTGATTATAAAGAAGCAGGCCCGCATTTACTTTTAATGGCGTTTTTGCAGAGAGTAATAAACGGCGGCGGCAGGATAAATCGCGAAATGGCAGTTGGAACAGGACGAACTGATTTACTTATAGAATTTAACGGAGATAAATTTGTTTTAGAATTAAAGTTAAAAAGAATGCCGTCCGCGAGACAAAAAGGCTTAGATCAAATCTCCCGCTATCTAGACACCCTCGGCATGACTAAAGGATATCTTATTTTATTTGAAATAAAACCTTCCAGTATTATTCCATGGGAAACCCGCGTTAAATGGGAAGATATTTCTCATCAGAATAAAAATATTACTATCGTGGAAATGTGAGACAACTTGTTGTTTGATTTATAAATAAAAATAAAATTGGAGGAAATTTTAAAATGAAAAGTAAACGATATTTTAATACAACTGGTTTTTGTATGCCTGAAAGACATTATATGGTTGACCCTTTGCGCAACCAAAAAATCATATTCGATTTAATAGAGAAGACGCAGTACTTCACAATCCACGCGCCAAGGCAGACAGGAAAGACTACGCTTTTACATGAATTAGCGCATAGATTAAATAAAGAAGGAAATTATATTTCAGTAGTGTTTTCGGTAGAGTCCGCGGGGTATCGGTCTATAACTGAAGAAACCGCGAATTTAAAAATAATAAATTCTCTTTATGAATCATGCGAGTTATTTATTTCTAAGGAGTTATGGCCGAAAAAGTCGCTAGCAGATGAAAAGTGTTCTTTACAGACTTATTTAAATAATTGGGCGGGTTCTCAAAAAAAACCAATAGTTTTATTATTAGACGAAATAGATTCGTTATATGATGACGTATTAGTATCAGTGCTAAGACAACTACGTAATGGTTTTCAAGGAAGGCCAACCCATTTTCCATCAACCATAGCTTTAGTGGGATTAAGAGATGTTCGGGAATATAAAACAAAAGTCCGTCCGAGTGAAGTGTCTCTAGGCTCCGGTTCGCCCTTTAATATAAAAGCGGAATCAATTCTTTTAGGAACATGGACAAAAGAAGAAATAGCTGAATTATACAGTCAGCACACAAAAGATACAGGGCAGATATTTTCAAAAAAAGTAATAGATAGAATCTATGAATTAACCGGAGGCCAGCCGTGGCTGGTAAACGCGGTAGCGAATGAAATAGTGGAGAAAATATTAAAAAGTGATTACACAAAAAAAATAACACTCGCTCACGCGGAAGAGGCGAAAGAAAATCTAATCGCGCGCAGAGACACGCATTTAGATAGTTTATTAGATAAACTGAAAGAACCCAGAGTTAAAAACATTGTCAGTGCTATTATAAACGGCGATTCTCTTGTGTATGACAACTTCAATGATGATCTTAGGTATGTTATAGATTTAGGAATTATCCGCAAAGAAAAATATGACATAATTTTTTCAAATGAAATATACCGAGAAATAATTCCTAGAGTTTTAAACTTTTCTATGCAAGAAAACATTAGAGAAGAAGGCATGACTTCTTGTTACATAAAACCTGACGCTAAGCTTGATATGGATAAACTATTAAAAGCGTTTCAAAAATTTTATCGCCGTAATAGTGAACATTGGCTAGAAAGATTTGATTATAAAGAAGCTGGACACGGGCTTCTTTTAATGGCCTTTTTGCAGAGAGTAATCAATGGAGGCGGCAGAATTGATCGTGAAATGGCGGTTGGCCGAGGACGAACAGATTTAACCATTGAATTCGCCGGCGAAACCTTTGTTTTGGAACTAAAATTAAAAAGAGACAGCGATAGTAAAGAAGATGGCCTCGACCAAATTTCACGCTACCTTGACACACTCGGCATGACAAAAGGGTATCTTATTTTATTTGAAATAAAACCTTCCAGTATTATTCCATGGGAAACCCGCGTTAAATGGGAAAATGTTTCTCATCAGAATAAAAAAATTACTGTTGTGGAAATGTGAGATAGCTTATCGTTTGATTTATAAATAAACATGGAATGAATATGGAGGATTTTAAAAAATGAAAAGTAAACGATATTTTAATACAACTGGTTTTTGTATGCCTGAAAGACATTATATGATTGACCCTTTGCGCAACCAAAAAATCATATTCGATTTAATAGAGAAGACGCAATACTTCACAATCCACGCGCCGAGGCAGACTGGGAAAACAACACTTTTACATGAATTGGCGCATAGATTAAATAAAGAAGG
Source organism: Candidatus Omnitrophus magneticus (assembly GCA_000954095.1). GTDB lineage: Bacteria > Omnitrophota > Gorgyraeia > Tantalellales > Tantalellaceae > Omnitrophus_A > Omnitrophus_A magneticus. Next base: position 44,897 of record JYNY01000114.1, on the reverse strand, counting down.
AAATTATATTTCAGTAGTGTTTTCCGTAGAGTCCGCGGGGTATAGATCTATAACTGAAGAAATCGCGAATAAAAAAATTATTAATTCTCTTTACAGTTCAAGCGGCCAATATCTCAATAAAAAAAATTGTCCAATCCCGCCTGAAAAATATACTAAAGATTTAACATTAGAAAATTACTTAATAGATTGGGCTATTTCTCAAACTAAACCAATAGTTTTATTATTGGATGAAATAGATTCATTATATGACGATGTTTTAGTGTCAGTTCTTAGGCAGTTACGAAATGGATTCCAAATAAGACCAAAACGATTTCCTTCAACCGTGGCGCTTGTGGGATTAAGAGATGTTCGGGAATACAAAACAAAAGTTCGTCCGAGTGAAGTGTCTCTAGGCTCAGGCTCGCCCTTTAATATCAAAGCTGAATCAATTCTTTTGGGAACATTCACAAAAGAAGAAATAACTGAATTATACAGTCAGCACACAAAAGATACAGGGCAGATATTTTTAAAAGAAGTAGTAGATAGAATTTATGAATTAACCGGAGGCCAGCCGTGGCTGGTAAACGCTATAGCGAGAGAAATAGTAGTAAAAATATTAAACGAAGATTTTACAAAAAAAATAACTCTAGATCATGTTGAATCCGCGAAAGAAAATATAATACAAAGACGCGACACGCATTTAGATAGTTTAATAGATAAACTGAAAGAGGAGCGGGTAAAAAATATAGTAAGCGCTATTATAAATGGAGACGGAGTTTTGTTTGACAACTATGACGATTCGCTTCTATATTGCCGAGATTTAGGGATTATAAGCGAAACAAAACCTATAAGAATAGCTAATGAAATATACCGAGAAATAATTCCGAGAGTTTTAAATAGAAATTTGCAGGATAGTATTGAAGAAGAAGGCGAAACTAAATGGTACATAAAACCCAATGGTAAACTCGATATGGATAAATTATTAAAAGCGTTTCAAGCGTTTTATCGTGAAAATTCTGAAATGTGGCTTGAAAAATTTGATTATAAAGAAGCAGGACCGCATTTACTTTTAATGGCGTTTCTGCAAAGAGTAATAAACGGTGGCGGCAAAATAAATCGCGAAATGGCAGTTGGTACAGGACGGACAGACCTTCTTATTGAATTTAACGGCGATAAATTTGTTTTAGAATTAAAATTAAATAGACTCCCGTCCACTAAACAAAAAGGTCTAGACCAAATTTCGCGCTATCTAGACACCCTCGGCATGACAAAAGGATATCTTATTTTATTTGAGATAAAACCTTCCAGTATTATTCCATGGGAAACGCGCGTTAAATGGGAAACTCTGTCTCATCAGAATAAAGAAATTACTATAGTGGAAATGTAACCTTAAAAAAAATAAAAAATATTTTTTTCATTTTGCGACAGCGCCTAGTAAGAAGTTATAACCTCGTACTGCCACGAGCTAGAGGGCTAACAATGAGTGGAACCGCTATATTTTCTATTATTTTATTTCCCTGCGCAATCTGTTATAATCTAGCAATATTTATCTATAAAATTATTTGGAGGAAATTTTAAAATGAAAAGTAAACGATATTTTAATACAACTGGGTTTTGTGACCCGAAAATTCATTACATGATAGACCCATTGAGAAATCAAAATATCATTTTTGATATGATAGCAAAGAGACAATACTTCACAATCCACGCGCCAAGGCAGACAGGAAAAACGACACTTTTACATGAATTAGCGCATAGATTAAATAAAGAAGGAAATTATATTTCAGTAGTGTTTTCCGTAGAGTCCGCGGGGTATCGGTCTATAACTGAAGAAACCGCGAATTTTAAAATAATAAGTTCGCTTTATCAAGCATGTAATTTATTTATTGATAAACAATTTTGGCCTAAAATCCCTAAATTAGGACAAGGTGTTTCATTGCAAGATTATTTAAACAAATGGACTCTTTCTCTTAAAAAACATGTAGTTTTGTTATTAGATGAAATAGATTCATTATATGATGATGTTTTAGTTTCAGTGCTTAGGCAGTTACGGAATGGTTTTCAAGGGAGGCCTAAACAATTCCCATCAACTATAGCTTTAGTGGGATTAAGAGATGTTCGAGAATACAAATTAAAAGTTCGTCCAGACGAAGCGTCGCTAGGTTCAGGCTCGCCCTTTAATATAAAAGCGAAATCAATTCTTTTAGAGACATGGACAAAAGAAGAAATAACTGAATTATATAGTCAGCATACAAAAGATACAGGTCAGATATTTTCAAAAGAAATAGTAAATAGAATCTATGAATTAACCGGAGGCCAGCCATGGCTGGTAAACGCTATAGCGAATGAAATCGTATTTGAAATTCTAAATGAAAATTACACAAAAAAAATAACACTCGCTATTGTGGAAGAAGCTAAGGAAAACATTATAAAAAGACGCGATACGCATTTAGACAGTTTAATAGATAAACTTAAAGAACCTAAGGTCAATAAAATAGTAACAGCGGTTATCAATGGAGACCTTATGGATTTTAATACTTATAATGACAACATTTTATATTGTCGTGACCTTGGAATTATTTCTGAAACAAAACCTGTCAAAATTGCAAATGAAATTTATAGAGAAATTATACCAAGGGTTCTTACAGATCCGTTCCAAGATGCTATTGGAGATGAAGGGAAAAGTGTTTGGTACATAAAACCCAACGGTAAACTCGATATGGATAAATTATTAAAAGCGTTTCAAGCGTTTTATCGTGAAAATTCTGAAATGTGGCTTGAAAAATTTGATTATAAAGAAGCAGGACCGCATTTACTTTTAATGGCGTTTCTGCAAAGAGTAATAAACGGCGGCGGCAGGATAAATCGCGAAATGGCGGTCGGCACAGGACGAACCGACCTTCTTATAGAATTTAACGGCGATAAATTTGTTTTAGAATTAAAGTTAAAGAGACTTCCTTCCGCGAAAGAAAAAGGCCTCGACCAGATTTCACGCTACCTAGACACACTCGGCATGACAAAAGGCTGGCTTATTCTATTCGAAGTAAAACATTCTTCAATTGTCAAATGGAGAACACGTCTTAAATGGAAAAATGTTTCTCATCAAAATAAAAAAATTACTCTTGTGGAAATGTAATATATTTTGTAATCACTAAGCGGTTAGTAATTACAAAAATACATTTTAAAAATGAACCGCTATATTTCCAAGATTTATACACATGAAAAACCATAAAGATTTTCCTATAAAAGTCGCGTCAATAGATATCGGAACAAATGCTATTCGATTCATCGCGTGTGAGTTTATATCAAAAAATATATATCACATACTTGAGTCGCAACGTGTTACAGTGCGGTTAGGCCATAATGCTTTTTCGTCCGGACAATTGGATAATACCGCGCAAACTTCAGCAATAGCAGGGCTTCTCAATTTCAAAAATTCAATGAAACGGCTTAATGTCACTAACTATAAAGCTGTGGCAACAAGCGCGGTTAGAGAAAGCGCTAATGGAAAATCTTTTGTTAACCGCGTCAAACGCGAAACCGGTATAGATATAGAAATCATAACAGGTTCTGAAGAAGTACGTCTCGTCTATTTGGCGGTAAAACAGAAGATACCGCTTGGCACGCGAAAATGGTTAATAGTCAACCTCGGCGGCGGCAGTGTTGAGGTTTGCCTCGCGGATAACTCGGGTATCATATGGAATCAAACTCATACAATAGGCACTGTGCGGCTTTACGAAGAGCTTACTGATAACGGAAAAGAACCGCTTGAGTTTAAAAAACTTATATCAGAATACATATCAACCATTCAATTGCCAAAAATAAAAAAAATGGAAAATATTGGGTTTATCGCTACAGGCGGTAACATTGAAGAACTCGCTAAGATAGCAAAAACTCCTACTAACAAATCAGGAATAAGCATTTTACATAAGGGAGCCTTGCATTCCATTGGTTTATCATTATCAAAACTAACATATGAAGAACGGATAAAAAAACTGAACTTACGAAAAGATAGAGCGGATGTTATCCTGCCCGCGGCTTTAGTGTATGAAAAATTCGCAAATCTTGCAGAAGCATCAAAAATAATTGTGCCGTATACGGGAACACGTGAAGGCATTCTTTTTGATATAGTGAATAATATCACGTCTCCTCAGGAACATCTTCTTGAAAAAGAAAAACAGATTTCATCAATCGCGCTGGAAATAGGAAGGCACTATCAATTTGATGAACCGCACGGCATGCATGTCGCTAAATTAGGTTTATCAATATTCGACCAAATTAAAAATATAATTGAGCATCATCCGAACGATAGAAATATACTGCTCGCGGCAAGCATGCTACATGACATCGGAACATTCATAAGTTACAAGGGACACCATAAACATTCGCTATATTTAATCTCTCAGTCTGAAATCCCCGGGCTAAACGGCCATGAAATAATATTGGCGGCGAATATCGCACGATATCATAGAAAAATAGGGCCCTCTATTAAACATGAATCTTTCGCCCGGTTAACTCTTCCTGAACAAAAACAAGTAACACGGCTATCAGCGATTCTAAGAATAGCTGACGCGCTTGACAGGGAACATATTCAAAATGTTAAAGAGATCTTTGTTTCCGTGGAAAAACCTAATCTTCTACTTACGCTCAAAGCGAATAGCGGCACATACACGGAAGAATGGGCAGTCAAAAAAAAGGGAGAACTTTTCGAGAAAAACATGGGTCTCAAAATAATAATAAAAAAAATACTTTCAATGAAAGGCGCGGATGCAAAATCATGAAAGAACAAGAAATAACTAGAGCAGGCGTAATAGATATCGGCACGCATTCGATTAAACTTTTTATCGCGGAAAAAGACGGTGATGACATTAAAAAAATTGAATCACTAAAAAATGTTGCCCCATTAGGCAATGATACATTTTTCAAAGAACGCATTACCCAAGAAACGATGAATAAAACTATCGCTATTTTGGAAAAATACAGTAATAAGCTCAAAGAATACGCGATTACCGATATAAAGATTATTGCCACTACCGCGGTCAGAGAAGCTACCAATAAAGATATTTTTATAGATACGGTTTATAGAAGAACTGGTTTTAATATTGAAGTTCTTACTGTTGGAGATGTAAGCTACTATATTGATGCCTACCTTTCTCAAAAACTTAAAGATAAATATCCTATTCACACCAAAAATCTTATTATAGCGGAACTCGGCTCAGGAAGCCTAGATGTATCTGTAATGTCTCAAGGCCTTTCCCTTCTGAATATAGGAATGCCTCTCGGGACATTACGTATTAAACAATTGATGGGAAAACTCGGCGGTAGTATGCGCGATACTTTCGACGCGGTAGAAGAAAACGTGGATAATGAATTCTCATATTTAAAAAGAGAAATACCCGCGATAAACATTGATGACGTCGTGTTAATTGATGAAACGTACTCTTCTTATTTACAAAAAATACTTTCTAAAAATACGTCCGATTCTTTTTTTAAGTTAAGCGCGGCTGAAACACAGAATCTTATCGAAAAAATAATGAACACAAATATTGAAGACTTGGCGCGAGAATATAAAATACCGATTGAAAATGTTGATATGTTTCCGCCTTACGCTATAATTCTGAACGCGTTCACTAAATCTACAGAAGGAAAAAATATTTATATTTTAGAAGTCCCTCTGGCTGAAGCGGTGCTTGCCGATATGCTTTTGAACGTTAAAATTTCTCAAAAATACAATAAAACAAATCAATTAATTTCAATAGCAAATTCTATCTGTAAAAAATTTAACGCGGACATAAAGCACGCTCGACAAGTAGCATTTTTATCTGAAATATTTTTTAATAATTTCAAAGAAGTACTGGGACTCAAAAATGAAGATTTACTCTATCTATTGTTGGCTTCATATCTCCATGACATAGGAATGTTTGTGTATACCCGCTCGCACCACAAACACAGTGAATATATTATTTTAAATCTTAATCTCTTCCGCTTAAATAATGAAGAAATAAAAATTATCGCCTGTTGCGCGCGCTACCACCGTAAAAATACTCCCGCGGAAAGTCATTTTATTTATAATTCACTGCCTAAGGACAAACAAATGCTAATTCAAAAATTAAGCTCGATTTTAAGGCTGGCAAACGCGCTTGACTCCTCACACAAACAAAAAGTAAAAAAATTAGAAATAAAATTTAACCGTAACCAAAACATAACATTAACTGTAACTGTCCCGGGAAATTTTCTTCTGGAAAAAACAGATTTCGAGGAGAAAAAAATTCTACTCGAAGATATTTCCGGCAACAAACTTAATCTAAAAATACAATATGAGGCATAGCAAATAATGAATAACCCAAAAGATCCTAAAGAAACTCTTATTCATCGCGACTTAAGCTGGCTCTCTTTTAATGAAAGAGTGCTTAAAGAAGCCTTCGACACTAGTAACCCCCTATTTGAACGGGTAAAATTTTTAAGCATTGTCGCGAACAACTTAGATGAATTTTTTATGGTACGGGTATCCGGCCTAAAACGCCTGATTGCTGCCGGATATAACCATAAAGACGCTTTTGGATACTACCCAACAGAACTTTTTTCAGAGATACAATATCGAATAAATATCCAAATCCAAGAGTTATACAACGGCTATAAAGAAAATATTAATAATGCCTTAAAAAAAAATAACATCTTTATTCTAAAGCCTGAACAGCTTAACAGCGAACAAACAAAGGCTATAAAAAAATATTTTGAAGAAACATTATTTCCAATTGTTACTCCAATGGCGGTTGACTCAGGCCATCCTTTCCCCGCCTTACATTCAAAAACTATCGCCTTCGCTTTGCAGTTAAGTAGAAATAATGAATTCTATTCAGCACTTTGCCTGATTCCTAAATCAGTTCCGCGTCTTTTTAAACTGCCTTCGGATAAACAAGAATCTTGTTTTATTTTTATTGAAGAAATTCTAAGGTTTCACCTTAAATCTTTTTTTCGCGGATACCAAATAATAGACAGTTTTTTATTTAGACTCTTGCGTGATAGTGAAATTTCCATCGAGGAAGAATACGCGCCCGACCTACTCAAGGCTATGGAGATTGAAATTGGAAAACGGCCAAAGGCAAAAGTTATAAGTTTACAGGTAGAGAAAAGCAAGCACTCACGGCTTTTAGAATTTTTATATACAAACTTGGATTTTCCTAAAGATGATATTATTTTTATTGATGACAGTTTGGATTTATCTTCTTTATCAGAATTAACTTTTAAAGCAATTCGGCCTGAATTAATGTTTAGCAGTTATACGCCCGCCAAGACAGAATATCAAAATATCTTTGACAAAATAAAAGAAGGCGATTTTTTATTACACGTTCCATATCAATCATTTTCGCCCACTGTTGATTTAATCCAAACTGCCGCGAAAGACAACGATGTCTTAGCTATTAAAATGACGCTTTACAGAACAAATGAAGATTCGGCAATAATAAAAGCGCTAGTCGAAGCGGCAAAAAATAAAAAACAAGTGACTGTCGTTGTTGAATTAAAAGCACGATTTGATGAAGAAAGAAACATAGAGTGGACAAAAAGCCTTGAACTAGCGGGCTGTCATGTTATTTATGGAATAAGCGGGATTAAGATACATTCTAAAATCGCGCTCATCGTGCGGCAGGAAGAAGGGAGAATTGTCAGATACGCTCATATGGCTACCGGTAACTATAATGAAAAAACCGCGCGGATTTATACTGATATAGGCTATTTTACTAGGATTGATGATTTCGCTATGGATATATCAGATATCTTTAACGTCATCACCGGATATTCACAACCGGCGCGCTGGAAAAAAATTGTTGCTTCACCAAATGATATGCGCAAATATTTTTTTGATTTGATAGATAAAGAAATTCAATTTCAAAAAAAAAGTAATAACGGTTTTGTATTCGCTAAAATGAATTCTCTGGAAGATCCCGAAATTATAAATAAACTTTACGAGGCTTCAAACTCGGGAGTGAAAATAAAATTAATTGTACGCGGGATATGCTGTCTAATCCCCGGGGTAGAAGGTATGAGTGAAAACATAGAAATAAAAAGCATCGTTGGTAGATTCCTAGAACACTCACGCGTATTTATTTTTAATCATAATGGTTCGCCAAGGACATTTCTTTCTTCAGCTGATTGGATGAGACGTAATTTTGATAGCAGAATAGAACTTCTTTTTGAAGTAACTAGACAAGATTTAAATGAACATCTTAGATTCATACTTGATGAATGTTGGAAAGATACCGCGAAAACGCGCATACTTACCTCCAGCCGTGAATATATCCATTGTTTGCCAAATGAGAAAATGTTTAACGCCCAAGAAAATTTCATCAAGTATTACGCAAAATAAATAGTTTTTTTCGATGCCGCGAGGGAGCTTGCGGGCCGCGCGAAATCTATTTTTTTGACGGCGATATTCGCCGTCAAAAAAATAGATTTTCGCGGAACATGCCCGAAACCCTACGCGAAATAAAAAAAATGAATTTTTTTTATTTCGCGCGGCCCAAATCACACCCTCTAAAATTCTAAACACGCGCTTCTCAAGCTCTAATCCTGCCATACAAAAATAATTTAACAAAAATAATAAAATTAATCATAATAATAGTCGCGCCTGAAGGAAGATTGAAAATATATGACACAAAAATACCCGTTATTACCGAAATAACCGCGAAGATACTGGATAAAATAATAACCGAACGAAAACTGCGGGCTACCTGTAAAGCAGATATAGGCGGTAAAATAATCAAACTTGAAACAAGCATTGTCCCGGCGATTTTAATCCCTAAAACAATGATAAATGAAGTTAAAAGTATAAGAATTTTATTAACCAATTTAACGTTAACTCCGGAAACACGCGCGTGTTCTTCGTCAAACGTGATAGAAAATAAATCATGATAAAAAAATATTGTGACAACCGCTACCAATGATGAAATAACTATTGTCAGCCATACCTCTAATTTACTGACAGAAAGAATATTTCCGAAAAGATAACTGAATAAATCCACATTAAATCCGCCGGATGTACTGGCGATAATAACACCCAAAGCAATGCTAAATGAAGAAACAAGCCCTATTGCCGCGTCCCCATAAACTGCCGCTTTTTCATTAAGTTTAAGAATAACAAGCGATGCCAAACTCACAAGCGGAATTGAAATAAGCATCGGCTGAGAATTAAAAAAAAGCCCCAACGCAACTCCAGCGAAACTTACATGGGCGAGGCCGTCGCCTATAAGAGAAAACCGCCTTAACACAAGAAATACACCCAAAAATGAACAACCCACAGCCATAAAACATCCGGCAATAATAGCACGCTGAATAAACGCGTATTGAAGTGATTCTTGGATTTGTTGGAACATATTGAACATAATTAGTAATCCTGTTTTTATTTAGAATTATAGATTTATCCCCAGCGCGAAGAATTGCCACTTAGCCCCAAAAACCGAATTAAAACATAAATAAAAAATACTAAAAATTCCAAGTTAATGCCTATGACAAATAATATGCTGGCCCGCGCCGAAATAATTAGACATCTTCTCTGATTTACAGAAATCATCAAATGTCCCGTAAAATATTATCTCTCTATCCAAATACAATAGTTTAGACGCGTATTTTCCTACAGATTCCACATCATGCGAAACTAAAAAAATAGTAACTCTTTTTTCTTTATTCAATTTTTCTACTGTTAAATAAAACGCGTCGCGCGACTTTGGGTCCAAAGCGACTGTCGGCTCATCAAGAATAAGTATTTCAGGATGATGCACTAACGCGCGCGCCAAAAGAACCCTCTGCTGTTGCCCGCCGGATAATCTTCCTATAGGCCGGCCTTTAAGATCTTCTATTCCAAGAATTTCCATAGCTTCTCTCGCGGCGGAATAATCCTTTGAAGATAAACGTTTTGGAAATTTTTTACAACAGCACATACCTGAGACAACAACCTCAATAGCTGTTGCCGGAAAACGCTGATCAAAAAAAGACATCTTCTGCGGAAGATATCCCGCGTGCTTCTCTTTTGTAAATGAAGAAAACTCTTTACCCAAAAAACAAATTTCACCTTCATAAGGCGCTAACCCTAAAAGAGCTTTTATAAGTGTTGTTTTCCCTGAACCGTTAGGCCCTACAACTCCGATATAATCACTAGAATCCACATCAAAACTTATCCCTGAAAGCGCGGGAACTCCGCGGTATTTGACAATTAAATTTTTAACTTCTATTATTTTCATTCGCACTCAAGCCCGTCTTTTAAATTTTTTAGATTATCTTCCATGATATCTAAAAATGTAACACCTTTTTTAAAATCATCCTTACTAACATTATGAGCGCCGTGAAGAAGCAAGATCTTCGCGCCTGTCTCATCCGCGATTATTCTGCTGACTTTAGGATCAAGCAATTCTTCGTAATAAACACATTTCATTCCTACTGCTCTTAATTTTTTGATAAGCTCCGCAATGGCTTTCGGGCTTGGTTCAGCGTTAGGCGAAAATCCATCATATGGAGAAATATATGTTAAGCCGTAACGTTTCGCGAAATAACCAAATGTAAAATGCCCGCCGTATATAATTGTTTTGTATTTACAAGCTGAAAGAGTGCTTTTAAAACGCGCGTCAAGCTCTGCGAGTAGCGCGTTATATTCTTTAGCGTTATTTAAATAATACCCGCTATTAGACTGATCTTTTTCTGCCAAACCTTTCGCGATAGTATCAACCATCACTCGCGCGTTATCTAAATCAAGCCATATATGCGGGTCTTTTCCTAAGTGCTTATGAAAGCATTCATCCTGCTCGCCATGTTCTGTGTGTCCAATAGATTCACCGTTTTCGCCGTCATTATTATTTTCTAAAAGTTGAATACCTTGGCTCGCATCAATAATCACAAGATTTTTATTAGAAACACCTTTAATCAGAGACTCGACCCACGGCTCAAAAAACTTACCGGTATAAATAAAAATATCCGCTTTATTAATTCTAACAATATCCGCGGGTTTCGGCTGAAAAGTATGCGCCTCCACACCCGGCGGCAGAAGTAAAGTTACATTAACCTTATCCTTGCCGACTTGTCTAACAAAATCATAAGTCGGAAAAAGAGTAGTCACAATCTCTATTTTTTGCGTGTCCGCATTCCCTCTAGCGGAAAAGAGCCCCGCGAACATAAATAAAACAACAAATATAGTAAAAATTTTATTCAGCATATATCACCTTAGTGTTGCGATAACGCCATCAAATTCAAAAAATATATTTTCCAGATTGACAAAAGAAATTGATATGATATAATAAATATATAATTACGATTGAGAGGCTATCCAAAAGGTTTCGTCCTTAGGAAATGCCTCTTTTTTTATTTATGCTTATATTCTAATTTATCCTTCAAGTTATCTACATAAACAATCTTTGGTTGCAACTTAGCAAGAAGACTCGAACAACTTTTCCGGCTTGGGACTAATAACCTCCAAAGCTTATCCTTCTCCATAAGATACTTTACCAAACAACTGAAATCGCCGTCTCCTGTTACGATAACAGTCTTATTGTAATTTTCATACTCTATCATCGCATGCAAAACCAGTTCCGTATCAACGTTCCCCTTAACTTTTCCATTTTTAAATCTTAGGGTAGGCTTAAAAATCAGAATAAACCCATCCGATTTAAGAGAATCATATAAATTCTGATTACTCTCAACAAATCCTATGAATAAAAAAGCTTTAGTAACAGAAAATTTATCTTTAACCGGAAAACTGCGTTTGGACATAGATGAAGAATGCTAAGATGTTTGAGATAAAAGGCTTAAAAAAATTTGTAGGCGCACCATTTGATGAGGTGCGTCAAGAATTTTTTTAAGCCTTTTAGCCGAACAGATTCGCATTATTCGCTATGGACAAATGCAGTTTTTCGGTTTAAGGTAAACTCTGAATCTTTTAAAATCTAATTTTCAGTCTAACCCAAGCCTCAAATTCTGACTGTCTATAAACGCATAGTTTGACATAGTGTTGTAATTATATCACACCCCTTCCTATTATCTCGAACATCTTAGCATTCTTCATCTATGTCCAAACGTAGCTTTTCGGTTTACACGCTGATTAACAACGGTTATACTGACAAAAAATTAATCCATCTTAGAAATCATACTCAACAATTTTTTCTGACGTTCTATTTCACCTGATAAAAGCCGGCAATAGAGGTCAAATCCAACTAAATCAATAAACCCGCTTTGTTCAACGCCTAGAATATTTCCCGCTCCGCGCATTTCAAGATCACGCATAGCGATTTTAAATCCTGAGCCTAATTCCTGATATTTTTTTATAGCACTCAAACGTTCCAATACATCTGTCGTCAATATGTCCATATCCCGCACAACTAAATACGCGTACGCCTGACGATCAAACCGCCCTATTCTACCTCTCAATTGATACAAATCCGCTAAACCGAATTTATCCGCGTTATTAACAATCATTGTATTAGCGTTTGGAATATCTATTCCTGATTCGATAATCGTTGTGCAAACCAAAATATCTACTTCTCCATGCATAAAACTTAATATAGTTTTTTCAAGACTTTTAGGATTCATCTGTCCGTGTCCCACTAAAATTTTCGCGCTAGGCGCCATTTTACGGACTTCTGTCGCGACACGATCAATCGTTTCTACCCTATTATGTACATAATATACCTGCCCGCCACGCTCTAATTCCAGTTTAATAGCGTTACTGATAATTTCTTTATCGTAACTTATAATTTCAGTTTCTATCGGATGCCGCGCTAAAGGCGGCGTTTCTATCATTGAAATATCTTTCCCGCCCATAAGCGACAAATAAAGCGTTCTCGGAATAGGCGTCGCGGTCAAAGTAAGAATATCCACATTTACTTTCATCTTTTTTATTGTTTCTTTTTGACGGACTCCGAAACGCTGTTCTTCATCAATTATTAATAGCCCCAAATCTTTAAAAATTATATCTTTTGAAAGAAGTCTGTGGGTTCCTATAACCATATCAACAGCACCTGTTTTAAGGCCTTTTGTTACTTCCCGCTCTTCTTGACTAGAACAAAATCTATTAAGCATTTTTATTTTCAATGGATAATCTTTTAATCTTTTTTGAAAAGTATCCGCGTGCTGTTCAGCAAGAATTGTTGTCGGAACAAGAAGCGCTACCTGCTTATTATCCATCATAACTTTAAATGCCGCGCGAAGAGCAACTTCTGTTTTCCCGTATCCTACATCTCCGCAGAGAAGCCTATCCATAGGCCTTGCTTTTTCTAAATCATGTTTCACGTCAATTACCGCCTTTAACTGATCCGGCGTTTCTTTAAACGGAAACTTTTTTTCCATTTCTTTTTGCCATTCAGTGTCTTTACTGAATGCAAAAGCTTTAGTACTTTCTCTTTTGGCTTGAAGCTCTAATAAATCCTCCGCTATTTTAGCGATACTATTAACCGCGCGTTTTTTTGTGTTTTCCCAAGCAGTTCCCTTAAGGCTATTTAATTCAGGCGGTTTTCTGTGAAACGCGACATATCTCTGAATTTTATGAATATCTTCAATCGCGACATAAAGTTTATCCCCGCCTTTATACTCTATAAAAATTCTTTCTTTAAGTTTCGCGCCTTCACGCATTTTTACAATACCGTGATATTTCCCGATTCCGTAATCAACATGCACTACAAAATCACCCGGCTCTATATCAATAAAAGAATTGATGGGTTTCTCACCCATAAGGATTGGATCTTTTTTTATTTTTGTCCTACGTAATGTGCCTATAGGCAAGATAATAACAGCAGAATGCGAGTCTATTGTTCTGAACGACAATAGCTCCACACTTTTTATGGAAAGAATTTTAGTGTCGTCTAAATCAATTCTAACAGGATATTCAAATGTGGCGGGATAAATAATAAGAGTATCGCCCTTTAGGCTGTAATCGCCCTCTGACGAAACATTCTTTGTCCGTAAATAACCGTAGTTATCTAATGTTTTAAAAACTTGCTCTATATCAATATTTTCTTCGACATAAAGTTTGAGAGAATCAAACATATTCTATTTCTTGTTATTGTTTGGCATGATGCCTTTGTCAAAATTTTTGTTTTATAAACCCAAAAACTATAATTGCCATGACAAATAACGCGCGCGAAGAGCATTTCAACTATACATTATTAATATTCTTATCATATTTCGCCGGGCCCGGCGTGCGTTTTTCAAATGAACGGTTTAATCCTATAGGAAGGTCTGGAAATGCTTTTATTTTAAACGCGAACCAAACAGTATATTCGTCTTTAAAAATATTACTTCCTTGAACACTATATGACACCGATACTTCCCAACAATGCAGGTCTCTTGTAAGTGTAAACTGCTGTTCCTCGATATCTTTAGACTGTAAATCTAATCTTTCATACCATCCAACACCCCACATAGGATTAAGCCTATAGCCTATATCGAATGTCAATTGATTACGCGGATCATCCGGATAATTTTTTTGGTATCTATAACCTAAATCCATATTAAAATAATTCGTGGGCCTTAAAGAAAACTCAACACTCCCCATACTAATAGACTGATTTTTAGGCAAAACCCTTAATTCATTATCAATATAAAACCATCTATACGGCGACAACTCTAAATCAAAATCTATATATTTAAACTGACCTTCTTTTTTAAATTTGAACTCATCTTTTTCCATACGAAATTTATAATCAGTGGATGTTATAAACCTGACTAAATCCACTCTGACTAAATCATTCCCCTCTTGCCGTTTAGTTTGTAGTTTGTTTTCTAAAGCAAAAGTAACGCCGTTTTGTTTTTCAAGCGCGTCAATATCATCCATTTGATAAAGGCTGTCTTTATCAACAGTAGGCTGATGAATATGTTTATATTCGGCCATTGGTGTTATGATATGCCTCAAGTCATTAATCTCTATACCAAGCGGATTTGCTTTTAGATCATAAATACGAGAAAATCTTGTTGAAGCGTTTAATCCCCCGCCAAACGCTTCTCTGGTTAAAAAATCACTTTCATATCTATTCGCGCTATACATTGTTTCTTCAAAAGTGCCGAACGGTGTGAGGTTCAAAAACCCAAGTTTACTTACGTAAGAAATCCTATGCGACGAATCCATCCTTTCAACTTTTTCTGAAGGGCTGGATTGAAAAGCGTATTCTTTTTCAAAAGCCGTAGCGCTTATCTGATTCGTGTAATAGAAGGGTGTTTCCCATAATCTCTGATTAGGAATATCCAATTTAAATTCAGGTTTTTTTTCAGCCACTGTATTAAAATCATTAAAACGTTTTTCCACATTGGCACTAAAAACAAAATTCTCCTGAGTTGTTGTTATTGCCGCGTAATTCGGCAAGTTAGGATTAGTTTCTTCATATTCATTATAAAAATAATCTTTCATTACATGCTCATCGCTCATCTTATTAAATTCAACCATACCTACGGTGTTTGGATCAAAATCAACTCTATGAAAAAGCTGAAACCGTTTTCTGAGTTCTATCTCCGTATTATCATCGCGAAAAGCTGATTTATTATATGTTCCAACATCATTTTGATGTATAAAATAAGATCTAAAAACACCTACGCCAAAACTCGGCATATTAAAATCCGCAAAATTATAATACAAATTAGCGCCTTCGCTGAATCCCTTCTTTGTGCGGTAATCAACAATAAGATCCGCTTTAGTGTTCCCTTTTAAATAAAACCTCCATGATGAAAGTAAAAAATATCCCCAATCGCTACTATGCCCCGGAACAAACTGCACCTTTGCCCTGCTTTCTAAAATAGGCTGATAATAATACGGCACCCATAAAACAGGAACATTACCTAAATAACAAACAGCGTCCTTGGCAATAATTTTTTGATTTGGAAATATGTGAATTTCTTTAGCAGTTACCCTATAATGCTGGTTATCGTGATCGCATGTGGAAAAAGAGCCTTTATTAATAAAAAATTCATTTTCAGAAATTCTTTTTGTATTTTCAGCTTGAGCAAACCATGGGAAAGCGTCAACCGAAGCTTTAGCTATTTCACCTTTTTTATTAAGAAAATCGTACATTATATAATCACCGGTCAAAACACCTTCAGGACCTTCAATGTGTACATGCCCCTTACAAAGTGCTTTCTGAGATTTTATATTTACTTCGATTTGATCGCATGTTAAAACAACTCCGGCGTATTTAATGGACACATTCCCTTCCGCGATAATTTTATTATCCGCTTCAAAAAATTCCACCTTATCGCCGTTAACAACGATTTGTTCATTCGGTTTCATCTTTAAAAATTCTTTTTCTTCACAAACGACATTAGTGTTAGATACAAATAAAATATATGCCGCTACTAACGTAATTTTAAAATAACTCTTCATTATCCCCCTTGAGAAACAACTCCTCCGCCACCAATTAACTACCCTATCAATATCTCCATGCGATTTTAAAATTAAATAGATTGCAAGTCAAGTATTAAACCCAATTTTTACAATATATTTTCAGTAAAATTAGGATTAAACCCAAAAAAATTTATACCGCCAACAATCTCTGCGTCTAACCACAAAAAATTATATTTTAATTAATTAGAACTTGAACTAAACAGCGCAAACCATATTACGGCCTTTACGTTTAGCTTTATAAAGCGCTGTATCCGCGGACTCGATCAGGAGAACCGCGTCTTGTCCGTCATTAGGATATGTCGCGACGCCGGCACTAATTGTTATTTTTATTTCCGCGTCAAACGCTTTTATTATTTTGAATTCCACAAAACGCCTCAGACGCTCTGCTACAGTAACAGCGAGTTCCTTTGTAGTATCAGGCAATAAAACGCAAAACTCTTCTCCGCCGTACCGAGCAATCATATCAACTTCCCGCACGGACATCTTCAATCTTTCGGCAACTTCTTTTAATACCGCGTCTCCGACCAAATGCCCGTATTTATCATTACACATTTTAAAATGATCAATATCTATCATGACAACAGAAAATGTTAACCCAAGCCGTTTTGCCCTGTCAACTTCTTCATTCAATCTGCCGTTTAAATAGCGCCTTAAATAAACATTGGTAAGCCCATCCACTATTGATAATTTTTCAATCTGCTCATAAAGTTCTACTTTCCTGAGCTCTAAGGCTATTTGAGGTATAATAATACTAAAATGATTATAATCGGTTTTACTAGCCCCTTCTATCGCTATAATCGCGTATAAACTTTTCACAAAAAGAGGAAACGCCAAAAAATTTTTAGCCCGTATACCCAGTGTGTCAAAAATTTCTTCGGCATCTTTTCTATCCACATAAAAAGGCTTAAACTCACGCTCCCGCATATACTCAATAACAGCCTTATAATCTAAAACTTTCGTGCCTTCATGATATTCAATAGCGCCTCTTCTGGTTTTAGAAATCCCTTTTATAAAATCTCCTTTATTAAACAAAAAAAAATGAAATGTGGAAAATTGAAAATTATCTTCAAAAAAATCAAACAGCTTATCAGTCAACTCAGTTAGTTTAAGAACAGCGCCAAACTTCTTCGTTATTTCATATAACCGCGAAATACGCGCCTGATGATCTTCAACCACTCTGCCCTTTTTCTCAATATTGTTTAATTCGGCCAGTTCTCTATTATATTCATTTTCTTTAGTCTTCAATTTTGAAAAAAAATATTTCTCAAAAGAATCCGCGGTATAAATAATCACATATCCGGCCGAAGATAAAAGAATACCCGCTATACTAAAAAAAAGCATATCAATAAATGTTATATTTTGTTTCGCGCTAAGTGCCGATAAAAATAAAATATTCCACGCCATAAAAAAAAGTGCTATATTTACTTGAAAAACAAAAAACAAACTGATTTGGCAGGATAATAAAATAAAAAGAGGAATATACCCCCTGCCATCCATAAAAAAATAAAAAATAAACGCTAAAACCGCGGTTAAAACATTAATCCCTATTATAATTTGCTTATTTAATCTGCGCATACTACCCGATTCTTTCCTTCTGCCTTAGCGCGGTATAAACATTTATCCGCTTCCATAAGAAGATCTTCTCTAAATTTAGCGTCAACTCCGAACACCGCGACACCAATAGAAACCGTAACAGTAATTTTTTCACGACGCACTTCTATCGGAGCTCTCGCGATATCTTCACGTATTTCTTCAGCAAGCTTTACTGCCTGCGTTTTATTATAATTCAACGCTACAAACGCGAATTCTTCTCCGCCGTACCGGCACGCGATATCTCCAGCGGAATATTTTTTATTTAAAATCGAACCAACATTCTTTAAAACCAAATCACCTGCTACATGCCCATGCTTATCATTAAACCCTTTAAAATTATCAATATCTATCATAAAAACAGCAAACGGCACATTACTTCTTATCGCTCTTTTTACTTCCGCTTCCAGCCTATCCATAAAATATCTATACACATAAAGGCCAGTTAAACTGTCTCTTATCGCGAGTTCTTCTGTTTTCCGATATAACCGTGCGTTTTTAATAGCCACTGTCGCGATTTCACCGATAATGTCAAGCATTCTAAGCTCATGCTGCTCAAAGACTCCCTCTTTTTTAGAATCAACTTTTAAAACACCTATGATATTCCCGTCACTTATAAAAGGCTTACTGATTATCGCTATATACTCTTCGTTATCTTCATCAGGATTAAGAGAAAATCTAAAATCTTTCCGCGCGTCTTTAACTAAAAGACTCTGCATATTTTTTATAACCCAGCGCTCAAAAGTACCGCCTTTTTTCATAATGACAGGCTTCGCCTTTTCTCCCATAGCAGTACAGACAAGCTCTAACCCGTATCGTTTTTCAGCAACCAAAAAAAGCATGACCCTTGAATCATCTTTAAAAGTTTCAAATGTCCTGTCAACTGCTACGCGAATAACATCTTCCTCTGAAAAAGAAAAACTAAGCTCATCTGAAATATTTTTAAGTTGAAGAAGGCTTGATATTTTGCCCTCCATTGCTGAAATTTCTCTTACTCTATTTTTGTAATGATTTTGGATAAGATTAATGTCTTCCTGAATCTTTTCTGCTTTGACAGTATACTCCTGCCTCATTTTAATATGTTTTTTATGCAGACTATTCCCTAAAAAACTACTGAACAAAAATACAGGAATGACCGCGCAAATATTGCTTTCCAAGCCTATAATATATTTAAAAAATAATGCTATAACAATAACAAAAAAAAACACGCCGCCGGCTATGCCGAAACAAAACCACAAAAATATTGACGCGCTAGATAAAAACATTAACAAAATAATAATAAAATTTTCAACATGCGGATTATGAACGGTATATTTAACGAATGGACTGAAATAGAGAAGATAAAAAACAAAACCCAAAATAATAACGAAAAGAGGTAATAAAAAATTCCTTTTAACAAAAGGTGTCATTTAACATCTACTAGGTTATCTTTGCCCCTGAACATTAACCCGAAAATTAAAAATATATTTACCCACAGTAAATACATTTTTGGGATAATACAATTTTAGAGACGCGAAATTATATTATTGTTAAATCCGTAGTTTTATCAAAAAAATGAACTTTCCCCATATCAAAAACAACATCCATGTCTTGACTTATTTGAGGATTTATTTCTCCCCTGACTCTGGCAACAATAGTATGATTGCCTGTATTAAGATGAATGTATACTTCTGACCCCAAATGTTCTACAAGTTCACATGTCATTGTAACGATATTCTCAGGCGGAGCATCAGAAACAAAAAGTTTATCATAAATATCTTCACTTCTTATCCCCATAATAACTCTTTCATCTACATACTTACTTAAAACGTCAAACATAGTCTTTACAAGCCTTATACGGAAATTACCTTCATCAAAATAAAATTTATCTTCTTTCTTAATAATTTTACCTTCTAAAAAATTCATCGGCGGAGCGCCTATAAAACTCGCGACAAATTTATTGACAGGCTTATTATACACAACTGTAGGCGCATCTATTTGTTGAATTATACCGTCTTTCATTACAACGATTCTATTTCCAAGGGTCATAGCCTCTGTTTGGTCATGCGTAACATAAATCATAGTAGCCTGTAATTTGATATGCAATCTATGAATTTCCGTACGCATAGTAACACGCAATTTAGCGTCAAGATTACTTAACGGTTCATCAAATAAAAACACTTTAGGCTTTCTTACAATAGCTCTTCCTACGGCGACTCTCTGTCTTTGTCCGCCTGAAAGTTCTTTAGGTTTTCTTTCCAACACCGTTTCCAATCCCAATATCCCGGCCGCTTCTTTAACTCTAGCTACAATTTCCTCTTTCGGATATTTTTTTAATTTAAGACCGAACGCCATATTTTCAAAAACTGTCATATGCGGATAAAGCGCGTAATTCTGAAAAACCATTGCTATATCTCTATCCTTAGGCGCAATATTATTTACTAATTGCGACCCTATATAAATTTGTCCATCTGAAATTTCTTCTAATCCGGCAATAAGACGTAACGTTGTGGATTTACCGCATCCTGAAGGCCCAACCAGTACAACAAACTCCCTATTTTCAACTCCAAAAGAAACATCATTAACAGCCAAGATATTACCTTGATAAATCTTTTTCACATTTCGCAAACTTACCTGCGCCATAGAACCACCCTTTTTTTAAAATTAAGAGTTACTACAACCATATTGATTATATATCTTACATTTCACGCTGTGTCAAGAAACTAGCTCATTATTATTGTGTCTATTTTATTAAGCTGAAAAATACAAAAATTTATTACTTCATGTAATTCTTACCGCAAAAATATCCGGCAAGGTTTGATAAAACAGTTTTCATATCAAACCGAGAAACAATCATGTCAATAAGCCCATGTTTTAAAAGAAATTCAGAACTTTGAAAACCTTCAGGTAAAGTTTGTTTAATAGTCTGCTGTATAACACGCGGACCGGTAAACCCTATTAACGCCCCCGGTTCTGCCATTATTATATCACCTAAAGACGCGAAACTCGCCATAATCCCAGCCATAGTAGGATTTGTTAAAACAGAAATAAATAACCCGCCTTTTTTATTAAACTTATGCAACGCCGCGCTTGTTTTTGCCATCTGCATTAAAGAAAGCATCCCTTCATACATACGAGCTCCGCCGCCTGACCCTGAAACAATAATAAGAGGTATCCCTTCTAACTCAGCATATTCAATAAGGCGCGTAATTTTTTCTCCGACAACAGACCCCATTGATCCCATAATAAACCTAGAATCCGTGACTCCAATCGCAACACGTTTCCCATTCATCATGCCTTCGCCTACAACAACCGCATCGCTAAGCCCTGTAAATTTACGATCTTTTTTGAGTTTTTCAAGATAAGTACTAGGGCCTTTAAAATTTAACGGGTCAAGGCTTTCCATATTTTTATATATCTCGTGAAAAGTCCCTTCATCTATCAAAAGAGCAACTCTCTCATACGCTCCAATAGTAAAATGATACCCGCATTTTTTGCATACCTTTGAATTTTCTTTCAAATTTTTATTGTATAAAAGCTCGCCACACCCTATACATTTAATCCATAATCCGCCGGGTATATTTTTACGTTCCGTGCTGAATATTTTAGGTTTTTTTAAAAAAAATGCCATTTTTTCTACCTCTTTTTAGTTGTTAAAAAAACTGTTTTTCTTTAACAGACGGAACCCGTCTAATCAAATTTATTTATTACAAGACCTGATAAAAGTTTAGGATAAAAGTACGTGGATTTTTGCGGCATCATATCTCCCTTTTCCGCGACAAGCTTAAGATGAATAACAGGAGTTTCATTCATAAAAAATGCTAAAGCCGACTTCGACTCTTTAACAAAGTTATCCGCATCTTTATGGCATTTAACATAAATAATATCGCCTTCTTTAGTATTTATTTTAAATAATGTTTTAAAAACAAAATGATGAAGGATACTAACATCCAAATTTTTCCATTCCGCGGATTTTTTTTCTAAAACAAGTTTATTGACATCCTCTCCTGCTTTTAATGTAAAAGAATAATATTTTTTACCATTAAAAACTCCAAATGAATGTTTCTCTTTATCTTTCGCCATACGAGTTAACATATCATCAATATTTTTTTCTTCTTTAACGTCAAAATGAACATTAAGTTTTTTTACTATTTCTTCTCCTACCAAAAATCCGGACAATTCTTTTATAATCCTGTGTGTGGGTAAAATGGTAAGATTTTTAGGGGTTTCCATATCAGCAAAATACATCATAACGTAATCAGCGTTTCCGTTATAACCGGGTTCGTGGCGCTGAAGATCCCGATATTCTTTAGCTACTTCATAGCGATGATGCCCATCCGCTATAAATATTTTTTTGTCTTTCATGGCGCTTATTATTTTTTTCATATTATCATCTTTTGATAATTGCCATAAAGTATGCTTTTCTTCCGTAAATTTTATATCAATAATCGGCTTGGTTTCGGATATTGTTTCTCGCAAAATTTTTGAAACAATTCCACTTTTGTCAGCGTATAAACCAAAAATAGGACTAAGATTAGATTTGACTTGGCATAAAAGCTTCATGCGGTCAAGACGAGGTTTAGAATGTGTGTGCTCATGCGGAAGAATATTATTATCTTCCGGCTCATCTATTTTTATAAGGCCTATAAACCCTATTCTATGATATTGTTCCCCATTAACAGTATATTCCTGCGAATAAATATAAAAAGAATCTTCACTACTTTTTGTCAAAACACGCGCGTCTATCCACTCATTAAGATATTTTTTGGCGCGTGTGTACTTATTATTTTCAGGTGTGTCATTGTCGCTAGATTTTCCTAATATAAGCCTTATTATGTTATACGGGCTCTTTTCATAAAATAATTCAACTACTTCTTCAGAAATCACATCATACGGCGGGGCTGTAACATTACCATACTCCCCTTTTATTTTTTCAGAATTATATAATATCCCTTTAAATGGTTTTATTTCTGCCATATAAAAATTTCCCTAGAAAAATCCCCAAAAGAACACCAGCTGTATTAGATAACGCATCTAGCGCGCTACTTGTTCTTCCGGGAATAAACAGCTGAATAAATTCTATTACGATACCATATACTCCACATAATATCAATATAAAGAGGTTAGTTCTTGTTAATTGAGAAATCAAAAACTTCAAGCTTATTTTTTCTTTTATTGCCCGATGTATGTCCTTTAAAGAATAAACTTGTTTTTCTCCGCTGTTCTGCTTTTGATAAAAAACACGGCCGCCTACAAGTAAAAGCGCGAAAATAGTATACATTACAAAATGCCCCGCTTTATCGGCATTATTACCAACATATTTAACGAGTACATCCCCGGGCGTAATAGACAAAATAAGAATAAGAAGCCCCCACACAAAAGAAGCGGCATACCACATGATTATACTCCTCCATGAATTTTGTTCCCAAAAAAAAATTATTTTGAAGACGGACAAGAAGTACACGCCGCTGTCTTTTCATTTTTCCCGCAAGGCGCTTTTGACTTATCACTTGAAACATTTTTATAATCTGTTTCATAAAAACCGCTACCCTTAAAGATAAGACCAGCGCCTGTTGTTATAACTCGCTCTACCGCGAGATTACATTTTGGGCATTTGTCAATAGGCTCGTCTTTAATGCTCTGAAATCTTTCAAAGCTATAATCACATTCTTTGCATTTGTAAACATAAGTAGGCATAAACCCTCCTGAATTGTTATTTATTTTTTATTTAAATGCTTTTTTTACTTTATCAACTATTGTCTCATTTTTTTTTGATGAACTTTTTCCAATACTTTTTTCAAATTCTTTTAAAAGAACCTTTTGTTCTTCTGTTAAATTTTTAGGAACAATTACTTCAAGCCGAACAAAATGGTCTCCCGCGCCTTTATTATCCAGCCGCCTTATGCCTTCACCTTTTAATTTAAAAACTTCGCCGCTTTGAGTGCCCGCGGGGATAGTAAATTTTTGTTCTTCATAAACACACGGCACAACTATTTCTACGCCAAAAACCATATCCGTAAAATCAACATGACTGACAGTATAAACATCATACCCTTCGCGTTCAAATTGAGTACTTTCTTTCACGGATATAGCGATATACAAATCTCCGCTCGGCCCGCCGTTTACGCCCTGTTCTCCTTGGCCTCTTAGCCGTATTCTTGTGCCGCTATCAACTCCTGCGGGTATATCAACATCAATATCGCGGTTGACTCTTTTCCTGCCTTTGCCATGACACTCTTTACAATGTTCAGTAATCATTTTTCCCGTGCCACTACAAGCATTGCATGTATGAGCTATACTAAAAAATCCTGCTGACTGATTTATAGAACCTGTGCCGTGGCATCTCGAACATTTAACCGGCTTAGTCCCCGGTTTAGCGCCTGAGCCGTAACAAACATCACAATCTTCTTCGCGCGGAATTTTTATTTTCTTTGATACGCCTTTCACAGCTTCCAAAAATTCCAACGTTAACGCGTATTCTAAATCATGCCCTCTATATTGCCTATTCCCGCCCTGAGAACTAAAACCAAACAAATCGCTAAAAGCGTTTCCAAAGCCGCTACTAGTGAAAACTTCTCTAAAAATATCAAAAGGATCGTGAAACCCTGCGCCGGAACCGCCTTGAAACGCGGACTCTCCGTATTGATCGTATAACCTGCGCTTTTCGGGATTACTTAAAACTTCATACGCTTGAGAAATTTCTTTAAAAGTATCTTCCGCTTGTTTATCACCGGGATTTTTATCCGGATGATATTTAACCGCTAGTTTCCGATAAGCTTTTTTTATTTCTTCCTGATTAGCGTCATTGCTTACTTCTAAAAGACTATAATAATCTTTTGCCATATTTTAAAAAATCCCTCTCATAAACATGATAAATTTTATTATTTTTTTGAAGCTGTCTAAAAATATTTTCGCGCTGAATATCAGCGCGAAAATAAAAAAAAATTTATTTCGCGAAAGCCCCTCAAGGCTATCCCGCTTAATTCACTTTAAAATCCGCGTCCATGACATCATCATCGGACTTTTTCTTACCGTGTTCCTCTCCTGAAGACGCTTGACCACTGGCACTGTGCCCATGAGGGGAAGCATCTCCGCCTGCCGCGCCCGCTCCTCCAGCTTGGGCCTGCGCCTGTGTGTGTTTATACATTTCTTCTGAAAGTTTATAACTCGCGGATTGCAAAGCTTCCATAGTTTTTTTTAATTCTTCCGAATCAGTTGAAGAGTTAACAACTTTTTTCGCTTTTTCAAGTTCCGCGCTTACTTTATTCTTTTCTTCTTCAGAAACTTTATCGCCATAATCTTTAAGCGCTTTTTCAGTGGCATAAATAAGAGAATCTAATTGATTTTTCGCTTCCACACTTTCTTTTTTTTTCTTATCTTCTTCTTCATGCGCTTTAGCTGAATGCGCCATTTTTTCTATCTCTGATTTTGATAATCCGCTTGAAGCTTCTATTCTTATAGACTGTTCTTTTCCAGTAGCTTTATCTTTAGCTGAAACATGAACTATACCGTTAGCATCAATATCAAATGTTACCTCAATTTGAGGAATACCTCTGGGTGCCGGCGGAATGCCGATTAAATCAAACTTTCCAAGCGTCCTATTATCCGCGGCCATGGCGCGGTCGCCTTGAAGAACATGAATAGACACAGCTGTCTGACCATCCTGCGCTGTTGAAAAAACCTGACTCTTTCTTGTCGGTATAGTGGTATTCCTATCAATCAATTTTGTCAGAACTCCGCCCAATGTTTCAATACCTAAAGACAATGGCGTTACGTCAAGAAGAACAACGTCTCCTAACCCTTCAACACCACTTAAAACACCACCCTGTATTGCCGCGCCGATAGCAACAACTTCATCAGGATTAACGCCTTTATGCGGCTCTTTACCAAAAATTTCTTTCGCAATATGCTGAACTTTTAGCATACGAGTTTGCCCGCCCACAAGAACTACTTCATCTATATCTTTTGGGCTATATCCCGCGTCTTTCAAAGCCTGTATACACGGCGCTTTCAGCCTTTCAAGAAGGTCTTCAACTAATTGTTCCATTTTTGACCTTGTAAGATTCATTGTTAAATGTTTCGGGCCTGACGCGTCCGCTGTGATAAACGGAAGATTTATTTCCGTCTGCATATTAGAAGAAAGCTCGCATTTCGCCTTTTCCGCCGCTTCTTTAAGCCTCTGTAACGCCATTTTATCTTTTCTTAAATCAATACCACTTTCTTTTTTGAATTCATCCGCGAGCCAGTCCATTATTTTTTGGTCGAAATTATCTCCGCCTAAATGAGTGTCACCGTTAGTCGCTTTAACTTCAAACACGCCGTCACCAACATCGAGAATAGAAATATCAAACGTTCCCCCGCCTAAATCAAAAATCGCTATTTTTTCATTTTTCTTTTTTTCTAAACCATACGCTAAACTCGCGGCAGTAGGCTCATTTATAATCCTAAGAACATTAAGACCCGCAATTTGTCCCGCGTCTTTTGTCGCCTGTCTTTGCGCGTCATTAAAATAAGCCGGAACTGTAATAACCGCGTCCGTCACCTTTTCTCCGAGATAATCTTCGGCAGTTTGTTTCATTTTCTGTAAAATCATCGCTGAAACCTCAGGCGGAGTATATTGTTTTCCATGCGCGACAACGACAACATTATCTTTATTGTCATTCCCGACTTTATACGGAACAAGTTTTTCTTCTTGTTCAACTTCAACATGTTTTCTGCCCATAAATCTTTTTATGCTGAAAATAGTATTTTCAGGATTAGTAATCGCCTGCCGTTTCGCGGCTTGACCGACAAGCCTTTCGCCTGTTTTCGCGAATCCAACAACACTCGGCGTAGTTCTTGCACCCTCTGAATTAGCAATAACTTTAGGCTCTTTACCTTCCATTACAGCGACACATGAATTTGTTGTCCCTAAATCAATACCAATAACTTTTCCCATATTGGCCTCCTCCTTTAAAAATTATATATTTAGTAATTATACCTTAATTCTCCACATAAGCAACTTTAACGCTCAATAATCACGCGCTAAAAACATCCGCAATAAAATTTACTATATTTTTAGCTATTATTTTTTGCGACTTTAACCTGTGCCGGCCTCAATAATCTTTCATTAAATAAATAGCCCGCCCTGAACTCATCCACAACCGCGTTATCAGAATATTTGTCGCTTTCAATTACCATCACAGCTTCATGAACATGCGGGTCAAACTTTTCCCTAACAGTATTTATTTTTTTGACGCCATTATCTTCAAGCACTTTATGAAACTCTTTTTGAACAATTTCCATTCCTTTCATTAAGGCTGTCTTATCATCCGCTTTTCCCATTGCGCTAATTGCCATATCAAAATTATCCACTATCGGAAAAAGCCGTAAAATCAAAGACTCATTAGCAAATTTTATAGAATTATCCCTCTCTCTTTCCATTCTTTTTTTTGTATTTTCATATTCAGCAAGAACGCCCAGCCACTTATTATAGTATTCATCCCGCTCTCCTGATTTCTTTTTAAATTCTTCATATTCTTTGGCCGCTATCGTAATAGTATCTTTGCCTATTCCGTTTTCAACAGCACTAGTCTCATTTAGTTGAAATTCTCCTCCTAATTCCTCTTTTTTGTTTTGTCCATCTTTTTCTTTTTTATTATGATTGTGATTGTTTGTCATAAAACACTCCCTTCGATTTTACAATCGGCGAACTCAAGCTCAATAAAACATTTCTCGTATCTTATCGCTAAGTAACTCCGAAAAAAAATTAACTGTTTTAAACGCGTTGTCATAATCCATTCTTTTAGGCCCTATAACGCCTATTCTGCCGACAACTCTGCCGTCTAATTCATATCCTCCTGTAACAACACCGCATTCTTTTAAAATATCGCATTTATTTTCACTGCCGATATAAACATTAACCCTTTTAGACGGCAATTCACTTCTCATAAGTTCAGCAATTTCATCTTTATGAAAAAAAATCTGAAACGCCCGGCGCGTTGTGTCAATATTATCCCTGTCAAACCTTTCAGCAAAATAACCGTCTCCTTCCCAATACATCTCAGTTTCAGAATTATCTCTAATGATAGATTCTATTATTTCATAAGCGCCATTTATCACAATATTAATTTGCCCTCTCAAATTTTCATTTTTCAATTTCTTTAAATCCTCAAACAAAAAGGCAATACTTTTAGACTCGTAATTAAAATTAATAAAATTTTCCGCGGATTTTAAATCACCCGTGAATGAAGTTTCCTCTATTTTTATAATATATTCTCTAACAATATCCGCCATTGTTACAAGAATCGCCAATACCGCTTCTCTTCGTAATTGTATAAGTTCTATTCTTTTTAAATAAAAATCAGCGAGACTCGGCCACATTACAATTCCAATACCCTTAAGTTCCCTGCTCATAATATTAGAAGTTTTCTTTATCAAATCTTTAATATCTTCGATTCGCGCGGAAAATTCATTTTCTAAACGTTCACCCTGTTTTTTCTCAATAGTCACATTTTCTTTGATGTAATCAACATACCTTCTATAACCCAAATCCGTAGGAATCCTGCCAGCTGAAGTATGAGGTTGCTCTATATACCCTTCTTCTTCCATTAAAGACATCACATTTCTTATTGTGGCACTGGAAATATTTTTCCCCATTTTTTCCATTACGTATTTCGAACTTACAGGCAACGCATTTTCTATATAACTGTTAACAATATGACATAAAATTTCTACATGCCTATCTTCTTTTTTATAATTGGACATAAATAAAAAATTCTCCCCGTTATGTACTCTCTTCCCAAAAATAGTGGCCTGCCCAAAATTAGCACTCGCAAACCATGAGTGCTAATTATATCACCTATAATATTTTTGTCAATCAACAAAAATAATTCCAAAGTTGCTATGTTATCTCTTGCCATTTTCAAAACAATTTTTAAAGCAATAATGTTAGGTGAAAAAAAACCACTTTACTATTTTGTTTTTTTAATGTAAAATATAGTTAGCATCAATTTGATAAATTAAACAGAAAATGCAATTGCTCCGCGCATTCAAGCTTAAGGTGAATTCATGCAACTTATTAAAAAAAAAATTACAAATTTAGTTATCATTATTTTTCTGTTAATTCCTACTAACAGTAAATGTGAATTTATACCTGCTACCTCCCAAGGAAAAACTCTTTCTCCTTGGTCTATTTTCACGGCCCAAGACCAAGACAATTATGATTATAATGAATCTTTTAATTTTTTGTATATCTATAATTTAATAAAACATTCCCTAAAAACTAACAAAATCAATTATGAAATATTGATTGAAATAATTAAAAAAAAACTGCAAGAAACCAAATTGCATTCTCTTATTTTTCAATGGGAGAAAATGTATAATAAAAATGAAAAGATTTGCCTTCCGTATGCTTTAAAGAAAGATGCTCCAAATATTATGGTTTTTTCTTTTCAAAACAATCAGCTCGTAGTTACATCTATCCCCGGCAACCTAGAACAATTTGAGCCTGATTTTATTGAACAACTCAGCGCTACCGAAGAAAAAATTCTATATAAAAAAGAAATAAAATTCACTAAAAAACAATATAACAACAACGCTTCATTTGAAAATTTACAAGAATATCTTATAAACAAATTGTTTTCTTTTTTTTTAGGTATTAACTGGACTGACCAAAATTTATCTATTAGTGGAGATAGCTCTCTATACTATATGGCAAAAAAACGGCTAGAGTCGTACATACTTGACGCGCCTCCGTATATTAGTTGGATAAAAAACCCCGCTACAAAAAAAATTGAAAAAATTGATATACGCGAACCCGAATTTTTTAATTCATTGTTAGAAAGCACAAAAAACCAGACACTACGCTTTGTTATATATGAACTCATTAAAAATTCAAACGATGCCTGCGTGAAAAGGATGGCAGGCGAACATGATTTTGAAAATATTGAAACCGCACGTATCGGCATTATTATAACAACAAAAAATGATAAAGTAATAATACGCATAGCTGATAATGGAGCGGGGCTAATAAACAATCAAAGACTTAATTTTAATTTTATATC
The DNA here is from genome assembly GCA_000954095.1 of Candidatus Omnitrophus magneticus. Taxonomy (GTDB): domain Bacteria; phylum Omnitrophota; class Gorgyraeia; order Tantalellales; family Tantalellaceae; genus Omnitrophus_A; species Omnitrophus_A magneticus. Next base: position 14,939 of record JYNY01000114.1, on the reverse strand, counting down.
TAAATATAATCTTATCGGATTAAAAGGATACGACGGTATCGGTATTCCATGGATAAACGCGCTTATTGAAGCTCATGGCGGAAAAATAACTTGGAAAAGCCCCTCCTCATATCCTGAAAAATTAGGCACTATAGCTGAAATTACGCTTCCCCTAACTTCAATATCAAATTTATCCGAAATAAAAGAAGCCGCATCTCCATTAATAGATGAAAAAAGAAAATTCAGTGAATTTATATACACGCTAATAACCTTAGAAAAAAAATCGCGCGAAAAAAATACCGATAACAAAATTCAACCCTGTTCAATTATAGCGGTAGATACTAGCTGGATACCGGAGATACAGCGTATTTCAATAATGCGTCCATTAATTAATTGCCTGTCAAAAATAAATCTTGGGAACACTATAATAATTTTTGAAGACGGAATAAAATTATCAAAAAAAATAACAACCGCAATAAATACCAGTAAACTGCCCATATCTAAGATAATAATAATCGGGGAACATGCTATACTGACGGATAAAAATTTTGAATCTTTAAAAAATTCTGCAAGTAAAGAAACAAAAATATTTTTCCATGAAATAGTAAAACCCGCCCCGGTTCCTGATAATAGTTATATAGACATCATAGAATTATTATCCGCGGCCGCTCATTCATCATACAATTTTCATGAAATCCAAAAAGAAAAATATAGTTTTTTTGAAATAAAGCCGAATGGAAAAAATAAATTTATAATTTTCATAAAAGCTATTCCTATGGATTTTGACAAATTAGAAACTACGTATAAAAATTATGAACGGCTTAATCAGAACGCGTAACCCTAAATCATCTATAAATTGTGAAAAAAATTAAAATTATGCTAAAATACTTTCCGCATGTTTTATGAATTCGCTCCTAGTCAATTCATCTTTCAATTTCAAAGTAATACCTAATTTTTAAGACAAACAATTTTTTATGAAAATATTATTTTTAAATCCCCCTTTCAAAACAGAATACGGCAGGTTTTCTAGAGAATCAAGAAGCCCCGCGATTAGTAAAAGCGGAACTCTTTATTATCCTATATGGCTATCTTACGCGGCCGCGATAGCGGAAAAAGAAGGGCACACGATTACTATCATAGACAGCCCCGCGTATTCCTATGATTTAGCAAAGACTCTTGAATTAATAAAAGATTTTAAGCCCCGTTTAGTGGTTATAGACACTAGTACTCCCAGTATTTATAACGACGCGGAAATAGCGGATAAAATTAAAAACTTATTGCCCGGCTCTTTTATAACCCTAATGGGAACCCATCCATCAAGCTTGCCTGAAGAAACTCTAGGATTAAATAAAAATATTGATGCTTGTTTTATAGGCGAAGCTGACTACACTTTAAAAGACTTGGCCGGGAAACTTAAAAATTTTTATTCACACGAAACAGGTACTAGTCCCACTTCTCTCAAAAAATTATTATCTACTATTCCCGGACTCGCGTACCGCTCTAAAGAAAAAATTTTTATAACAGCAAAAAGAGAACTCATCGCTGATTTAGATGAACTCCCGTTTGTAAGCAAAATTTATAAAAAATATCTGGACCCTAAAAAATACTTTTTCGCGGCAAGCGATTATCCTGAAATTCAAATAATGACATCACGCGGCTGTACCGCGCGATGCACGTTCTGCGTGTATCCGCAAACTATACACGGATGGAAATACAGAATGCGAAGCGCGCGGAATATCGCGGATGAATTTGAATGGATTACAAAAAACATGCCTGAAATAAGAGAAATAGGGCTGGAAGACGATACCTTTACCGGAAGTCAAGCCAGAGTCATTGAATTCTGCAAAATTTTAATTGAAAAAAAAATAAAAATAAAATGGTACTGCAACGCTCGCGCGGATTTAAAATATGAAACAATGGTATGGATGAAAAAAGCGTCATGCGCCCTTCTCATCGTTGGGTATGAAAGCGCGAATAAAAAAATTCTGGATAATATAAAAAAACAAACCACTCCTGAAATGAATTTAGAATTTTCACAAAACGCCAGAAAAGCAGGTCTTCTTGTACACGGCTGTTTTATGGCCGGAAATAATGGGGACACCCGCGAAAGTTTAGAAGAAAATTTAAATTTAGCTCTTAAAATGATGGATGACACCATGCAATTTTTCCCTTTAATTGTTTATCCCGGAACAATTGACTTTGAACGCGCGAAAAAAGAAGGACTTATTACTTTCAAAAATTATTCGGATTATGTTACTATAGATGGAAATCATAAAAGCGTCGTGCGAATGCCTGACGCGACATCCGAAGAAATTACAAAATGGTGCGATTACGCTCGCAGAAAATATTATTTAAGGCCGAAATATTTATTTTATAAACTTTGCCAGCAAATCTCGCACCCAACGGAATTAAGAAGAACTTTTAAATCAGCTAAACGTTTTATAAAATATCTTATCCCAAAATGAAAAGTTTATTTATAATCTGCGTCTTTTTTATTTTGTATACTTATCTGGGTTACCCTTTAATCCTATCTATTCTTTCTTTTTTTATACGCCAAGACGAAACGCCTTCAAAAAATAATCCCAACAAATATCCTTTAGTGAGCCTTATTATTTCAGCTTATAACGAAGAAACCGTCATTGCCGAAAAAATTAAAAATAGTTTAGAACTCAATTACCCAAAAGACAAACTTGAAATTATCGTCGCGTCCGAATCAATAGATTCCACGAATGAAATAACCCAAAAATATGCAAAAGACGGCGTAAAACTTTATGCCTTCACCACTAGAATAGGCAAGGCCGGAACGCTTTATAGAACCATCCCCTTGGCTAAAGGCAGTATAATAATTTTTTCAGACGCGAACGGAATGTATGATAAAAACGCGGTAAAAAAAATAGTTGAAAAATTTTATGACAAAAAAATAGGATGCGTCTCAGGGCAACTAAGATATACAAATCCCGGCAACACTACGATAGGCGAAAGTGAAGGCTTATATTGGCAGTATGAACAAATAATAAAACACTGCGAAAGCAAAATTTTATCACTACTCGGCGTTAATGGTTCTATTTTCGCTATAAGAAAAGAATTATATTCTCCGATAACGATTGACCGCGGAGATGATTTTGAACTCGCTGTGAGAGTCGCTCTTAACGGACACGGCGTTATTCTTGAAAAAGAAGCTATTTCTTATGAAAAAGCGTCAGTAAAAACAAAAGATGAATTTAAACGCAAAGTACGCATAATATCGTGGTGCGCGAAAAGCGCTTTTATACTTTTACAAGAAGCTTTTCACGCAAAAAAATGGCTTATAGCGTTTGAAATTATTTCTCATAAAATACTTCGCTGGTTTATCCCATTTTTTTTATGCGGAATTTTTATAGCCAGCATTTCTTGTGAAGGTTTGATTTACAGTATCACGATTTTACTGCAAGCCGCTTTCTATATGGCCGCTTTTACCGGATATATTCTTGAAAAAAATAATAAACCAATTCCGTTTTTCTTTAATATTCCTTACTATTTTTGTGTTGTGTATTTAGCGGCATTAGCCGGAATTTATAAACTTATTTTCAACAAACAAAAAAGCGCGTGGGAAAAAGTACGGTAACAGTAATATAATATAAATTAAAGGCACCGCAATGTATCATATTATTAAATCTTTTATTATCGATATACTTCTTGTCAACAGCGGTTTTTTAATCGCTATCTTTGTAAGATTTTCTGAAAGGTATAACCATTTTTCATTTCAAATTTATTTGGAAACAGCTCCGTATATTATGGCGATACATTTTTTTTCATTCTTTTTATATGACCTTTCACCAAAAAGATTCACCTCTTTCTGGTCGCTCTTACGCAAAGTTTTTTGGGGAATCCTGTTAGGCACCGGATTAAGTATGTGTTTTATATATATTTTTAGAGGTCGATGGGGAAATTTTCCAAGTGGCGTTTTTCTAATGGCTTGTGTTTTCAATATAATAATCATTACTTTTCTGAAATATTTTTTTTACAAATCCGCTAATAGAATTTATGAACGAATACAATTCGCAGGCACGCATGAAGTAGACAAACTTTTGTTATCTAAAGATCTACAAGATTTAGATGAAATAGTTTTGACAAGCGAAATTAATGACATAAGATCACTTTTTCTTTTAATGGGAGTAACGCGTGACCTCGGCATACGGCTTTCTATCTCGCAAGAACTTTATGAACAATTGCTTTACCATAAAATACACAATGAACTCCCGGTTTATTTTCTTATGCCTGTTTACTTATCATCATTAAGTTCACTCGAAGAATTTCTTATAAGAGCGGTGGATGTAATAGTTTCGTTATCGTTATTGATTGTTTTTGCGCCTATATGCCTTATTATCGCGATTATCATAAAAATAACTTCCAAAGGGCCTGTGATTTACAAACAAAATAGGCTTGGATTACACGGCAAAGTTTTTACTATTTATAAATTCAGAACAATGCGAGAAGGCGCGGAACAAGCAACAGGGCCTATGCTTACGTATCAGGGAGACCCGCGCGTTACAAATATCGGAAAACTTTTACGAAAAACAAGAATTGACGAATTACCTCAAATAATTAATGTCCTTAAAGGAGAAATGAGCCTTGTCGGACCGAGGCCTGAACGATTGCATTTCATTAGACAACATCAAGTTCTTAGTGGAATACGTCTTAGCGTTAAACCCGGCATAACAGGCCTTGCGCAAGTAAGAAAATCCTATGATTTAAAACCAGAATATAAATTAAGATATGATTATCTTTATATAACAAAACGTTCTTTAGTATTAAACATAAAAATAATATTACGAACAATTCCTGTAATGATTTTTGGTAAAGGAACATAATCCCGTATTTTGCAATAGTCCGTCGTTAAAATGTCTCTAAAACAAGACTCGGTTAGGAAGAAAAAATGTTGTTTTTTCTTATTGTGTTATAATACATTTTTATGATATAATGTTATTACTGTTAAACAAACTTTGATATTCATATACAATTTGAGTTCACGAAAAAACGTATTTAAAGAAAATAAAAATGTATTATAATATTTTATGTTAAAATATTAAAAATAAATATAAAGATGGAGGGCAGTAAAAATGAATGACAAGATTAAGGGAATGACAGAGCAACGAAAAATGCCGCGCATTAAAACCCATGTGCCTATAAGGTACAAAAAATTGCACGGCGGGGAAAGCAGTGAAGGGTGTGGGTCTTTAAGCAAAAACATAAGCACAGGCGGAATTCATTTCAGAACAAATGAATTCATCTCAATGGCATCTAGACTTATTTTAGAAATAGACCTGCCAATGCTTAATAAACCCATAAGAGCAATTTCAAAAGTAGCTTGGATTCGTAAAGCCGGCTCTAGCGATGATTACGAAGTTGGAAATCAATTTTTAGAAATTTCAAAAAAAGATAAAGCGCTATTATCTGAATATGTGGACAGCGTCTCGTTATATAATAACGAGGGGACAACGCCAACAGAAAAGAAATAATTTAAAAGGTGAATTCTCAAAAATATATTTGGTGGTGGGTGCATTTATGATGGTGTTAAATAGAGACCGTTTCGTTTCTCGCGTTTTTTTTATTGCCGTGGCAATTTTAGTTGTACTTATATTATCTTCTGAAAATGCTTCGGCTTTTTGGCTTTGGTCGCCAAAAACAAAAAAATTAATTAATCCTAAATACGTTGTAAAAGATACGCCTAGAGAACAATTTGACTATGGTATGTCTTTTTTTAACAACAAAGATTTTATAAGAGCCGCTGAAGAATTTGTACGGCTGACCGAGTTCTACAAAGATTCCGATATTGCCCCGGAAGCTCAATATTACGCGGCCAGATCATACCAAGAAGCGGGAAAATATTATTTCGCCTACCAAAATTATCAATCTACAATAGAAAAATATCCTTATACTAAACGTTTAAATGAAATAATAGAACAAGAATATAATATTGCCAACATCTTTCAAGAAAAAGGCTCTCCAAAACTAATGTCTTTAGAATTAAACATTGATTTAGAAAGAGCAATAACTATTTATAAAAGCATTTTAGACAACAGCGCGTTTGGAGAATACTCTGACAAGGCTTTATCTAAAATGGCTGAATGTTACAAAAGATCAAGAAGATATAAAGAAGCTATGGACGCTTATAACCGATTGATAACAGATTATCCTAACAGTAGTTTAGCCGGTGAAGCGCGTTATCAATTAGCCTATACCGCCTATGAAGCATCTCTTGACCCTGAATATGATCAAGGAAACACCGTGGAAGCATTAAATCAATTTGAAAAAATTTCTCAAACAACACCTATGCCAAAATTAGCTAATGAAGCGGATAAAGCTATTACAGTACTACGAAACAGAAAAGCCGAAAGCATGTTAAAAATAGTATCTTTTTATGAAAAACAGGGGAAATATAGTAGCGCGGCAGTATATTGCCAAAACATTATTGATAAATATCCTGAAACCCAAAGCGCTAAAATAGCTGAAAATAAAATAAAATTTTATGAATCTAAAACCAAAAAATCTCATTAATCAGAGACAAATAACACTAAAATTTTAATATAAAAAAGGAGTTAAGTCATAACTTATGATTACCGTTTGTTATCAAAATACGCGCTTAAATAAATATGTTTGTTCTTTAATATTTTTGGCATTATCTAGTTTATGTTTTACCGGATGCGGCTATAGTTCCGCGGCTCTTTTGCCTAAAGGCATGACTTCAATATATGTTGAAAACTTTACTAATAAAATTAATCCCGCGAAAGATATTACAGATAGAAGAGCTAATTATTCTTATAGGCCGGGGCTTGAAATTTCTATAACAAGAGGCGTGTTGGACGCGTTTATTTTTGACAGACATTTAGAATTATCAAACCAAAAAGAAGCCACACTTCTTCTTAAAGGCGAATTGGTTGATTTTAGACAATCCCCATTAAGCTACGGAAAAAATAATGATGTGGAAGAATACCGATTTGAAATCTACGTTAATCTTGAATTATACAATAATAAAACCGGTGAACTTATTTGGACTGAAAAACATTTTATGGGATATACAAACTATTCTTTATCCGGAACAAATTCAAAAACAGAATCTCAAGCCTTAAATACAGCTGTTAAAGATTTATCTCAAAGGATAGTAGAACGTGTTGTCGAGAATTGGTGAGACTTTTTGATGAAACAAAATTTTTTAGTCATAGGCGACGATAAATTTTTGCGCGCGCGCGAAATAAAAATATTAAAAGAAAAATTTTTATCATCTGAATATAAAGATTTTAATTACTCGGAACACCCCCTCACGGATATCACATCTATAAAAAACTCCATAGAAACTCTTCCATTTTTATCAGAAAAAAGAGTTGTCCTCATTTTACTAGAAGATATAGATGATTCTGCGTTCGACCAAATTATATCCTATCTTGAAAAGCCTTTACCAACTACTATTATAATTCTTTCCTCGGATGAACCTTTAAAAAAAACAGCTAAATATAAAAAATTATCTACTGTTTGCGAAATTATAGAGGCCTCTCAACCCGCCCCAAAAAATCTAGAAAAATGGATACACGCTTTTTTAAAAAATGAAAGGTTAACTATTTCTGATGATGCTATTGAATTACTGATTGAATTAAAAGGCACAGATACTTATAGCATTAAACTTGAGCTGGAAAAACTAGCGAGTTTTATGTATGGTAGTAACGAAACAATCACTAGAAGTATTATAGAAAAACTTACAGGCTCCAGTATTACTGAATCTGTGTTTAAACTAGCGGACGCGATAAACAATAAAGACGCGAAAAAAGCCTTCAAAATTACACATGAACTTATATTTATTGAACGTAAACATCCCACAGAAATTATAGGTTACCTTGCATGGTATTTTAAAACTCTATCCAATATAAAACTTCTTCTATATAAAGGTATTACTTTAAATAATATAGCGTTTGAACTCAAATATTCCACGTCATACATAAGAATACTGTCACAACAAAGTCAAAAATATTCTATTACTAGACTCTTTTCTTTATTGAAATTATTATTTGAATCTGATAGAGAATTAAAAACCGGAGTAAAAACACCTGAATTAGCGTTGGAAATGTTTATCGCGGCGAATTGGGCTGGAAAACTATAATCCCAAAAACTGTAGTTTTTGGGATTATTATAGTTATTTCATAAAAAAAGCGGAACTTTAAAAAAGTTCCGCTTTTTTAAATATAGTAAATTACGTAGCTTTAAGCGTCTTAGAAAATCTGGTTCTAAGCCTTGAAATTTTTCTGGAAGCATTTTGTTTTTTAATTATTTTCGTCTTAGCCGCCCTATCAAGTTTTGATTCCAATTTTCTTAACAATTTTTCGGCCTCTTCTTTATTGCTGTTTGAAACTATCAATTCGTTTACCTTTTTTGTTAAGGTTCTAATTTCTGATATCTTCGCCTTATTTTGTATATGTCTTTTTTTGGCTTGTTTTAAACTTTTAAACGCTGATTTTATTTGTGGCATATAATTCCTTTGTTAAAAAATAGTAATATTTCTAAAAAAAATTTATAATAATCTATCATATAAATAATGCTGTTGTCAATGTTTTAGAATGTCTCATGCTGATTGAAAAAGTTAAAAAATATTAAGAAATACCCAACATATATAAAATAAAAGTATTCACTAAGCGCTTGATAATTGTCCTAGTCATTCTCGTTTTCCATTCTGTCATTCCTGCGCAAGCAGGAATCCATACAGGTGGGATAAGATTTCAGAAAAATAATTTTTTAAAATCTAAAATAAAGATTAGATTTCTAATCGAGACTTCCATGGATTTCGGATATTTGCCTACGGCAAATTCCGAAATGACAGTTTGTTAACTGAGACACTTATGGATTCACGCTTTCCGAGGGAATGGTAAGATGGGGGCAAAGGACACATAAAGGTTTATTACCAACCGCTTAGTGATTACAATTTGCAGGGGCTCTCGAAAAGATTGCTATTCTTTATTTATGTTCAGCTATAGTTTTTATTATCAATGTTGACAAATTGTTTGAAATGTTGTAAAATAGATTTTGTAAAGTGAAGATGCTTTACGCATACAAAGAAGTCCGTCAGTTTAGTAGGTTTAAATTGACGGATTTTTTGTTTTTATGTCATGTGTTATGACCATTGATTGGTTATAAGTTAATTCGGCAGGAAGATTTTCTAGAGGCCGTTCTAGAGACAGTGATGTCTTTTAGAACGGCCTTTTTTTCTGTTTGTAGCTCCGTCTATGGTCGGATCCCCTAAGGCGGCGCATAGTGTGTTTATGTTTTTAAACAACGATATTTAAACTAGGAGGGAACAATGAAAAGAAAATTTTTTATTTTATTTTGTGCAGTAATAGTCTCGGCATTTGGAATAGCTAAACATGCCTTAGCTGAAGGTGCTCCGTTAGCTATTGATACAGGAGACACCGCATGGCTTCTTATTTCAAGCGCGCTTGTCGCGTTTATGACTATTCCGGGACTAGCTCTTTTTTATGGAGGATTAGTCCGGCGTAAAAATGTTTTAAGTATTTTTATGCAGTGTTTTATAGCAATGTGCGTTATTAGTCTTCAATGGGTATTAATTGGATATAGCTTGTCATTTGCTCCCGGGAATGCTTTTATCGGCAGTTTGAAATGGCTTGGCCTTGCTAATGTAGGACTTTTACCTTACGCGGATTATTCAGCTACTATTCCTCATCAGCTTTTTATGATTTTTCAAGGGATGTTTGCGGTTATTACACCTGCATTGATTATAGGGGCATTTGTGGAAAGAATGAAGTTTTCATCATTTTTAATATTTATAGTTTTTTGGGCATTTCTTGTTTACGCTCCTGTTGCTCATTGGGTTTGGGCGGTAGGCGGGTGGATTCGTAATTTAGGCGCTTTAGATTTCGCGGGAGGAACAGTAGTTCACATAAATGCCGGTATAGCCGCGTTAGTAGCCGCTATAGTTTTAGGTAAAAGAAGATTTTATAATAATAGGCCGACGCCTCCTCATAATTTGCCGTTTTCGATTATCGGTGCGGGACTTTTATGGATAGGATGGTATGGATTTAACGCTGGTAGCGCATTAGGCGCTAATGGTTTAGCTGTTAATGCTTTTGTAGTAACTCATATCGCGGCATCAAGCGCGGGGCTTAGCTGGGCTGTTATTGAATGGATAGTAAACGGAAGGCCTACTGTTCTCGGAACTATTACCGGAGCGGTCGCGGGCCTTGTCGCGATTACGCCTGCCGCTGGATTTGTTAGTGTTATTCCGGCTATTATCATAGGGCTTTTAGTAAGTGTTTTTTGTTTTGTTTCAGTATCTTTAATAAAACCTTTTTTTGGATATGATGATTCGCTTGATGCGTTTGGTGTTCATGGAGTAGGTGGAATATGGGGCGCTTTAGCAACAGGACTTTTCGCGAGTAAAGCTGTAAATCCCGCTGGCGCGGACGGTTTGTTTTTTGGTAATCCTTCTTTATTTTTTACACAGCTTATCGCTGTTATTGTTACTTTAGTTTATTCTTTTATAGTTACTTTTTTGATTTTGAAAGTTATAGATATTGCCACAGGCGGGGTTAGGGTATCTAAACGTGAAGAAGCGACAGGTCTTGATTTGTCGCAACATCACGAGGGCGCGTATACTATGCTTGAATAAAAAAAATAATAAAAAAAGAGAGGTGTTGATATGAAATTAATTATTGCTATTATTAAACCTGAACGTCTTGAAGAAGTAAAAGATGCGTTGTATCAAGCTGAAGTTAATCTTATTACAGTTAGCGAAGTTATGGGACATGGCCGTCAAAAGGGCACAACAGAGATTTATCGCGGCGTAAAAGAGATGGGAAATCTTTTAAGAAAAGTACGACTTGAAATAGCGGTGAATGATAATTTTGTGGAACATACAATTAATGCGATCATTAAAGGCGGTAAAACTGGTGAAATTGGCGACGGTAAAATTTTTGTTCTTGATATAGAACAATGTATTCGTATAAGGACAGGAGAAACGGGGAGTAAAGCTATCGGATAGTGTGTAGGTTATAGTATACTAATGAAAAAAAATGAGCGGTTAACTAACCGCTCATTTTTTTATTTTTTTTTTGGCGGGATTTCTATGGGTTACGGATAGTTGCTTACGGCAAATTTAAACATGACAGAATGGGGTTAAAAGAAAGTTGATATTTCTAAATTAGTTTGACGAAATATTTTTAGAAACTTGCCAATTTGCGGGCAATTAAAGTATACTATTTGCGGCATATCGAAAGTTCTCGCGCGGAGGAGTGGCAGAGCGGTTTAATGCGGCGGTCTTGAAAACCGTTGTGCCTTCGGGCACCGTGGGTTCAAATCCTACCTCCTCCGCCAAAATTTATAGTAATAAAATTTTGTGTTATTTTTCTATTTAAGGAGAAAAATGCTGATTTTTTTAAAAAATATTGTTACTTTTCCTATTAAATGTTTTAGGGCTTTGTATGATTGGACAATTCACTGGGCAAAAACAAAACACGCCTCTTACACATTATTCGGAATAGCTTTTATTGAAAGTTCTTTTTTCCCGATTCCTCCTGATGTTTTGTTAATTGCGATGACTATATCTGAAAAGAAAAAATGGGCGTTTTACGCTTTCATATGCACATTAGGTTCAGTGCTTGGCGCGTGTTTTGGATATTTTATCGGATGGAGTTTATATGAAACTATAGGGAAACTTATTGTTGAAACTTACCATTTAGGCCCGATGATGAACCTTGTAGGGCAAAAATACGTTGAGAACGCTTTTTTGACGGTTTTTACAGCGGCGTTCACTCCGATTCCTTATAAAGTTATAACAATCGCGGCAGGTTTATTCAAAATTTCTATTGTCACTTTAATAGTAGCGTCAATTATAGGAAGGGCGGGTAGATTTTTTCTTGTAGCAGGTTTATTGAGAGTTTTTGGTAAAAAGATATCAGACTCAATAGAAAAATATTTTGATATTTTTTCTATTCTTTTTGTTGTTCTTTTATTCGGTGGATTTATCCTGTTGAAACATTTCGCAAAGTAAAATGCTGAGTAACTATAATTTTATGAGCCACAATAAAAACAATAGTGACTATTTTTTATGGATAGGGATTAGCGTATTTTCTTTTTTAATTTTGATTGGAATTCTTTCTGTTTTTTCAAGTGACAGGCTGTATAGTATTAGCCTTATCTGCGTGGAGAAAAATAGTAAATCTGATTTGTCTGGAAAATTTGCAGATGCCGCTATTTTTCTTGAAAAAGACCGTATTGAATATTATCAAAAAAAATACGACATTCTGCTCAATAATCTTAAGGGTATTTATTCTGAAAAAAATAATACTGAAAAAAAAACCGCTAAAATAAAAATTTGTAAAGAAATGCTCGCGGAAACTAAAAAGATTATAGACATATGCCCATCATGGCCTGAAGGGCATATGAATTACGGGCTTACGCTAAGCTACATGGCGCCCGAGCTCCCTAATATTATTACTCGTGAACAAATCCTTTCTGAACTTGAAAAAGCCGCTATATTGAAACCATACAGTGATTTATACAAACAAATTTATGAAAAGTATAAGCTTAAATTTTCCGCGCGATAAAAACCGAACCTAATTAAATCTTTCCTTGTAAAAATTTTGGATTATATTTTATGAATAAAAAAAATGACACTATAGCTGCTATATCCACTCCGTTAGGAGAAGGCGGTATTGGAATTGTCCGTTTAAGCGGTAATGACGCGTTCGCCGTAGTTTCAAAAATATTTTTTAGTAAAAATTCTTCTGATATTTTTTCATATAAAACAGGAACAATACATTTTGGATATATTAAAGATATTGCTAAAGGAGAAATTATAGACGAAGTTTTATTATCTGTAATGCGCGCGCCTAAAACATACACAAAAGAAAATATTGTCGAGATAAATTGCCACGGTGGAGCCCTAATAGTTCAAATGGTTTTAGATGTTTGTATTTCTAGCGGAGCGCGTCTTGCCGAACCCGGAGAATTTACTAAACGCGCTTTTCTAAACGGTAGAATAGATTTATCGCAGGCTGAAGCGGTTATTGATATTATAAAATCTGAGTCAGAAATTTGTTCGCGGATGGCAATGGAGAATCTTCAGGGAAAACTTTCTCGAGACATCAGAGAAATTCGTGAACTTATTATTAATATTCTCGCGGAAATAGAATTATCCATAGATTTTACTGAAGAAGATGTCGAGTTTAGTGAACAGTCACGAATAACAGGTAAGATAAAAACCGCGCGGAATAAAATAAAAGATATGCTTGCATCCGGCTCCAAAGGCATGATGATAAAAAGAGGGGTTAAGGCAGTAATTTGCGGAAGGCCTAATGTCGGAAAATCAAGCTTAATGAACGCCTTACTACGCCATGAAAGAGTTATAGTCGCGGAACGCGCTGGAACTACGAGAGATGTTGTTGAAGACGCTTTAAACATAAAAGGTATATCAGTACGGCTTTATGATACCGCGGGGATAATGGAAACATCCGATGCTATTGAAATAGAAAGTATTAAACGGACAAAACAAAAAATAGATTCAGCGGATATAGCGCTTTTCGTGCTTGACGCTGGCGCCGTAATTTCTCAGGAAGACAGGCTCATTTTCGAAACAATAAAAAATAAAAATAAAGTTATTATTTTAAATAAGATAGATATGCCTCTTAAAATTAACGAGGAATTGGTAAAAAAAGAATTTAATATGCCGGACGCGTGTGAAGTTTCTTCTTTAACCGGAAAAGGTATAGAAAATTTGGAAGAGATTGTTTTTAAGATGATTGCCGGAAATACATTTGACAAAGGTCATGCCAGTATTATCGCGCGCGTCCGGCATAAAGAATGTTTGGAAAATGCTTTAATATCTATGAATAACGCCGATAAAACAATAAACGAAGGATTTAATCTTGAGTTAATAGCGTCTGATTTAAATTCAGCGCTGTATGAATTAGGCCTTATCACTGGAGAAATAGTTGATGACAGTATTTTAGATAAAATTTTTTCTGAATTTTGTATTGGAAAATAAACCCATCTAGTTCAAGTTGCGAATGCAAAAAATACTAGTTTATAATAAATATTTTTTACCCTTTTATTTTAAAATTGTTATAAATTTTTGATACTCAAAAATCAAAAGGAGCTCTATGAGTATCAAAAAAAACGTTCTTTCCGTCATTTAAATCAATCCGACAGAAATAAAATTAATGTTTTAGTCCGAAAGGGTTATACACTAGAAAAAATGCTTCTATTATTAAATTTCATCCTGCTACTATTTTCAGAGAATTACGGCGTAATTTATCTCAATATAAAAAATACGTTTCTTCTATCGTTCAATCTAAATCTAATTTGCGTAAATCCCGCTCTGTCAGAATCTCTAAATTTAATAACATTATTCTTCTTAGATATATCAAAAAAAATTAAAACAGGCTTGGTCTTCTGAACAAATTTCAGGCAGACTTAAAAAAAAATTCCTCATATCCATGTCTCTCACAAAGCTATTTATCAATATATTTATTCTATCAATAATATCTCTCAACGAAACAAACTTATCTCTCTTTTACCTCGCGCTCATAAAACACGTAAAAAAAAGTTTAGTTCTCTAAAAGGAAAAAGTATAATGGTCGGGAAAAACTGGACCAGATGCAGGGGATAGGATAGATGGTAAAATAAAAGAAAAAGGGGGTCCAGAATGAAGAAAAAACACAGTGCTGAATTTATGGCAAAAGTGGCGTTAGCGACGTTAAAAACAAATAAAACAATGGCAGAGCTCTCAAGCGAATATGAAGTTCATCCGACACAATTAACTCGATGGCGAAAACGGGCAATAGAGGGATTAGTCGAGATTTTTAAAACAAAACCAGTACCGATAGATAAAGAAAAGAACGTATTAGTAAATGAGCTATATTGCGAAATCGGAAAACTACGAGTGGAAAACGAGTGGTATAAAAAAAAATCTGAGCAGTTTT
>JYNY01000113.1 GCA_000954095.1 Candidatus Omnitrophus magneticus | reverse complement strand
CAGTGATAACTGAAGGGAATATTTCTGATATAAGAATAGCTAAGGATAAATTAAATATTAAACCGGACAGCATATATTGTTTTGACCGTGCGTATACAGACCTTGAACTATGGAGTAATATTGACTTTTCTAAGAGTTATTTTGTGACTAAATTAAAAAACAATCTAAAATATACAGTTCTCGGACAGCATCTAGAGGCAATGAAAGACGGGATATTGTCTGATGAAAAAATAAAACTAGAAAATAAAAAATATGAAAAGAATTTAAGAATGATAAGATTTTTAGATGAAAAAAGTGACGAAGTAGTTAGTATTGTTACCAACAATTTTAAACTGTCAGCTAAAACGATCGTACAAATATATAAAACAAGATGGCAAATAGAAATATTTTTTAGATGGATAAAACAGAATTTACAAATAAAAACATTTTTGGGAACAAGTAAAAATGCGGTGATGAGTCAAGTCTGGATAGCGATGATATATTATTTACTTTTGACATATATAAAATACCAATCTAAATATGAAAAATCGTTATTTTATTTGCATAGGATAATAAAAGAAGCATTATTATCAAGGTTGACATTGATAGATCTGTTAAGCGCAACACCAGCCAGAATTTCTGATTTTAAAATTAAGGAATTTCAACTAGTTTTTTGGTGAAATAGTTTTATCGGACAGGATTGGGTTTAACTTGAGTCAATTCGGTGTTAACCTCTTTTTTGACTTTATGCGATTTCCCATGTATCTTCAAATATATGCGGGGGGAGTTATTTATTTTTTATAAAAAGAATTATAATAATAAGAAGAGGGAATAATGAATGATTATTTAAAAGAACATTTGGTTAATATGATTAAGGTTGGTGCTTCTGATTTATATTTGACCGCGGGGTCAACGCTTTTTTTACGCATCAATGATACTCTTACGGCGTATGGAAAAGTGTTGACGGGAGATGAAATAAAAAAAATGGCGTATAGTCTGATAGATGAGGCGCAAATAAAAAAGTTTGAAGATACGAAGGAATTAGATTTTTCTTTTTCGATTGAAGGCGCGGCCCGCTACCGCGGAAATTTATTTTTTCAGCAGGGATATATAGGGCTTGTAGTCAGGCTTATCCCATTTGAATTAAAAAATTTAAAAGATTGCGGGCTTCCAGAAGATGCTATGAAAAAATTCTGTTCATGTCATAAAGGGCTTGTGCTAGTTACAGGCGCCACAGGAAGCGGAAAATCAACCACTTTAGCCGCGATAGTTAACGAGATAAACACTACACGCAGTTGTCATATCATGACAATAGAAGATCCGATTGAATTTATACACCGCAATAAAAAGGCTCTTATAAATCAGAGGGAAGTGGGGCCTGATACGAAATCTTTTGAAGTGGCGCTTAAACATGTTTTAAGGGAAGCTCCTGATGTTATTTTGATAGGAGAATTGCGTGATTTGGAAACTATACAAGCGGCTCTTATTATAGCTGATACAGGCCATCTTGTTTTAGGGACATTGCATACGTCTGACAGCGTTCAGACTATCAATAGAATTATTGATGTTTTTCCCGCGCATCAGCAGTCGCAGGTGAGAACACAGGTTTCTTTTGTTCTTGTAGGGGTTATTTCTCAACAGCTTATTCCTCGTTCTGACGGGCATGGCCGCGTACTCGCGCATGAGATTTTGATGGTTAATTCTCCGGTAAGAAATATGATACGCGATAACAGGGTTCATCAGATATATTCTACTCTTCAGACTTCTCAAAAATGCGGGATGTGCACCATGAATCAGTCGCTCGCGGAATTATTTAAAAATAAAATAATATCGCGTGAAAATGCGTTATCTCTAAGTATGGATGAAGAGGAACTTTTAAAAATGTTGGGATAAAAAATATATTAAACCCAAAAAATACAATTGCCCAAGGCAACTGTGTTTTTTAGGTTAAAAAAGAAAGGGTATTATGACGGTACTTATGAAAAAACGTATAGAAGAAAAACTTGGAGAAATTTTAATAAGACAGGGCGCGATATCAAAACAGATGCTTGAAGACGCTTTACAAGAACAGGCAGTGTCCGGCGGCCTTGTTGGAGAAATTTTGATTAAAAAGGGACATGTTTCAGAATTAGATATTTCTCAAGCTATTGCCGCGCAATACGGATTTCCATTTATTTCAGTTGAAAATTATGATGTAAATCCGCTGGCGGTTAAATTGCTTTCGGAAGATAAGGCTAGGGAGTTTGGCGTTCTGCCAATGGATGTTATCGGGAATGTTTTTATGGTAGCTATGGCGAATCCAATGAATAATAAAGCTATAGATGAAATTGGGATTATAACTCAAAAAAAAGTTCAAGTATTTTTAGCTGTTATGACCGCGATAAAAACAGCGATAGATAAAGTATACGCGGATGTCAGGAATAAATAATGACAGAACAATCTTTAAAAAATAAATTTTTAAATACTCTTAAAGAGAATGGATATATAACCGAACAAGTGCCGGATTCTGTTTTATCCGGGGCGAAGAATATTAAGGAACTGTTAGATTATTTATATAAGACTAATATTCTTGATAAGGAACAGGCGCTTGGCATGTTGAGTGAAATTTCAGGATTAGCTGTTTTAGATATTTCGCGGATTAAAATTTCTCCTGAAACAATCGCGATGGTGCCCAAAAGAGTAGCTTACGCGTATGAGGTAATTCCTGTTTCAAAATTAGGAAATATTTTAACAGTGGCAAAAGTCGATCCATCTGATATTATCGCGTTGGATGACATTAAGGCTGTCACAAAATGTATGATTACATGTGTTTTGGCGGATAGTGCAGATGTTAAAGAAGCTTTAATAAAATATTATGAACGTTCCATCAATGATGAAATAAGTTCTATTGTTGAAAAAATGGATACGAGTAATCTCGAAATGGTAGAAAGTAAAAATGAGGATGATGGCGTAAAAGGCGAAGAAATATTAAAAATAATAGCAGAAACTCCTGTCGTGAAATTGACGAACACTATTTTGCGGCAAGCTGTTCTTGAACGCGCGAGTGATATTTTTGTGGAACCGTTGGAATCTAATTTTCGCGTAAGGTATAGGATTGATGGGATATTGAGGAGTAAGCAACTGCCTCCCAAAAAATATCACGCGGCTGTTATTTCTCGTTTAAAGGTTATGGCTAATCTTGATATCGCGGAAAGAAGACTCCCTCAGGATGGAAGGTTTAAAATTAGGGTGGAAGACAGGTTTGTTGATTTTAGGCTTTCTATAATACCGTCTGTTTTGGGCGAAAAAGCGACTTTGCGTGTTTTGGATAAGACAGCGGGCGGAGTTGATATAAAAAGATTAGGGTTTAGTTCTTTGGATTTAGAGGTCATATGTTCCGCTAGCGCTCATCCGCACGGCCTTATCCTTGCGTGCGGGCCGACCGGTTCAGGGAAAACTACAACATTATATTCTATTTTGAAATATATAGACAACCCGTCAAAAAATTTAGTTACAGTAGAAGATCCGGTTGAATATGAATTTAAAGGGATAAATCAGGTTCTTATCAATGAAGGTATAAAATTAACGTTCGCGGCGGCTCTTAGGTCTATTTTGCGGCAGGACCCGGACGTTATAATGATCGGAGAAATAAGAGATTTTGAAACAGTTGATATAGCGGTGAAAGCCGCTTTAACAGGCCATCTTGTATTGAGCACATTGCATACTAATACCGCGAGCGCGACAATAGTAAGGCTTCTTAATATGGGGGTTGAGCCGTTTCTTATAAATTCCAGTGTTTTACTTATTGTTGCTCAGCGGTTGGTACGCAAATTGTGCGACAGTTGTAAAGTATCTTATACTCCTTCTATGGAATTAGCTAAAACACATAAGATAAATAATGGAGATTCTATCCCTATAATTTACAGACCGAAAGGTTGTGAAAAATGCCTAGGAACAGGATATAAGGGGAGAATCGTTATCGCGGAGTGCCTAGGGATTACCCCGGCAATAAAAACATTGATATTTAAAAAGGCCAGCGAAACTGAAATTGAATTGTGCGCTAGGGGAGAAGGTATGATTACAATGAGAGAAAGCGGTATTCAAAATGTTCTTAGCGGCATAACTTCGCTTGAAGAAGTTTTAGCATATACCGCGGCGCCACTAAGTTCTAAAAAGAATACGTAATATTTTTTTTATTATTTTTAGACTAAACGGTTGCGGTACAACTATGATTTTTTGTTTTATAAATTTTTTTTTGCTCCATATAGGTAAGTGAAAATAAAAAATAGAGTTTATGATACGCCCTTTAAAAGCCGTAATTTATGGGATTTATATATTAACACGGAGAATAATTTATTGTGGAATTAGATTTTGAAAAAAAAATAATAGACGCTATTGTGAAACGCGGATTTGCCGGTATGGATGAAATAAAAAGATTTACCGCGTATGACAATAAAAGTAGTTATAAAAGAAATTTGATAAAAACAATGATAGATAGTTCTTTAGTTCCGGAATGGGAATTTGTGGCTATTTTAGCGGAAGAGCTTGATATCCCCGCTATTGACCTTGCTCGTATTAAAGTAGATGAAAAAACTATTCAGATTATACCTGAAAAAATGGCAAAACAATATAATGTCGCGGCAGTATCTCTTTTGGGTAATGTTTTAACTATTGTCCTTTCCGATCCTACAGATATTTTTGTAATAGATGACGTTAAGTCGGTTACGGGATATGAGATAAATATCGCGGTTTCAAGCAAACGCGCTATAGGTAATTTTTTGAATACAAAATCAAACGCGGAAATTGTGGTAGAGAAACCCGCTGAAAATGAAGAATATATGGATTCAGGAGATGTGGAGATTGTAGAAAGATGCGAAGATAAACAATCAGGAGACACGCTAGAATCCAGCAACACCGCGCCTATAGTAAAAATGGTTACTGTTATCATAAAAGAAGCTATAAAAAGACGCGCGAGTGATATTCATATCGAACCTATGGAAAAATCGTTACAGGTAAGATATCGTATTGACGGCGGATTAGTTTCAGTATTTGATTTGCCTAAAAAAAATCAAAACGCCTTGATAGCGCGTATTAAAATAATGTCTAATCTTGATATTACTGAGACAAGGCTTCCGCAGGATGGAAGATTCAGAATAAAAATAGAAGAACGTGAAGTGGATTTTAGAGTGTCTGTACTGCCGACGATTTGGGGCAATAAAATAGTACTTCGTGTTCTTGATAAAAATTCTTTAAGTATCGGCCTTGAGTCTTTAGGTTTTTTGCCGGAAACATTAAGTATTTTTAATACAGCTATGGAAAAACCTTACGGGATAATACTTGTCACAGGCCCGACAGGAAGCGGGAAATCAACAACATTATATTCAATACTTAATAAATTGAATATTCCTGAGCGTAATATTGTTACAGTGGAAGACCCTGTTGAGTATCAGCTTTTAGGTATAACTCAAACTGCTGTACGGCAGGAGATAGGATTAACTTTTGCAAGCGGATTAAGATCTTTATTGCGGCAGAGTCCTGACATCATATTGATAGGAGAAATAAGAGATCAGGAAACAGCTGATATAGCCATAAAATCCGCGCTTACAGGGCATAAAGTGTTAAGCACGCTACATACAAATGATTCTGTGGGGTCTATAACCCGGTTAGTTAATATGGGGATTGAACCGTTTCTTATAGCATCCAGCCTTATTTTGTCAACAGCGCAAAGGCTTTTAAAAAAGATTTGTCCGCATTGCAAGGTGAAGGCAGATATTGATAAAAAAGTTATTGATGATTTGGAAAGTAAATATCCTGAAATAAAAACCGCGCAGAATTTTTCAAAAGGGAAAGGATGCGTCCGGTGCGGTAATACTGGATATTTAGGCAGGCTCGCGGTAATGGAGGCTCTTTTAATCGATACTGAAATAAAAGATATGATAGCGTTTAAAGTTGAGGAAGAAGAAATAAAAGCGTATTTGAAAAAGAAAGGGTTTAAGACTCTTAGAGATAATGCCGTAATAACATGCGCTAATGGGTTTACGACAATTGAAGAGGTGTTTAGGGCTACTTAGTTTTTGGGGTTCAGGTTTATTGTTAGC
Source organism: Candidatus Omnitrophus magneticus (assembly GCA_000954095.1). Classification (GTDB taxonomy): domain Bacteria; phylum Omnitrophota; class Gorgyraeia; order Tantalellales; family Tantalellaceae; genus Omnitrophus_A; species Omnitrophus_A magneticus. The sequence continues at coordinate 4,840 of JYNY01000113.1, read as the reverse complement.
GGCGCCATAGAGGCATTTGATTGGGTTAGGAGAATCGTGGCAAAATTCACATATGTATCAAAAGATAAAACAGGCAAAACAGTAAAAGGCAGTATTGAATCTAATGATAAGAAAAGTTCAATAGATTTATTGCGGTCTAAAGAATTAACTGTTTTGGATATTCAAGAATCTAAAGAGAGTAAAAAAATATTAGCGCTCTTTTCTTCTAAAATTACTGTGGAAGAAATAGTTGTAGTTTCAAGGCAGTTAGCGACAATGGTAGAAGCCGGTATTCCTGTTGTATCGTCATTTGATATTTTATCGGATCAGATGGAGAATCCAAAATTTAAAGAAGTTCTGGTTAACGTGAGGGATTCGGTTAATACCGGTTCAAGTTTGTCAGATGCTATGCTTAAACACGTCAATGTTTTCGGGCCGTTTTTTGTGAATATGATACGCGCCGGAGAATCCAGCGGAACTCTTGAACTTATATTAGACCGAATAGCTTCTTATATAGAAAAAACAACAGCCTTGCAGAAAAAAATAAAATCAGCTCTTATATATCCTTTGGTAATTACATCAATGGCGCTTATTATCACGTTAGTTTTAATTTTAAAAGTTATACCTGTTTTCAAAGATATTTTTGCTAGTTTTGGGGCTAAATTGCCCGGTCCCACTCAGTTTCTTATCATGGTAAGCGATTTGTTGCAGAAGCAGTTTTTGTCAATTATTGTAGTGATTGTGGCGTTGGTCGTACTTTTTAAAATGTACGCGAGAAGCCCGAAAGGTATGGTAACTTTAGACAGAATATCTTTAAAATTACCTGTATATGGAATTTTAATAAGAAAAGTTGTTGTTTCCAGATTTAGCCGCACTTTAAGCACATTAGTAAAAAGCGGTGTGCCGATACTTTCCGCGTTAGAAATAGTTTCTAAAGTTGTTTCCAATAAAGTTGTGGAAAAAGCTATTGGTGACGTGAAAGACAGCGTGCGGGACGGAGAAAGTATTACCACGCCATTACAACCGTGTCATTCCGAAAAGGATTTTTGCAAAATGTCTTTACATTTTTGATACTACTCCGTTACGCTCGCAAAAATATCCTCAGCGTATTGCAAAGAATACGCTTTCGTCATTTTTGCTCGCAAGCCTTGTATTATCAAAAATTTAGGCCATTTTTTCGAAGTCTATTGCAAAATCCGGGTTAAATATTTTTTAGGGTGGATAATAAATTAAAAGGTAAAAAATGAAAACAATCATTGAAAAATTAAAAAATTATAATATTGGGGTTCTTTCGGGCGGATGTTCTAGCGAAAGGGATGTAAGCCTTAAAAGCGGAAACGCGGTTTTTAACGCGTTAAGTAAACTCGGCCTTAATGTTGTGTTTATTGATATCAAAGAGGAATCTATGAGTTTTCTTGAGAAGTTTCCTATAAATTTAGCGTTTATCGCTTTACACGGCGCATTTGGAGAGGATGGAAAAATTCAGTCTCTTTTAGAAGAAAAAAAAATACTTTATACAGGCTCAGGACCGGAGGCGTCCCATTTAGCAATGGATAAAATTGAGTCTAAAATTAAATTCAGAGAAAATAATATAAATACACCCGGATGGAATGTTGTGGAGAGTAGTAAAAATATTTCGTTTAATAAAATTAAATATCCTTGTGTTGTTAAGCCGCATAGAGAAGGTTCAAGTGTTGGTCTTTCAGTGGTCAAGTCTAAAGAATATTTAAAAAGCGCTGTCGCGAAAGCTGAAGAGTGCAGCGAAAATATTTTAATTGAGGATTATATAGACGGAAGAGAACTTACAGTTGGGATTTTGGGAAGAGAAGCTTTGCCGATTGTTGAAATTATAGCGGCCGGTGGAGTATATGATTTTAATGCTAAATACGCGGCGCGTGACACGGAATATATTCCGTGTCCTAGTTTAGGAGATGATGTGACTTTCAAGATTCAGGAATTAGCAAAAAAAGCCCATTTAGTTTTGGGTTGTGAAGGCGTATCGCGTGTGGATATCAGATTAAATTCTGATAATGAGCCGTTTGTTTTGGAAGTCAATACAATTCCCGGTCTTACAGAACGTAGTCTACTTCCTATGTCTGCCAAGGCAAGGGGGATTGATTTTACTGAACTTTGTGTTAGAATTTTGGCAAGTGCTTTTAACCCGGGTTTAATTGAAAAGCCGCGTCAGAATATTGGTATTCACTAAGCGGTTGATAATTGTCTTTGTCGTTTTCGCGCGTCAAAATTTTACGGAACAAAATTTTTGGCGGCAAATAGAAAAGAGAACTTAGAAATTCGAGTTAAAAAAATTGTGTTACTGGAACGGCTGTGTATGTTAAAATCAGCATGGATACTGGACTTTAGTTTTCAACGTGTCACTCCTTGCTAGGCAGGAATCATATAAGTCGCATGAGATTAATTGTTTTAAAAATTATCCCGGATTTTGCCGAAGGCCTATTGCAAAATACGGGATTATCCTAAAAAAGGAACAAGAGTATGCCGCGCGCGCGTAAAACAGCTAAAAAAAAAGTATCGGCTAAAAATACGCGTAATAATACGAAAAAGAATTTAGCTGTTTTATTGTTGTTTTTATTTTTAGCGGGCGTTATTGTTTTTGTTTCTTACGAAGCATGGAATTTTTTTACAAGTAGTCCCTTTTTTACGATTAAGGATGTTCGTGTCAATACAAACGGAAATGTTGCGTTATCTAAGCTTGAGCGGGAGATGAAAGATTTATGCGTTTCTAAAAATATTTTTTTAGTTGATTTAAACTGGGTGGCGGATAGTGTTAAAAAAGAATATTCACAACTTAAAAAAGTAGAGGTAAGAAGGGTATTTCCTTCTAAGATAGAAATAAATTTTATACAGAGAGAGCCGTCCGTTATAATTAAAGCGAATTATGATATTGTGATAGACGATGACAGGACGGTCCTCGCAAATGATGATAAAATTGATAAATCAAAATTGCCGCGTATTATTGGTATAAATTTACAGCATTATCCGCCGCCGGGCGAAAGAATAGATTCAGCGCCGCTTGCGCAAACATTGAATTTATACGGTGTTTTAAAAGCGAATGGAATAGCTGGAAGATTTAAGGTTAATTATATTGACGCTTCTAATACGAGCAACATTCTTGTAAAACTTGATGATTTTATTTTAAAATTAGGCAGAGATAATTTTTTGTCTAAATTAGTTAAATTTGAAGAAATTTCTTCTGATCCAAAAGTAAATTTAAAAGATATTGATTATATTGATTTAAGGTTCGAGGAAACGGTTATTTCACCTAAAAAAGTTTCGTCTGTGAAAAGTTAGGTCGCAGAGTGGATGTTTAACAATTTGTTAGGTTACGGCGTAATCGGCGCTAGGAGAAAATTTATGTTCGCGGTATTGGATTTAAAATGTCAGGATATAGCCGCAGTCGCGGTAGGTTGGAATAAAAAAGGTACTACTATTATTCCGGATTCTTTTGTAATCATTAAATCTAAAGGGATTCATAGAGGTGTTATAACGGATTTGGCAGAGGCCGCTGATTCTATAGCGGAGGCTATTAGCCGTCTAAAAGACCTTACGGGTGAGAAAATTAAAGATGTGTATGTAGCGATGAGCCCTCGTTCAGTTGAAATAACCCCTTCGCGCGGGATGATTCTTCTTTCAAAATATGGGAGGACTGTTTTAGCCAAAGATGTTGAGAAATGCGTTGAAATGGCGGCATTCGTGAAGCTCCCGCAAGGTAAAGAAGTTTTACACACGCTGACAAAAGAATTCGCGGTTGATAATGAAAAGGGGATTATCAATCCTGTCGGTTTAGACGGGGTAAAACTCTCCGCGGATGTGAATATTTTAGCAGTAGACTCCTCGGCTGTAAGAAATATAAGTAAATGCGTCGCGTTAAGCGGATGTAATATTTTTGGTATTATTTTTTCTGGTATAGCATATGCCAACAGGATTTTAAGCGACACTGATTCACTGAAGACAGTAGCAATACTCAATATGTGCGCGGATTCAGTGGAAGTAAGTATTTTTGAAAAAAAGAAAATAATTTTTACAAAAATAATAGAAACAGGAATTATTAATTTTTTAACGCGTACAGGAATAAGGGGTGAAGTATTGCGTAATTTTGCCGAAGATTTAAAAGCTATTTCTGTTTGGCCTAATGTCGAAGAAATTATTGTGACAGGCGACGCTAGTTTATATGAGGATATTTTGGAGCCATTAGAACAAATTACAAAAATACCCGCTAAATTCGGCGTGTGTCAAATTAGAACTTCTGAAGAATTGCCGAGCCAGCGTTTGGGTTACATAGGTTGTCTCGGTATGATAGATTATATAGCCAGCGAATCTTTAGTATCCCGCGCAAAAGGAAATTTTATTTCATGGGGATATTTTAAAATATCCAAATTTTTGGATAGGTATTTTTAATCCAAATTTTTAGATTTTTTTATTGCCGGCAACTTGTCTATATTTTTTTTTATAAAAATAGCGCGCGCCATATGGCATTACATTTCCACTATAGTAATTTTTTTATTCTGATGAGTAACATCTTCCCATTTAACGCGTGTTTCCCATGGAATAATACTGGAAGGTTTTATTTCAAATAAAATAAGATATCCTTTTGTCATGCCGAGTGTGTCTAGGTATCGTGAAATTTGGTCGAGGCCATCTTCTTTACTATCGCTGTCTCTTTTTAATTTTAGTTCCAAAACAAATGTTTCGCCGGCGAATTCAATGGTTAAATCTGTTCGTCCTCGGCCAACCGCCATTTCACGATCAATTCTGCCGCCTCCATTGATTACTCTCTGCAAAAAGGCCATTAAAAGAAGCCCGTGTCCAGCTTCTTTATAATCAAATCGTTCCATCCAAT
>JYNY01000118.1 GCA_000954095.1 Candidatus Omnitrophus magneticus | reverse complement strand
GGCATGGGTTTATAGAAAAATTATTAAAAGATAAAACATTGTTTGGAGACGGACCAATACTAAAAGTCATTTCAGGCCAGCCGAAAAAAGAGGGAGAAATTTCATGGGTCGATGTAGAAATTTGTGAAGGAAAAAATAAAGGAGAAAGATTTAAAATAACATCGCGCGGTGAGATAGAACACGCGAATAGAAAATGTAAAAAAATAATTTCCAAAGAACAATCGGAGACGAATCCAAAAAATAAATATGGTAAAAACAATATCACGGTAATGGAAGATAAAAAAGAGGAAGAGCCGCTTTCTATAAAAACAAATGAAGATAATAAGAGTGAACTTTCCATTCAACCTGCTCTAACCGAATGGCTAAAACGTTTGACACCGTCATTTGAAAAAAATAATTTTCTACGAATGATACGGACTCTTGTCATAGCGCCAGTTCTTGAAGAAACCATATACCGCGCATTGCCGCTCGCTTTGTCATCCGCAATTGGATTTTTATTAACCGGAACACTTGATTGGCATGATATATTTTTATGGTCAATAATACCGCAAATAATTTTTGGAATTAAATTCGTGCTTGACCATTTCGACGGCACTAATATACGCGAAAAAATACAAAACGTGTCAATCAGAGAAAGCCTAATCCCGGGCATAGTAACAATATTTAACACGCTTATACTACCGACTATTTTTTCACTTATTCCATTCTCACTATTTATCATTACGCCACTCCCATATTTTGTATATCCAATAATATTGTTTATATTCTCCACAATAAGCCTGCATAGTATTTGGAATTTTATTGGAGGAATAGAGTTATTAGACTCTGAAAAATTACCAACTGGCAATATTATAGCGGGATTTTTATCTAAAGAGGAAATCACCTTACGAAAAACAATCGAACAAGATAGCGATAAAATCCACGCCGATAACCAAGACATTGTAGATATTGTCAAAACCCGGGCGGAGAAATTACTTACGCGCGAAGGCGAAATCCGCGAGATTTTATCTAAACAAAATATCCCGCAAGAACAAATTGATACGGTCATCGGGGCGCTTAAATCCCCTAGCGACTCCTTCAAATGGTTTAACGCCATAGTCGAATCCCCAGAAAAATATCTACTCGGCCACGAATCTGCCCTCGCGGTAAACGTCATTAAACACATC
>JYNY01000111.1 GCA_000954095.1 Candidatus Omnitrophus magneticus | reverse complement strand
AGATAGGGATATGCTTCTTGCAACCATAAAACAAGGCGATTGTTTTGGTGAAATGGCTATAATGGACAACTCTCCACGTTTTGCCACTGCTAAAGCAGGCAGCGACTGTTATTTGTTAGAAATTAATGAAGCGGTTTTAAGGAATGCTGAGCCGATTATTTGTCTTAAGCTATACAGAAATCTTGGCTCTATACTTTCTGACAAGTTAAGAAAAAGCGATGAGAAGATCGCTGAGTTATGGACAAAACTAAAAGAGGCAACCTCAAAAAACGCCCCATCAGACAAATTCGATAAATCTGCCACTCATCATCTTAAGCCGTCTCTTCACGCAAGGTCTGCAAATGGCGCGGCGTTAGGCTATTCCATTCGAGAAAGCCATGAATTTTTATAATCGTCGCTATTTTTCCAATTTTGGGCAATATCTTTAAGTTTTTTTCTAATGCCGTTTGGTTTTAACCATCCATAGCCTCGTATTTTCAATTCATTGACAAGCTCTTCAAAATCCTCCTCATCCCAGAT
>JYNY01000110.1 GCA_000954095.1 Candidatus Omnitrophus magneticus | reverse complement strand
TATATACGATAGAACAGGCGCTTACACTACAAGTTATGAAGCTACAAAATTTACTTTTTTATTTTTAATACCTGTGTCTGAAAAAGAAAAAATTTATTTTATATTTTTTTTTTTTTTTCAACGACCAGGAGAATCTACACACACCTAAACTGTATCTACTAGGAATATTAATAGGTTGACAATATAAATCTCTCTTAAGACTTAGATATGGAATTTATTTTAGCCTTGAGGTTTTGCCAATTGCTTCAGACACAAAAAAGTTGACAGTCTCCCTTCGAGGTCCAAGGGAATGGTTAATCCACCCCCCGTTAAAATCATAAATTACAATGCTCTTCGAGAGCCCAAATAGATGACTGAAAACGGTTTTTTAACCGTATTTCCACAATCAAAAAGCAATATAAAGAAAACTGAAAAAATAATAAAAGGCAAACTGGATATGTTCTCTAAACGTTTAAATACCTGCTTTGGAATATTAAATTTTCCGCGCGTATAATGCTTCCCTGAATTCAGACCACTGGTTAAGGTGTGAAAACAGGCTATAATAATAGCCAAACTAGGAGGTCAAAATGAAGAAGCGAATACAATATCCAAAAGAGTTAAAGGCTCGTGTGGCACTGGAGGCTCTTAAGGAAACAAAAACGATTGCTGAACTTAGTTCTGAATACGAAATTCACAGCAACATGATCAGCAAGTGGAAGAAGCAATTACACGATAATATAGCTAATATTTTTACGCGCAAGAACGAACAAGAGCCAGATGCCAAGCAACAGCTAGACAATTTGTACAAACAAATTGGCCGTCAGCAGGTTGAGATTGATTGGCTAAAAAAAAAGCTTGGACTATAAGTCGCGAGCAAAAAATATTGTTCATTGACAAAAATAATACGGAATTGAGCGTTCGCCAGCAATGCGAATTACTGGGGTTCAATCGGTCGAACTTATATTATCAGCGACAGGAAAAAGAACTTTTGGATGAACACCAGCTTCGCAGAGCAATCGACGAACAGTTCATGAAAGATCCATGCGGCGTTATTAAAATGATGAAGTATTTACGGCGTTTGGGGCATACCGCTGGGAAAAAATTGATTCGTCGGCTTATGAGGTCGATGAACCTAGTGGCGATCTATCCAAAGCCACGGATAAGCCAGAAACATCCGGAACACCGTATTTACCCGTATCTGCTGAGAGGTGTTGAGATTGTCCGAGTTAATCAAGTCTGGGCCACTGACATCACGTATATTCAGCTCGCCAGAGGGTATTGTTATCTAGTGGCTATTATGGACTGGTTCAGCCGTTATGTTCTTTCTTGGCGGCTTAGTAACACACTGGATGCGTCTTTTTGTGTGGAATGCCTTGATGAAGTTTTAAAAAAATATGGCAAGCCAGAGATATTTAACAATGATCAGGGTACACAGTTCACGTCGATGGAGTTTATCCAAAAGCTATTGGACGCAAATATTCGAATAAGCATGGATGGACGTGGCAGGGTCTTTGACAACATTTTTATTGAGCGTCTCTGGCGTACGGTTAAATACAGTAATATTTATGTTCATGAATATCCAACAATGAGAGACGCGCATGATGGCCTAAGGATATATTTTAATGGGTACAATACCGAAAGGCTTCATCAGTCTCTATATTATCAAACGCCATGGGAGGTGTATTACGGGATAAAATTTTGCCAGCCATCACAAGGAAACTCTTTGAGTTTACCGTAAAAATTTTATACTGTTTACTCGGATGGCTGGTTTTGAGATTATTAACCAAGAACGTGTGGATACTGGCGTTCTGGAGACAAGATTGTGGATAACCCCAAAGCGGTTACCCACAACTTGTCATCCATCACTTGTATAACTGTTACACAGTTATACACAGTCTCCACACTTACTACTACTATATTTATGTTTACAAAAATAAACAGACCAGAAAAAGGAGGTATATCTTACAAGAAAAAAATAGATAAGGTGGAAATCTTAAAAATTTTTTTTCACCTTAAATTTGTTTAATTTTGGTCTGGACAAGGGAAGCATTATAGTATTCTTTACTGAAATTTTTTTTAGTATTAGCCATTGCATACCTGCCTTTGTTTTTTCTTATTATTATACTTCTTTTCAACTTTACCTCAATCCTGTCCGATAAAACTATTTCACCAAAAAACTAGTTGAAATTCCTTAATTTTAAAATCAGAAATTCTGGCTGGTGTTGCGCTTAACAGATCTATCAATGTCAACCTTGATAATAATGCTTCTTTTATTATCCTATGCAAATAAAATAACGATTTTTCATATTTAGATTGGTATTTTATATATGTCAAAAGTAAATAATATATCATCGCTATCCAGACTTGACTCATCACCGCATTTTTACTTGTTCCCAAAAATGTTTTTATTTGTAAATTCTGTTTTATCCATCTAAAAAATATTTCTATTTGCCATCTTGTTTTATATATTTGTACGATCGTTTTAGCTGACAGTTTAAAATTGTTGGTAACAATACTAACTACTTCGTCACTTTTTTCATCTAAAAATCTTATCATTCTTAAATTCTTTTCATATTTTTTATTTTCTAGTTTTATTTTTTCATCAGACAATATCCCGTCTTTCATTGCCTCTAGATGCTGTCCGAGAACTGTATATTTTAGATTGTTTTTTAATTTAGTCACAAAATAACTCTTAGAAAAGTCAATATTACTCCATAGTTCAAGGTCTGTATACGCACGGTCAAAACAATATATGCTGTCCGGTTTAATATTTAATTTATCCTTAGCTATTCTTATATCAGAAATATTCCCTTCAGTTATCACTG
>JYNY01000109.1 GCA_000954095.1 Candidatus Omnitrophus magneticus | reverse complement strand
TTTCGAAGAAAAATATACGGAATCCATGGACATCCCAGCCGCGAAAATTTATTTTTAATTTTTAATTCCAAAAAATCTTTTTTCTGTAATCTTCTGTAACCTGTATGGATTCCTGCTTGCGCAGGAATGACAATACCGGGGACATGTTTTACGGCTTAGAACATCCTGCCTTTCCCTAATTTGCCACAGGCAAATATCCGAAACCCATAAACGTCCTAGCAAAAAATCTAATCTCTATTTTTAATTTCCCATTTCAAAAAGCGCGCCCATCTCTCAAACAAGGCATCTGCCTAGAATAATCGCGCGCCGGGAGGAGTACGCGCCCTATCCTAGGCCCGCCCAATCTATAACAACATGCTATAGATTTTTCTAAATTCCCACCACCATTGCCCCGCTAGTTTAAAATCTACCCGCAAGGCATTCTGCAATCTCAAAATCTTGAAAGCACTAAACGGTTAGTAATAACCCTTGTTTTGTCATTCCGTAATTTTTTAAAAAAAAATATACGGAATACATGGACATCCCAGCCGCGAAAATTTATTTTTAATTTTTAATTCCAAAAAATCTTTTTTCTGCAATCTTCTGCAACCTGTATGGATTCCTGCTTGCGCAGGAATGACAATGCCGACGACATGTTTTACGGCTTAGAATATTCTGCGTTTCCCTCTTCCCATTCTGTCATTCCGTAATTTTTCGAAGAAAAATATACGGAATCCATGGACATCCCAGCCGCGAAAATTTATTTTTAATTTTTAATTCCAAAAAATCTTTTTTCTGTAATCTTCTGTAACCTGTATGGATTCCTGCTTGCGCAGGAATGACAATACCGGGGACATGTTTTACGGCTTAGAACATCCTGCCTTTCCCTAATTTGCCACAGGCAAATATCCGAAACCCATAAACGTCCTAGCAAAAAATCTAATCTCTATTTTTAATTTCCCATTTCAAAAAGCGCGCCCATCTCTCAAACAAGGCATCTGCCTAGAATAATCGCGCGCCGGGAGGAGTACGCGCCCTATCCTAGGCCCGCCCAATCTATAACAACATGCTATAGATTTTTCTAAATTCCCACCACCATTGCCCCGCTAGTTTAAAATCTACCCGCAAGGCATTCTGCAATCTCAAAATCTTGAAAGCACTAAACGGTTAGTAATAACCCTTGTTTTGTCATTCCGTAATTTTTTAAAAAAAAATATACGGAATACATGGACATCCCAGCCGCGAAAATTTATTTTTAATTTTTAATTCCAAAAAATCTTTTTTCTGCAATCTTCTGCAACCTGTATGGATTCCTGCTTGCGCAGGAATGACAGTGTTGGCGATATGTTTTTTGACTTAGAACATTTTGTCATTCCGTAATTTTTTTTAAAAAAATATACGGAATCCATGGACATCCCAGCCGCGAAAATTTATTTTCAATTTTAAATTCCAAAAAATCTTTTTTCTGCAATCTTCTGCAACCTGTATGGATTCCTGCTTGCGCAGGAATGACAGTGTTGGCGATATGTTTTTTGACTTAGAACATTCTGTCATTCCGTAATTTTTCGAAGAAAAATATACGGAATCCATGGACATCCCAGCCGCGAAAATCTCTTTTCAATTTTTAATTCCAAAAAATCTTTTTTCTGTAATCTTCTGTAACCTGTATGGATTCCTGCTTGCGCAGGAATGACAGTGTTGGCGATATGTTTTTTGACTTAGAACATTTTGTCATTCCGTAATTTTTTTTAAAAAAATATACGGAATCCATGGACATCCCAGCCGCGAAAATTTATTTTCAATTTTAAATTCCAAAAAATCTTTTTTCTGCAATCTTCTGCAACCTGTATGGATTCCTGCTTGCGCAGGAATGACAGTGTTGGCGATATGTTTTTTGACTTAGAACATTTTGTCATTCCGTAATTTTTTTTAAAAAAATATACGGAATCCATGGACATCCCAGCC
>JYNY01000108.1 GCA_000954095.1 Candidatus Omnitrophus magneticus | reverse complement strand
TGGAGCGCGGAAGAAGTTCAAGCGTTATACGCGTTATATCAAGCGCAGTCTGGAAGCGTAACACTTAACGGTTACACATGGCGCTATACATCTGAAGAATTTTCAGAGACGCAAGGGAAAACGTTGGGAGACTATTGGCTGAATAATCATAACCATAAATTTATCTACTTAGGCTCAGGTCTTGAAGGTTCGCCAGTTCCCGAAATCCCGGGCGGAATGGCCCTCGCGCTACTATTTGGGTTTGGAGTGAGTTATTTAAGACGGATGAAGAAGTAGAGTATATATCGTAACTACCTTAAAAGGGGAAAAGGATACAAAGGAGAAGGGGAACATTTCCCCTTCTCCTTTGATACAGAAAAAATAGACCTTAGGCAAGGGGGTGACAGCGAGCCCCATAATCAAGCAACTTGCAAGACACGACAAAAGTTAACCGGATAAAGAAAGGCGAGCGTCAAGAGGGGGAAGGGAACCCTTCCCCCTATGAAAAAAACTGTGTGTAGGAATCTTTATTTTATTAGAATTATTTTTACAACATAAAAAAATAAATAACGAGAACACAATTTTGGAGTGAGTTATTTAAGACGTATAAAAAAATAAACTTATGTGCACACCTCCTTTAAAAGAAGTCCGTCTTTGATGTGTTGTCAAAGGCGGATTTCTTTTTTTTGTAAAAATTTTTGGCGAAAATATTTTGTTTTGAGAGATTGTTCTTTTGTAATCACTAAGCGGATGGTAATTGCAAGCTTGATTATTAACGTTGGGATTTTCCATGAAGCAGGAATTTATATATGGTATAACCATTTCAAAAACATCATAAAACCCTTATGGATTCCCGCTTTCGCGGGAATGACAGAATGATGTTTTCTAAAGGATATAGAAAAGTTTATTACTAACCGCTTAGTGCTTACGTTCTTTTTCTCACGTTTTGCAATGCCGCGCGCGGGAAATAATTCTAGAGACTACTAGAATCGCGCTATTTTCTATTATTTTCTTTCCCCGCGCAATCTGTTATAATCTAGAAATATTTATTTATAAAATTATTTGGAGGGAATTTTAAAATGAAAAGTAAAAGATATTTTAATATAACCGGGTTCTGCCGTCCTGAAAAACATTACATGTTGGATCCATTAAGAAATCAGAGTGTAATATTTGATTTTATTGAAAAAGAAGAGTATTTCGCCATCCACGCGCCGAGGCAGACTGGAAAAACAACACTTTTACATGAATTAGCGCATAGATTAAATAAAGAAGGAAATTATATTTCAGTAGTGTTTTC
>JYNY01000112.1 GCA_000954095.1 Candidatus Omnitrophus magneticus | reverse complement strand
TGGGAAGTTCATTCATGATATGATAAATTGAAAGATTTTGCTCCTCAATCATAGGCACTATATCAACTTGCACGGGAACATCGGCATTATGTCTAGTCTTATCAGGATCTGAGAGTGGGTAAGGAGTCGTATCTAGATCGGCATTACAAGATACCTGTTGTAATCGGGGCTTAAAACAAAAGACACAATTTCAAAAATAAGGCTAAAGTCTCCATAGCTGAAGAAATGGGCAGGATCAAAAGTGGTTGCGGGGGGGGTTCTAGGGATTTTGTCATTAAGAAATAATACTTCTCGAAGGTCGCTTATAATGCCGATATTTTTTAATTCAT
>JYNY01000107.1 GCA_000954095.1 Candidatus Omnitrophus magneticus | reverse complement strand
TTGACTGGAAACCATCCTAGCCATTCCCATTGGGCTAGCGACTTTTCCAAAAATAATTTTCAAAAAATTTCTTAAGTGGCACATGGTGCACACTCCTTTGCGGCATCCCGCCGCGGTTTTTGTTATTCCGGAATTAATCCCAGTCTCGACGAGACTTGTAAGACGTTCCGAAATGGTTTTGAATTTTTTTTTCAACTGTCTCATATCTACTCTCCATCCTTCCGCGCATCGCGCGATTTTTGTCACTACTCACTACTCACTACTCACTAATCACTAATCACTAATCACTCTTCACTCCAATCTTCTACAATTTTTCTATTTTATTTTTAAGTATCTTTTTTTTCAATTTTCTATTTCTTATTTTTTCTTAATTCGCTTTTCACTTTCTCATTCTCTACTATAAAGCTTACCTGACAAATCTAGAGAATGCAAATTTTGAAAAGCCGATTTTTCGATATTTTTTTTCTAGACTTGCGTAAAGTCCAGTAACCATGCGGGTTTTAGAGCCAAAATTAAGAATAAAAAATGTGGTTTATTTTAGTCATTTTTATTAAAATTTTTCTTACTTTTTGTTTTACACTTGTTTTCTGGTTGGAACAAAAGTACTGCTGTGCTATAATGACAAAAAGTTTTTTTTAAATTTTTTGTAGAATAATTGAAAATCGAAAAAGAAAAATTCGAGCCGAAAATATCATAAAACCCTTATGGATTCCCGCTTTCGCGGGAATGACAAAAGGGGGCAGATTCCCGCTTTCCGAGGGAATGACAAAAGGGGGCCGATTCCCGCTTTCCGAGGCTGTGTCACAACTAGTATCGCATTTTAAAAGTGGAGTTGAACTAGTAAAAATAGCGTCAACCCGCTGTCATTCCTGCGCAAGCAGGAATCCATACAGGTGGGATAAAATTTCAGAAAAATAATTTTTTAAAATTTAAAATAGAGATTAGATTTCTAATCGAGACTTCCATGGATTTCGGATATTTGCCTACGGCAAATTCCGAAATGACAGTTTGTTAGCTGAGACACTCATGGATTCACGCTTTCCGGGGGAATGGTAAGATGGGGGCAAAAGGACACATAAAGGTTTATTACTAACCGCTTAGTGATTACAAAATTTCTTATTATTTGTTTAGTGATTACAAAAAAATTGCGTTACAGAAATGACTTTGTACGCTAAAACCAGCATGGCGTCTAGGGTTTACCCGTTTTTAAAAATATAAATATAGTATCCAAAATTTAGAGACATTTTGCCGAAGGCTTATCGCGAAATAAAAAATTTATAAAAAAGGATTGATATGCGCATACAAAAATTACCGGTTGGATATTCTGATTTTAAAACAATTATTGATAACAAATTTTATTACATTGATAAAACTCTTTTTATAAAAGAAATTATTGATGAATCTTGTAATGTTATTTTGCTTCCTCGTCCGAGACGTTTCGGCAAAACATTAAATCTTTCAATGCTACGTTATTTTTTTGAAAAAACCGAAAAATCCAACGGGTATTTATTTAAAGACCTCGCTATTTGCCGCCTAGGCGAAGAATACATGAACAAGCAAGGCGCGTATCCGGTAATTTTTCTCACGCTTAAAGATGTTAAAGAAAAAACATGGGACACTACTTATAGAGGTATTAAAGACTTAATACAAAATGAATTTCTGCGACATAAATATCTTAAAAATTGGACGGGGTTGGAAAAAGAAGAAAAAGAATATTTTAATAAAATCACATCGTTAGAAGGTTCAGAAAAAGATTACGAAAACAGCCTCAAAACTTTATCTCTTTTTTTAGAGCGTTACCACAATAAAAAAGTAATCATTCTTCTTGATGAATACGATACGCCCATTCAGTCTGGATATTTAGAAAACTTTTACGAACCTATAATAAGTTTCATGCGTAATTTTCTTTCCGGCGGTTTTAAAGATAACACGTCTCT
>JYNY01000106.1 GCA_000954095.1 Candidatus Omnitrophus magneticus | reverse complement strand
TCATATAGTGTTCCTATTATTAGTGATTTTTTCCCATTCTTCTTTCTCTGTCTCTTCTATCTCAAATCCCCATCTCGTTTTACACCCTTCTATTAAACTTCCACTCTCACGCTTTCTGTCTAACTCTTCCACACTTACACTTCTTCCATACACTTCTATTTCTCCTATATCTCCTCGCCACCCATACCCGCCTCCGGCATAACTTCCTATTCGGCCTCTACTACTAAACTTTAAATCACTTGTCTCCGGTCTTCCTCCTTCTTCTACTTCTCCATCCACATATATCCTTATCCCTTTATCCCTATCCATTATTCCCGCCACATAATGCCACTCCCCATCACCTATATCTACTTTACTCTGATACCACACTCCTCCCACGCTCATACTCAACTTATTCTCATACATCTCCATATACACCGGCTTATCTATTTCACTATTCACTCCTCCTTTTCCAGCTGAATATATCATGTGTTCCCCGCCGTCTCTACCTTCTGCTCTCACCCATCCGCTTATTGTAAAATCGCTTTCTCCTATATCTATAATTTCTCCACTACCGATATCCGCGTATTCTCCTAGACTATCTAATGTTAAATATTCTATAGGATATTCCGCGGAGATTTTTTCTTCTTCCCTATATTCCGCACCGTGATTTTTCCCTGTATTTACTCCTGTTTCACTTCTTACTAACTCTTCTTCCACATAATCCAATCCCCAACTATTCACCTTCCCTGTCTCCACTTCTTCTCCTATATATAATTCGTAAATTTCTTCAGGATATAAATACCGATTATATATTTTTACTTCACTTATCCCGCCGTCCCAATAATACCCGCCTCCAGCATATCGGCCCACATAAATCTCTTTTTCGTGATTTGTTTTTATTTCGCTTTTCTCTACTCGCGCTGTCCAGTCTAGTTCACCATCTACATATATCCCCATCCCTTTATCTCTATCCATCATTCCTACTACATGATGCCATTCCCCATCCGCGATATTAAATTTACTTTCATACCACGCTCCTCCTACTGTTAAACTTAATCTATTCTCGTACATCTCCATATATACTGGCGTCTCTCCTACTCCGCTTCCCGCAGAATATATCATGTGTTCTCCTCCATCCGTGTTATCTGTCCTCACCCACGCGCTTATACTAAAATCGTTTTCCAAAATATCTAATCTCCCTTCGCCATTTTCTATACCTACATAATCTCCTCTCTCAAATTCTAAATACCTTAACGGCTCATAATCTAATACTCCAGCTCCTACCCATGTTCCATTTTTAATCGCACCATTATGTTTTCCGCTTATCGATTCCGCTATACCTCCTCTGCCTTCTCCAATACCCCATTTTTCCACTAATCCCGCGCTCGACCCTTTTCCTTCTATCAAATTTTTTATCTCATTTTTATTTAATGATTTATTGTATATACTTATTTCTCCCAATTTGCCGTCCCAATAATATCCGTTTCCGCTATACTGGCCTCAGTCCACTCTTTCCGCGCAAACTAAATTATCCTTCATTATTCCCTCTTTCCGCTTTTCTTTGCCATCCATATATAATGTTATTCCTCGTCCTCGTTCTACTACTCCCGCCACATAATGCCACTTGCCGTCTGATATCTCAAAACTCGATTCATGCCACATCCCTCCCACTGTCATACTCAACCGATTCTCATACATCTCCATATATACTGCTGTATTCCCATACATCACTGACCAAATCATGTGTTCTCCTCCATCTCGATTTTCACTTCTTACCCATCCTCCTACTGTCCAATCTCCTAAACCAAAATCAAAATCACTTTCACCTATCTCGCCTGTTTCCAACCCCAATATTTTTATGTTCCCTGTACCTTCTAATTCAATACATGTCCCGGGAACTTTTTCTACTTCACTCGCTGGTATTTCTTCTCCAGACTCACGCCGCGTCTCCTCTATACTATTACGCGTTTCCATTAATTCTTTTAAATATCCTTCTTGCGCTACTACTTCTTCTCGCGTTATCCCGCTCACATCATAACTCAAATTTTCTACTACGCCGGTAGGACTTGGCTCTATACCATACATATTCTGTTCTAATAAAAATGTTATTACCACTATCACGCTTATTACTTTTTTGAAATTTTTCATGACAATTCTCCTTATTTTTAATTTAGGTTTTTATTTTATTTTTTTGTTTTGTTTGTAAAATTCTTTTCTTACCTGTATGGATTCCTGCTTGCGCAGGAATGACAAAGTTAACGACATGTTTTTTTAACTTAGAACATTTTGTCATTCCGTAATTTTTTTTAAAAAAATATACGGAATCCATGGACATCCCAGCCGCGAAAATTTATTTTCAATTTTAAATTCCAAAAAATCTTTTTTCTGCAATCTTCTGTAACCTGTATGGATTCCTGCTTGCGCAGGAATGACAGTGTTGGCGATATGTTTTTTGACTTAGAACATTCTGTCATTCCGTAATTTTTTTTAAAAAAATATACGGAATCCATGGACATCCCAGCCGCGAAAATTTATTTTCAATTTTAAATTCCAAAAAATCTTTTTTCTGCAATCTTCTGCAACCTGTATGGATTCCTGCTTGCGCAGGAATGACAGTGTTGGCGATATGTTTTTTGACTTAGAACATTCTGTCATTCCGTAATTTTTCGAAGAAAAATATACGGAATCCATGGACATCCCAGCCGCGAAAATTTATTTTTAATTTTTAATTCCAAAAAATCTTTTTTCTGCAATCTTCTGCAACCTGTATGGATTCCTGCTTGCGCAGGAATGACAGTGTTGGCGATATGTTTTTTGACTTAGAACATTCTGTCATTCCGTAATTTTTTTTAAAAAAATATACGGAATCCATGGACATCCCAGCCGCGAAAATCTCTTTTCAATTTTAAATTCCAAAAAATCTTTTTTCTGTAATCTTCTGTAACCTGTATGGATTCCTGCTTGCGCAGGAATGACAGTGTTGGCGATATGTTTTTTGACTTAGAACATTCTGTCATTCCGTAATTTTTTTTAAAAAAATATACGGAATCCATGGACATCCCAGCC
>JYNY01000105.1 GCA_000954095.1 Candidatus Omnitrophus magneticus | reverse complement strand
TAATTCCTGCCGCGTTAGAGCATCAAGGAGTCTTAGCAGAGACACTTCAGAAAGCCTGCAGCATACGTAAAAAGATTACAATGCTAGAACCGAAGAAGCTTTTAGTTAGCTTGGTGTCAAACGTGGAAGCAGCATTAGCGGCTGTAAGACAACTTGAGGAAAGTGTGGCAAGCTGAAAATCCGCGAAGACAACAATCGCTAGCAAGGATCCGCTAAGAGAAGCTATTGATGCATTTGAAGGGATTATTCCAAAAGACAAATGGCCACTGCCGACATACGCTGAGATGATGT
>JYNY01000104.1 GCA_000954095.1 Candidatus Omnitrophus magneticus | reverse complement strand
TTTTCCCCTGAGGGTAAGAAAATAACAGTTTTTAAAAACCCAATTGAAATAGGGCCTTCTTTATCAAAGGAAAATTTGAAGCCGATTTTATAAAGGAAAATCACCAGCGCTAACGACCATAGCAAAAACTTTACAACGCCTAAGAGTCCGGCGAAACTCCGTGTCAGCGTAGTATCAGATTGTCTTTTTGTTAAATAAGCATCTAAAGCATAACCCAAGAATAAAATAATTGTTCGGGCAACAAAAAAAGTAATGACGGCTAACTGCAGTAAATTAATTCCCCCATCCAACCCTGCTGGCAACCTTAATATCTTTGCGGATAGGTAAAAGCAACTAAGATATAAAGATGGCAGAACAATTCTTTCTAGTATGGTGCGTCTAACACTTCTTTACATTTGGTGATCTTTGACATTATCTGT
>JYNY01000103.1 GCA_000954095.1 Candidatus Omnitrophus magneticus | reverse complement strand
ATACAGATAAAACTTAATGAAATGCGCCTTGAGCGTCCACGAGAATGGGGAGCATGCTGGTTAGCGCTTGAGATGTGGAATTTTTTGGGATTAGATAATTTTTGGTCAAAACATCTTACCCCTAGCCGTAAAGGGACAAATTGGCTTAATGTTTTAAAAACACTAGTTACGTATCGTTGGATTTCGGCTGGTAGTGAATGGCGTTTACACAGGCAATGGTTTAAAAGTAGCGCTATGGCGGATTTGCTAGGAGAGGATGATTCTATCGCGTTAGATGATACTTTGTATCGCTGTTTGGATTTACTTCACGCGCCCAAAAAAGATTTATTTTCATTTTTATCTGAACGTTGGAAAACATTATTTAATATATCCTATGATGTTTTATTATACGATCTTACCAGCACATATTTTGAGGCAGATTCAAAAGATAATGAACGATTAAAAAAATTCGGATATAGTAGAGATAAGAGAAGTGATTGCGTGCAAGTAGTAATTGCGCTTATAGTCACTAAAGAAGGTTTTCCGGTGGCCTATGAAGTTATGCCGGGAAATACTCAAGACCGGACAACTCTACCGGGATTTTTAAAAAAGATAGAAAAGTATATGGCAAATTACTGAATTTCGCATAATATAGTAGTATTTTTATTAGAACTGTAGTATACTTCTTCATAGGGGGTATACTATGACAAAGAGAAAAAAATTCAGGCAAAGAAGGGATTTTAAAAAATTAGAAGAACGGCGGATGAAAGCTGGAAAAATGTTTTCTGTGGGAACAAGACAGTCGGATGTTGCAAGAAAATTAAATGTTTCGACGCCAAGCGTAGCTCGCTGGCATGCCGCATGGAAGAAGGGCGGAACAAATTCACTGAAAGGTGCCGGCAGAGCTGGGAGAAAACCACGTATTACAAAAAAAACAATTATTGCAAGTCGACAAAGCTCTGCGTAAAGGGCCAAAGGCAAAGGGGTGTTATACTGATTGATGGACGCTACCAAGAATTTCTAAGGTCCTAGAAAAAATTTCTGGAATAAAAACGATTGCTGAACTTAGTTCTGAATACGAAATTCACAGCAACATGATCAGCAAGTGGAAGAAGCAATTACACGATAATATAGCTAATATTTTTACGCGCAAGAACGAACAAGAGCCAGATGCCAAGCAACAGCTAGACAATTTGTACAAACAAATTGGCCGTCAGCAGGTTGAGATTGATTGGCTAAAAAAAAAGCTTGGACTATAAGTCGCGAGCAAAAAATATTGTTCATTGACAAAAATAATACGGAATTGAGCGTTCGCCAGCAATGCGAATTACTGGGGTTCAATCGGTCGAACTTATATTATCAGAGACAGGAAAAAGAACTTTTGGATGAACACCAGCTTCGCAGAGCAATCGACGAACAGTTCATGAAAGATCCATGCGGCGTTATTAAAATGATGAAGTATTTACGGCGTTTGGGGCATACCGCTGGGAAAAAATTGATTCGTCGGCTTATGAGGTCGATGAACCTAGTGGCGATCTATCCAAAGCCACGGATAAGCCAGAAACATCCGGAACACCGTATTTACCCGTATCTGCTGAGAGGTGTTGAGATTGTCCGAGTTAATCAAGTCTGGGCCACTGACATCACGTATATTCAGCTCGCCAGAGGGTATTGTTATCTAGTGGCTATTATGGACTGGTTCAGCCGTTATGTTCTTTCTTGGCGGCTTAGTAACACACTGGATGCGTCTTTTTGTGTGGAATGCCTTGATGAAGTTTTAAAAAAATATGGCAAGCCAGAGATATTTAACAATGATCAGGGTACACAGTTCACGTCGATGGAGTTTATCCAAAAGCTATTGGACGCAAATATTCGAATAAGCATGGATGGACGTGGCAGGGTCTTTGACAACATTTTTATTGAGCGTCTCTGGCGTACGGTTAAATACAGTAATATTTATGTTCATGAATATCCAACAATGAGAGACGCGCATGATGGCCTAAGGATATATTTTAATGGGTACAATACCGAAAGGCTTCATCAGTCTCTATATTATCAAACGCCATGGGAGGTGTATTACGGGATAAAATTTTGCCAGCCATCACAAGGAAACTCTTTGAGTTTACCGTAAAAATTTTATACTGTTTACTCGGATGGCTGGTTTTGAGATTATTAACCAAGAACGTGTGGATACTGGCGTTCTGGAGACAAGATTGTGGATAACCCCAAAGCGGTTACCCACAACTTGTCATCCATCACTTGTATAACTGTTACACAGTTATACACAGTCTCCACACTTACTACTACTATATTTATGTTTACAAAAATAAACAGACCAGAAAAAGGAGGTATATCTTACAAGAAAAAAATAGATAAGGTGGAAATCTTAAAAATTTTTTTTCACCTTAAATTTGTTTAATTTTGGTCTGGACAAGGGAAGCATTATAGTATTCTTTACTGAAATTTTTTTTAGTATTAGCCATTGCATACCTGCCTTTGTTTTTTCTTATTATTATACTTCTTTTCTATCTTACCTCAATCCTGTCCGATAAAACTATTTCACCAAAAAACTAGTTGAAATTCCTTAATTTTAAAATCAGAAATTCTGGCTGGTGTTGCGCTTAACAGATCTATCAATGTCAACCTTGATAATAATGCTTCTTTTATTATCCTATGCAAATAAAATAACGATTTTTCATATTTAGATTGGTATTTTATATATGTCAAAAGTAAATAATATATCATCGCTATCCAGACTTGACTCATCACCGCATTTTTACTTGTTCCCAAAAATGTTTTTATTTGTAAATTCTGTTTTATCCATCTAAAAAATATTTCTATTTGCCATCTTGTTTTATATATTTGTACGATCGTTTTAGCTGACAGTTTAAAATTGTTGGTAACAAAACTAACTACTTCGTCACTTTTTTCATCTAAAAATCTTATCATTCTTAAATTCTTTTCATATTTTTTATTTTCTAGTTTTATTTTTTCATCAGACAATATCCCGTCTTTCATTGCCTCTAGATGCTGTCCGAGAACTGTATATTTTAGATTGTTTTTTAATTTAGTCACAAAATAACTCTTAGAAAAGTCAATATTACTCCATAGTTCAAGGTCTGTATACGCACGGTCAAAACAATATATGCTGTCCGGTTTAATATTTAATTTATCCTTAGCTATTCTTATATCAGAAATATTCCCTTCAGTTATCACTG
>JYNY01000102.1 GCA_000954095.1 Candidatus Omnitrophus magneticus | reverse complement strand
GTAGAATGAAAAGGGCGGTTAAAGTATGTTTTCTTTAAAAGGTGAAACTATTGCTCGAGAGTACAACCTTTTCGTTATCAATATCTAAACCCGTCATCTGAGTAAACAGCATAAAATCTTTACGCTAAACTCAAAGAGTTCCCTTGTGATGGCTGGCAAAATTTTATCCCGTAATACACATCCCATGGCGTTTGATAATATAGAGACTGATGAAGCCTTTCGGTATTGTACCCATTAAAATATATCCTTAGGCCATCATGCGCGTCTCTCATTGTTGGATATTCATGAACATAAATATTACTGTATTTAACCGTACGCCAGAGACGCTCAATAAAAATGTTGTCAAAGACCCTGCCACGTCCATCCATGCTTATTCGAATATTTGCGTCCAATAGCTTTTGGATAAACTCCATCGACGTGAACTGTGTACCCTGATCATTGTTAAATATCTCTGGCTTGCCATATTTTTTTAAAACTTCATCAAGGCATTCCACACAAAAAGACGCATCCAGTGTGTTACTAAGCCGCCAAGAAAGAACATAACGGCTGAACCAGTCCATAATAGCCACTAGATAACAATACCCTCTGGCGAGCTGAATATACGTGATGTCAGTGGCCCAGACTTGATTAACTCGGACAATCTCAACACCTCTCAGCAGATACGGGTAAATACGGTGTTCCGGATGTTTCTGGCTTATCCGTGGCTTTGGATAGATCGCCACTAGGTTCATCGACCTCATAAGCCGACGAATCAATTTTTTCCCAGCGGTATGCCCCAAACGCCGTAAATACTTCATCATTTTAATAACGCCGCATGGATCTTTCATGAACTGTTCGTCGATTGCTCTGCGAAGCTGGTGTTCATCCAAAAGTTCTTTTTCCTGTCGCTGATAATATAAGTTCGACCGATTGAACCCCAGTAATTCGCATTGCTGGCGAACGCTCAATTCCGTATTATTTTTGTCAATGAACAATATTTTTTGCTCGCGACTTATAGTCCAAGCTTTTTTTTTAGCCAATCAATCTCAACCTGCTGACGGCCAATTTGTTTGTACAAATTGTCTAGCTGTTGCTTGGCATCTGGCTCTTGTTCGTTCTTGCGCG
>JYNY01000101.1 GCA_000954095.1 Candidatus Omnitrophus magneticus | reverse complement strand
AAAAATTACGGAATGACAAAATGTCCTAAGCCGTAAAACATGTCGTCGGCATTGTCATTCCTGCGCAAGCAGGAATCCATACAGGTTACAGAAGATTACAGAAAAAAGATTTTTTGGAATTTAAAATTGAAAATAAATTTTCGCGGCGGAGATGTCCATGGATTCCGTATATTTTTTTTTAAAAAATTACGGAATGACAAAATGTCCTAAGCCGTAAAACATGTCGTCGGCATTGTCATTCCTGCGCAAGCAGGAATCCATACAGGTTACAGAAGATTACAGAAAAAAGATTTTTTGGAATTAAAAATTAAAAATAAATTTTCGCGGCTGGGATGTCCATGTATTCCGTATATTTTTTTTTAAAAAATTACGGAATGACAAAACAAGGGTTATTACTAACCGTTTAGTGCTTTCAAGATTTTGAGATTGCAGAATGCCTTGCGGGTAGATTTTAAACTAGCGGGGCAATGGTGGTGGGAATTTAGAAAAATCTATAGCATGTTGTTATAGATTGGGCGGGCCTAGGATAGGGCGCGTACTCCTCCCGGCGCGCGATTATTCTAGGCAGATGCCTTGTTTGAGAGATGGGCGCGCTTTTTGAAATGGGAAATTAAAAATAGAGATTAGATTTTTTGCTAGGACGTTTATGGGTTTCGGATATTTGCCTGTGGCAAATTAGGGAAAGGCAGGATGTTCTAAGCCGTAAAACATGTCGTCGGCATTGTCATTCCTGCGCAAGCAGGAATCCATACAGGTTACAGAAGATTACAGAAAAAAGATTTTTTGGAATTTAAAATTGAAAATAAATTTTCGCGGCTGGGATGTCCATGGATTCCGTATATTTTTCTTCGAAAAATTACGGAATGACAGAATGGGAAGAGGGAAACGCAGAATATTCTAAGCCGTAAAACATGTCGTCGGCATTGTCATTCCTGCGCAAGCAGGAATCCATACAGGTTGCAGAAGATTGCAGAAAAAAGATTTTTTGGAATTAAAAATTAAAAATAAATTTTCGCGGCTGGGATGTCCATGTATTCCGTATATTTTTTTTTAAAAAATTACGGAATGACAAAACAAGGGTTATTACTAACCGTTTAGTGCTTTCAAGATTTTGAGATTGCAGAATGCCTTGCGGGTAGATTTTAAACTAGCGGGGCAATGGTGGTGGGAATTTAGAAAAATCTATAGCATGTTGTTATAGATTGGGCGGGCCTAGGATAGGGCGCGTACTCCTCCCGGCGCGCGATTATTCTAGGCAGATGCCTTGTTTGAGAGATGGGCGCGCTTTTTGAAATGGGAAATTAAAAATAGAGATTAGATTTTTTGCTAGGACGTTTATGGGTTTCGGATATTTGCCTGTGGCAAATTAGGGAAAGGCAGGATGTTCTAAGCCGTAAAACATGTCCCCGGTATTGTCATTCCTGCGCAAGCAGGAATCCATACAGGTTACAGAAGATTACAGAAAAAAGATTTTTTGGAATTAAAAATTAAAAATAAATTTTCGCGGCTGGGATGTCCATGGATTCCGTATATTTTTCTTCGAAA
>JYNY01000100.1 GCA_000954095.1 Candidatus Omnitrophus magneticus | reverse complement strand
GCTCGTGCTTGGGAAAAACACGCAGGAAGACCAGGAGGAATATTTGAGCCGTTAAAAGGAAATGTTACTCAGAAAAATGAAGCAGCTAGCCGGTTCGTAAATGAAGTGTTGAATAATAAGAATACTGTCCGAACCGATTTATCCAAGGGTGGTATAGAATACCGTCTACCTGATGGTAGAGGTGTCCGCTACAACTCAGATGGTTCTTTCTCAGGTTTTTTAGATCCTAAAAGGTAAAAAAATGGCTAATAATTTTGAAGTGGATTTTTTTAGTGACTCCAGATACGAAGAGCTGACAGCAGAAATTTCGTATAGGGGGCAAATACTTTGTCACCTTAACAAAGACAAGGGAATTGATTCTATTGAGATTGAATTTTTTCCAGATATTGTATCATTTCATAAAAGCTCTCCCAT
>JYNY01000098.1 GCA_000954095.1 Candidatus Omnitrophus magneticus | reverse complement strand
CTGCTTCTTTATAATCAAATTTTTCAAGCCACATTTCAGAATTTTCACGATAAAATTCTTGAAATGCTTTTAATAATTTATCCATATCGAGTTTACCGTTGGGTTTTATGTACCAAGATGTTGTGCCTTGTTCACGAATATTTTTTTGCAACTGAAAATTTAAAATTCTTGGAATAATTTCTCCATATATCTCATTTGCGAAAACTATGTCATTATTTATATCTCTGATAATACCTAAATCTATAACATACCTAAGATCATCATTGAAATTGTCATACACAAGAGAATCGCCGTTTATAATAGCACTGACAATGTTTTTTACTCTGGGTTCTTTCAGTTTATCTAATAAACTATCTAAATGCGTGTCTCTACGCGCGATTAGATTTTCTTTTGCCTGTTCCGCGTGAGCGAGTGTTATTTTTTTTGTGAAATCACTTTTTAATATTTTTTCTACGATTTCATTCGCTACCGCGTTCAC
Organism: Candidatus Omnitrophus magneticus; assembly: GCA_000954095.1. Lineage (GTDB taxonomy): Bacteria > Omnitrophota > Gorgyraeia > Tantalellales > Tantalellaceae > Omnitrophus_A > Omnitrophus_A magneticus. The sequence goes on along the minus strand of JYNY01000098.1, from coordinate 1,022 downwards.
CAGCCACGGCTGGCCTCCGGTTAATTCATAAATTCTATTTATCACTTCTTTAGTAAATACCTGACCTGTATCTTTTGTGTGCTGATTGTATAATTCTGTTATTTCTTCTTTTGTCCATGTCCCTAAAAGAATTGATTCAGCTTTGATATTAAAGGGTGAGCCTGAACCTAATGACGCTTCACTCGGACGGACTTTTGTTTTGTATTCCCGAACATCTCTTAATCCCACAAGCGCCACGGTTGAAGGAAATCGTTCCGGTCTTATTTGAAACCCATTTCGTAGCTGCCTAAGAACTGACACTAAAACATCGTCGTATAATGAATCTATTTCATCTAATAATAAAACTATTGGTTTAGTTTGCGCTGTTGCCCATTTATTCAAATAATCTTGTAATGAATATTTTTTAGTTATGACTGGTTTGGGTGCTAAAAATTTCTTAGGTAAAAAAAATTCACATGCTTGGTAAAGCGAATTTATTATTTTAAAATTCGCGATTTCTTCAGTTATAGATCTATACCCCGCGGACTCTACGGAAAACACTACTGAAATATAATTTCCTTCTTTATTTAATCTATGCGCCAATTCATGTAAAAGTGTTGTTTTCCCGGTCTGCCTCGGCGCGTGGATTGTGAAATATTGTGTCTTCTCTATTAAATCGAATATAATTTTTTGATTGCGCAAAGGGTCAATCATATAATGTCTTTCAGGCATACAAAAACCAGTTGTATTAAAATATCTTGTATTATTCATTTTAAAACTCCCTACATATTTGCTTTATTCATCATAAACTTTTGACCGAAAAACCGAATTTCGCCATACGCTAATGAAATTTTTAGATTTAATTTTATTATAACAGATTCCTCCGCTAAACAGAACTTTGAAATTTTTGTATAGATATTAGAGTTCTTGCGTAACTTGATTTAACAATTCAAAATTATAAATATTTTTAAAATATTATAAAACCTGTATGGATTCCCGCTTTCGAGGCTGTGTCATAACTACGATTTTTTATTTTTTAAAAT
>JYNY01000097.1 GCA_000954095.1 Candidatus Omnitrophus magneticus | reverse complement strand
TTGCAAAAATCCTATTCGGAATTACCATTCTTTATAGGGCTATCCGCCTTCTGAATTACCTCATATTGTTTATCAATCACTATTCTAAATTCTTTTGATATGGCATTCCAATCTAAAACATCTGTTCTAAACGGCAACTCCGACAATTCAAAAGCCTCTTTTAACGCGTAAAAAATATTACTTGGAATTTTTTCTTTTCCAACAATAACTAAATCAATATCAGAATA
>JYNY01000096.1 GCA_000954095.1 Candidatus Omnitrophus magneticus | reverse complement strand
TGAATGATTAATGAATTACCACAGTACAGCGATGAGTGGCAGGGCGGGGCGTAATTTTTTTAAGGCAGTTATTGGTGCCCTTAACGGCCTGGTTGCTACGCCTGAATAAGTGATAATAAGCGGATGAATGGCAGAAATTCGATGATAAGCTGTCAAACATGAGAATTGGTCGACGGCCCGGGCGGCCGCAAGGGGTTCGCGTTGGCCGATTCATTAATGCAGCTGGCACGACAGGTTTCCCGACTGGAAAGCGGGCAGTGAGCGCAACGCAATTAATGTGAGTTAGCTCACTCATTAGGCACCCCAGGCTTTACACTTTATGCTTCCGGCTCGTATGTTGTGTGGAATTGTGAGCGGATAACAATTTCACACAGGAAACAGCTAGGACCATGATTACGACAAGCTATTGAGGTGAGACTATAGAATACTCAAGTGTGCATGCTTGCAGGGCGACTCTAGGGGTTTACCGTGATAATTTGACTTGGTTTACTCGGATGGCTGGTTTTGAGATTATTAACCAAGAACGTGTGGATACTGGCGTTCTGGAGACAAGATTGTGGATAACCCCAAAGCGGTTACCCACAACTTGTCATCCATCACTTGTATAACTGTTACACAGTTATACACAGTCTCCACACTTACTACTACTATATTTATGTTTACAAAAATAAACAGACCAGAAAAAGGAGGTATAAAGTGGTCGGGTTTGTCTAGACCATTTTTTTATTTTTTAAAGCAATTTTTAA
>JYNY01000095.1 GCA_000954095.1 Candidatus Omnitrophus magneticus | reverse complement strand
CGCTTTCTCCTTCTTTGACTTCTTTTATCTCCACATGACTCGCGCTCTCGCATATGTCTAAGCTATTTTCTCCGCCATGTAACACTTCCTCTAACTTTTTCTGCACCGCGTCTACTAACGCTTGCCCTCTATTTATCTCGCCTTTCGCGTATAACTCGCTATTTTTCTTCACCGCGTCTATTAGCGCCAAAACCACCATATCAGCTCCTAAATGCCCATACACTGTGTTTACTACTTTAAATCCTCTTTGGCTGTTTGATTTATCCAATAACTTGTCCTGCCTTCTTCCTGCCTGACTCGCGACTCTTCCGCTTGATTCATCCGCTTCTTTAAACGCCTGATTCATTTGCGCGCTTGTTTTCCCTTCTCCCGGATTTATATACCCGGTTGTGAATTTAAATATTTCTACTTGCGCCTTGCCATTCACAATTTTTAATATAGCTGAATACATCTCATCCGGCGGCCCGCGCGCTAAATACACTCCCTCTACTTCTTTTCCTTTTTTCTCTAAAAAATTATCTATTAAAATTCCTAGCGCCTCTAACTTTAATACTCCATTATTTTCTTCGACCATTCCTTCCTTATATATCACTCGTTGCTTTAGTTTATCCTTTAATTCTTCTACTCTTATTTTTGCATTTTCTTTATATTGATCAATTTTATCTACATCTATCGGCAAATCTAATCCCCCTAACGCCTCGCCTACAGCTATCATTCTTAAACTTTCTACCACGCTATCTTTACTGTATCCACCTTCTTTACTCGCTTCTAGTAAATATTTTGATATTTCCTCTATTGTTTTTTTGTTTTTCAATTCCTCTTCAGTATTCTTATTTTTTAAATATTCACTTAGTGATTTTTCTGATACCTGTTTCATCTTGTTTAAAAAATCTTCTCGCTCTAATATCCCGTATATCCGCGTGGTTTCCGTCGCATCAATCTTCTCTTCTAAATATTGATAAAATCTTTCCGCGTCACATATCTTTTCTGACACTAAAATCTTTTTTACCGCTATTTCTTCCTCTTTCTTTTCTGTTTTTCTTACGTCTGGACAGACGTCTTTTATCCTTTTCGAGATCCTATCTAATTCTTTTTTCACTTCCCCTTCCGCTATACCCCTTAACTTCTCTATCTCATCACTCACTCTCACTATATTTAACCGCTCTCTTCTTACATCTACTTCCCTAATTTTTTCTTCTATTTTCTCGCGCGCTAATTCCATTAATAATGACTCTATTTCTTCTCTTCCATATCCCCATCCTTTTCCCGCACCGACTTGCTCCACTCCCATTAAATGCCCCACTAAATCTTTTATATTGCTTATTCCTACTAACGTTAAATCGGTTTCAGCTCTATTCAAAAATTTTAAATATTTTAATAACCCTTTACTCTCTTTTATTTTTT
>JYNY01000094.1 GCA_000954095.1 Candidatus Omnitrophus magneticus | reverse complement strand
CTTTTAGCCGTTCGTATAAATTGCGTAGTCTTCTTTGTCTCATTGACCTTTCTTTATCACGCCTGCCGTTACTAAAAGTCAATATATACAATTCTTTTTCTTCTCGGATAAGTTTTACTTTTACATTTTCTTGAACTTTTTTCCATGGTTCTTTTAATAATTGTTTTTCAAGCTTAGACAGTTTTCCTCTTGGCGTTCCGACAAGATAATCAGCATTATGTTCTCGCATTTTTTTAAGACTTTCTTCGGTAGGAATGCCTCTATCCATAATCCACAATCTATTTAATTTGCCATATACTGTTTCTATCTTTTTTAAAAATCCCGGTAGAGTTGTCCGGTCTTGAGTATTTCCCGGCATAACTTCATAGGCCACCGGAAAACCTTCTTTAGTGACTATAAGCGCAATTACTACTTGCACGCAATCACTTCTCTTATCTCTACTATATCCGAATTTTTTTAATCGTTCATTATCTTTTGAATCTGCCTCAAAATATGTGCTGGTAAGATCGTATAATAAAACATCATAGGATATATTAAATAATGTTTTCCAACGTTCAGATAAAAATGAAAATAAATCTTTTTTGGGCGCGTGAAGTAAATCCAAACAGCGATACAAAGTATCATCTAACGCGATAGAATCATCCTCTCCTAGCAAATCCGCCATAGCGCTACTTTTAAACCATTGCCTGTGTAAACGCCATTCACTACCAGCCGAAATCCAACGATACGTAACTAGTGTTTTTAAAACATTAAGCCAATTTGTCCCTTTACGGCTAGGGGTAAGATGTTTTGACCAAAAATTATCTAATCCCAAAAAATTCCACATCTCAAGCGCTAACCAGCATGCTCCCCATTCTCGTGGACGCTCAAGGCGCATTTCATTAAGTTTTATCTGTATTGGATTAGTAACTTTATCAGGCGGATTTATATCATCCGTAAAAATTGATAACTGGCGATATGTCTTATCGCTTTTATCAAATACTTCTAAAGCTTTACACCATGAAGCTTCTTGAGAATCATTAATTTCTCCCAAATAAAGAACTTGTCGTTTTATTACTCCGCGGCGAGTTCTAATACTTTCAACAATGCTGAAATAACGATGTTCTTTACCGTCTTTAAACCTTCTGCGACATTTTAAATACATAATGTCTATATTTTTACACAAGTAAATACTTTGTCAATCAACTAGGTCGGCCCCACAACCATTTTTTGAGTTTTTAAAACATAAAGCCCGCATTAAATGGGTACTTCAAAATTTTAAAATCTGAAAAATAGCTGTTTTTTTACGCGAATAGCGGAAGATGGGTTAGTATCGGCACTGTATAATTTTTTGTGTCTAAAGTGGTTAAGTAGGAATGACCGTAAAATAAAAGACCCCATTCTTTTATACAAAAAAATGGGGTCGAAAAAAAATT
>JYNY01000093.1 GCA_000954095.1 Candidatus Omnitrophus magneticus | reverse complement strand
CACCGCTATTTAACTGCTCATTCTTTACTGCCACAAGTTGATACTCAGGGCTTGTCAATAATCCCCAACTGTATCCGCCTTGCGTTGCCCAGAGGGGAATAACGTTGCCATACCCTGAATCACTGCCAAAAATATTTGAGCCGGCAATAGCAACACTTGTTGCCCCGACAGTAGCAAGTTCTGTCTTAGTTGAATATGGATCAGTAGTTGCGCCCCAATAGATATGTCCGCTTGAAAACGCAATATCTAAATATCCGTCATTATTCATGTCTCCAATAGAAGAAGTTGCTCCGCCAGTAGCAAGGCCTGTTTTAGTTGAATATGGTCCTGTTGCCGCACCCCAATAGATTGTACCTACATTCGAAAAGACAATATCCAAATATCCATCAGTATTAAGGTCTGCTATAGAATTGCCATTTGCTCCGCTAGGAGAAAGTTCTGTTTTTGTAGAGTATGGCCCGGAACTTGCACCCCAATAAATATAGGAATTGACACTAGCGCCATTTGAAAAGACAATATCCAAATACCCATCATTATTAAGGTCTGCTATAGAAGAGCCAATAGCTCCTAGCGTAGGAAGATCTGTTTTAGTTGAATATGGTCCAGAACTCGCTCCCCAGTAAATATAAGAATTTATATTAGTACTTGAATTATTATAACGATTGGCAAATACAATATCTATATACCCATCATTATTTAAATCTGCAACAAAGTTGCCACGAGTCCCGCTAGTAGGAAGATTTGTTTTAGTTGAATATGGACCATTGACTGCTCCCCAATATATGTATGAATTGATATTGCTACTTGAACCATCAAACATATTTGAAAATAAGATGTCTAGCTGTCCATCATTATTTAAATCTACTATAGAACTTCCATATGCGGCGTTAGTAACAAGGTCTGTTTTTGTTGAATACGGCCCGCTCGCCGCGCCCCAATAGATATATGAATTTTCAGTCCAACCACTATTATTGAGAGAATTCGAAAACACAATATCCATATATCCGTCATTATTAAGGTCTGCTATAGAATTGCTATTTGCCCCGCTAGTAGCAAGTGCTGTTTTTGTAGAATACGGCCCGGAACTCGCGCCCCAATAAATATAAGAATTTATCTTAAAGTTTGAACCATTAGAATTATTCGAAAACACAATATCCGGATACCCGTCGTTATTAAGGTCGCTCGCGGCATTTGCCAGAATTGGCGTAACACAAAAGAGTCCGGCGAACGCTATTACTAAGAGAGTTAAAAGTTTTGGGAGTTTTCCCCATCTGTCATTCCCGCGCAAGCGGGAATCCATGGAGGTATTCCTTATCCGTTTCAAATAACTCACTCCAAACCCAAATAGTAGCGCGAGGGCCATTCCGCCCGGGATTTCGGGAACTGGCGAACCTTCAAGACCTGAGCCTAAGTAGATAAATTTATGGTTATGATTATTCAGCCAATAGTCTCCCAACGTTTTCCCTTGCGTCT
>JYNY01000092.1 GCA_000954095.1 Candidatus Omnitrophus magneticus | reverse complement strand
TGAGGGACTGCTTTTAAATTGTTCCATTTCTTGAAGGTCTGTATAGAGGTTTGGACGTTATAGAGATTTCATAAAAGAATAAAAAGGATGGGTTTTGACTGATTTGTGAATTGTATTGGTTAACCTTGCATCCAAATGTTATTATGGAAAAAGAATGGTTATTCATTATGATTTATTATTTTGTAATTACTAGGCGGTTACTAATAAACCTGATAAATCCGGATTTTGCAATAGGCCGCCGGTAAAATGTCTCTAAATTTTTGATACTACTCAGTTACGCTCGCAAAAATATCCTAAAGCGTATTGCAAAGAATACGCTTTCGTCATTTTTGTTTGTAATCCTTGTATTATCAAAAAGTTAGGCCATTTTTTTCGAAGTCCATTGTAAAATCCGGGATAGTCCTTTTTGTGTAATTTTAAAATTTTTTATCTTATCATTCTAGCGGCCTAATTTTTTTCATTGTGGCAAAATATCAACCGCGTAGTGTTTACATTATTTCATGGCTAGTTCATAGGAAATAACGGATAACGCGAATAATCCGGCAGTATCGCTTTTAAGAACTAGTTTTCCTAAAGAAATTAACACACAATTAGGATGGTCTTCTATTTGAGATATTTCTTCCGGAGAAAAATCGCCTTCAGGTCCTATCATTAGTAAGATTTTTTGAATATTTCCAGTATTTTTTTTAAGAGCGTCTTTTATATACACATTTTTTTTAGTAAGAGAGGCGCAAAGAATTAAAGAATATTCTTCCCATTTTTTTAAAGCATCATCATATTTTTGAATAGGCGCTATCTCAGGGATATCGGCTCTTCCGCATTGTTTAGCGCTGGTTTCAGATATTAAATTCCATCTTGTATTTTTAGAAAGAGAGGACATCTTGTCCGGACGGACTATCGTACGGTCCGTAATAACCGGAATTATTTTTTTCACCCCTAGTTCCGTGGCTTTTTCAATTATATATTCCATTTTGTCTTTTTTGGGTATGGCTTGGAGAAGATGTATTTCATTAGGAGTTTCAAGAGGGCCTTTGTGAGATGATAATATTTTTACAATTACCCTGTGATTTTTTGTGTCTATAGAAAAAATACTGCCGATATATTCGTTTCCTTCTCCGTCAAAAATTATAACATCGTCCAATTCTCCAAGCCGCATCACATTGATAATATGATGAGCCTCTTTTCCGTCTATAAAGATTAAGGATTTTTCTTGATCTATATTTTTTTTAGGCGCGAAAAATCTACTCATTTATTTTTTCTCCGAATACTTCCGCTGTAAAAATATAAATATCGCAAGCGCCTGTTTTCCACGCGTTGGATTCAATTCCTGTTTTATGCGCGCAAAGGCTATTCATAAATTCTTCCCTTGACCATCCTGTTTCAGTTGCTACCTGAGGCAGATAAACTCCGCTTTTAAAGCCTTGTTGAACGATAACACCGTGGTTTCCCATTTCTATTTTTTTATAATCTTTTATTTTTTCCGGTTGAGATAAAACAGATATTTCAATGTCAATACTGTCCATTTCTTGAATTCTTACCGGGCTAAACCGCGGGTCAGTTGTTCCCGCGGCAATAGCCATATCTCTTACTGTTAGATATAAAGGGCCTTGCGCGGTTATATGTCCAATACAGCCTCTTAATTGGCCGTATTTATGTAGTGTTACAAACGCGCCAAGTTCTTTTAGCAATAATTTGTCTTCTATATTTATTTCCAATTTTTTTCCGGTTTCAAGATAATATTTTAGAGAGTTCCTCGCGATTTCTAAAAGTTTCTTTTTTTGTTCGGTATTCATTGTAGTATCCTTTTTAATCTCTGCCCGCGTCCGAGAAGTATTCTCTGTTTTTTTTTCAGCGGATTTATCGGTTTTTAAAAAAGCCGCGCTTACATATCCTACCACGCTGTCTTTCATACCGCTTGTGTCGCCTGAATTAGCGTATTTTAAAATTTTGACTTCATTGGCGCCGAGTTTCTTTGCCGCGGAAATAGCCGCGCAGACTGGAGTGAATCCGCATAAAAGACCGTGATTGTTGAACTCGCTCACGCGGTATAATTTTTCAGCGTCCAGTTCTTTGAGATAAGAAAGTGTTATATTGTCAACCCGCACAGCTTCTTTATACGGTAAAAAATGGCTCATATCAGTGCTTGCTAATATTACATAATTTTTTTTATTTTTTAAGACATTATATAAAGTGTCGGATAATACTTCTATATCTTTATACTCATGGCTTCCGAAAGCGAAAACAACAAGTTTAGTATCAGGCAAAACTATTTTTATAAAAGGGAATTGTAATTCTATTGAATTTTCGTCTTTAAACGCTACGGGGTAAGATATTATTTTGTTATTATATTTTTTAAATTCTTGAACAAGATTTTTTTCTATTTTTATCGGGCCGAATGGGGTATTACAAGAGTCGTCATCAAGGATTGCAATACCGTCAAAATGCGTCTTATGTGAAAAAGCGGCGAGAATAATTACTTCTGGTTTTTGTTCGCTAAGTGTTTTATATGTGTAAGCCGCGATTTCTCCTGAAAAGCGTAAGCCCGCGTGCGGTACGATAAATGCGATAGTATCTCCATTAATTTTGTTTATTTTAGCGTTAGTAAGGTATCCGTTTAATTCCGCGCGGAGTTTGTCAGGGTTCGCGTTATACCATGTTCCCGCTAAATCCATTTCTTTTGCGCCAAAAGATGGGATTGCGAAAAGAGGAAAAAATAAACTAGTTAAAATAAGATTTTTAAACATAAGACCCCATTTTAAAGTATATACTAAAAACCCCAGCATGTTTTATGACAACACACTGGGGTTTTTAAAATATTCTAATGAGTATTTTTAAAATGATTAACGGTTTGGCGGATAATTAGAATAGTTCTGTTGATTGTCTCCTCTAGCGCTTTCTCTTAATCCTTCCCTATAGCCTTCTGTGTAACCGCTTTTATATCCGTTACGATAACCGTCTTCATATCCTCCTGAATAAGCGGCTCTTGGTTGAGCGGAATCAACCTCTTGAACGTTACGAGTTTTTTCTCCGCTTAAAGAATCAAGAAGCGCTCCGCCGATTATGTTAACTCCGGCTCCGGCTAACGCGCCTTTCCATACTTCTCCGCCTTTTGCGCCTGATGCCGCGCCGCCTACAGCGCCCGCGCCCGCGCCTAATAATCCAGAACGGAGAAAATCGCTACTATCATTATTACCAGAAAAACTAAATTGGCAAGGCAGTAGCGTTATTGCTGTTATTACTAAAATTAAAATAACTTTGTTTTTCATTTTTCCTCCTGAGTAAAGTTTTTTAGTATTTTTATCATTTATTTTTTTTTAGCTCCATCAATTTATTTATCACGGCTTTTTGGACAGCGTGTTTTTGATTTATCCATTCCGGGGCAATTAAAGTATCCATTTTAGCAGTAGAAACCAAACGCATAATAACAGTATTTTCGCGCAAAAGGTTTATAAATGTAGCTAATATATTAGCATATTCATTAAGTTCTAACAATTTGATTTTTCCCTGAAAATACATTTTTTCAAGCGCTGTATTTTTTACAACATGCATAACATGAAATTTTATGCCGGATATGGGAAGTTTTGATATTTCTTCTCCTGTTTTAAGCATATCATATGTAGTTTCTCCCGGCAAGCCGAGTATTATATGCACTGCTACTTTTATTCCTTTTTCAGCTGTTGTTTTTATCGCGGAAATAGATTGTTCCGGTGTATGCCGGCGATTTATTAATTCTAGTGTTTTATTATGAAAAGTTTGTAAGCCGTATTCTATCCATACGTCATAATCTTTTGTGTAAGTTTTTATTAAATTTAGTTTTTCTTCCTCAACGCAATCCGGCCTTGTTGAAATATATAGCCCCGCGATATCGGGAAATTTTTTTATTATATCGTACGTTTTTTTTAATGTTTCTATTGACGCGTATGTATTTGACCCGTTTTGGAAGTACGCGATAAATTTTTTCGCGTTAAAACGTTCCCGCGCGAAAGTCATAGATTTTTCGATTTGTGTTTCAATTGACGGTATTGTTTCTCCATGAAAATGGCTAAAGGCATTTTCATTACAATAAATACAGCCTTTATTATCAAGCGCGCCGTCGCGGTTTGGACATGAGAATCCGGCGTTTAGACTGAGCCTATGAACACGCGTGTGAAATTTTTGTTTAAGATAGTCATTAAAAGAATAGTATAACATCTTGATCCTGTCTTAAGAGGGCTAGCGCAAAATGAAAAAATTTTTAAATTTAAATTTTTGACTCTATTTTCCCATTCCAAATTTTTTTTTATTCCATTAGACAATCCCGTTTTTATTTTATTTAAAATTATAATGCTTCCGTATCGGCCTTTCAACTGTCCAAACGCAAGAAAGCCCTTTGGGAAACGTCACAAAATCGCCCTTACCGAACTTCACGATATTTCCGTTCTTTGTTTCAACCGTAACTTGACCTTCGAGGATAAAACATTCTTCCGTACTATCATACGACCATGGAAATCTCGATATTTCTTTTGTCCAGATTGGCCAACTTTCAACACCCTTTTTTTTAAGCTCGGTACTTGATAACTTCTCAACTCGTATTTCCATAAATACCTCTTTCATTATTTTTCCATTTCTTTTTGTATAGCCTCCTGCGCTATTTTTAATTCTAATATAGGATCCGCGCCTTTTAAAACTATTTTTTGTATAGCATGATTAATATGATTTTTTCCCGTATCCCAAGAAGCAACAGCCGGCGGGCCCTGCGCATCTTTTGCCTGCGCTTCTAAGATTTTTTTATATTTGTCTTCCATTGGAAGGTTTCCCCATGAATCCATATTCGGAGGCAAATATGAATCTTCCAGTAAAGTTGCGCTTCCAAAAAGATCTTTATATATTTCTACTTGTACTTGCGGCTTAAAAAGAAATTTAATAAACTGCCAAGATTGTTTTTTCATTTTTGACATTTCAAAAATAGATAAAACTCTTCCGCCGATAAAAGCGGTTCTTTTTCCGGAAGGCCCTTGTGGAAGCATTGATATTTCCCACTTATCAGCAATATTCGGAGCAAGAAGAAGTAAGCTTATTATTTTCCAGCTACCTGCAATCGCGATAGGATAATCTCCATTTTTTAAGCCCTGTTCAATAGGAATATAAGTTTTGGGCACCCCATGTTCATAAAGACTTGAAAAAAATGTTATTGCTCGCGTAGCTTCCGGCGTCGCTAGCGTGACGCTTGTGTAATCTTCATTAAAATATGTCCCGTTCGCCTGCCATAAAAAAGGCGAAAAGCCTATCCAATCTAAAGAACCCCAGTCAATAAGCATACCCTTATTATCTTTTTTCAATTCTTTAAGTAAGTCCAGTAGTTCATCCCATGTTTCGGGGGGTTGTTTTATAATATCTGTTCTGTAATACATGACCTGTTCGGTAAAATCAAAAGGAATTCCATAATTTTTATCTCCATGACGCGTAGATGCAAGTATTCCTGGAAATATTTTTTTTTCAATAGTACTGATTTCTTCTCCAAATTCTTTTCGCAAATCAACTAAAGCCCCTGTTTTTCCAAACTCCATACCCCATGTAAGCCCCATTGTACCGATATCAGGAGCAACTCCGCCCGCGATGGCTGTTAAATATTTAGTATGCGCTTCATGCCATGATAGAGATTCACAAAAAATTTTAATACCTGTTTCTTCCGTAAATTGTTTACTTACCTTTCTTATTGTCTCTGCCTGTCTTTCTGAACCAACAAGCCAAATAACAACATTATTTTCTAGAGTTTTTTCATTTTTTGAAGAACAGCCGATAAGCCCAATCCCTATAACTAAAACTAAAAAAATAATTTTTTTTTGAATATCTTTCATTTAGCTCCCGCCGTGTTTCGCGTAAATACTATTTTTTATTTTCTAACTATTAGTCAGTAGCTCTAAACCCCTATAAATACCGGCTATATTCCTAAAATTCCACAGCAAATCCTGCTGTATAATTTCTTGCCGGAGACGGGAAATAGTCTACCATTGAGCCTGAAACATTAGCAATAGATGTTTCACTGTATTCTTTATCAAAAATATTATTAATGCCGAAAAATAATTCGCCGTTAAAAATTTTAAAAATAATTTTTCCGTTACACACAAAATAGCTTTTAAGACGGGATTGCCTGTTATACTGATCATTTATCGGGTATGACTCGGAGGCGTAGTCGCCTGATAAATTTATTTCCAGCCATTTAAGAGGCGTTATATTAAATCCCGGATTAAATTTTTGTTCAGGAACCATTGGAATTTTTTTTCCGGCAAAAGAGCCATTTAAAAAATACCCGTTTAAATAAGTGTAATTCGCGTATATTAAAAATATTTCATTAATTTTATATTGAGAATTAAATTCTACGCCTTTTCGCTGTGTATGATCGTAGTTTCCGTTTTCACCAAACGCTCCTTGGGATGGGTCATAAAAAATTTCATTATGAATATCCATAAAGAAAAAATTTATGCCTGTTGAAAGGTGTTCGAAAAAATATTCTTTAATGCCGGTTTCGTACGTGTCGCAAGTTTGATGTTTTAGATTTGTGTTAAGCCCGCTCCATCTTGAGTAAAATTCATCTGTGGCAGGGAATCTGAAACTTTTTGAATAGCGGATGTAAAGCCTTCCTTGAGTCCGGTATTTATAGCTAGCGCCGATTTCAAACGCTTGTTCATCAGGTTCTTTTGTTTCATAAGTATTTATTCCAGCCCATTGGTCAAAGATATACCGCGTCCATTCTTGGCGCGCGCCGCCTGTTATTATAAATTTATCAGTTATATCCAGTTTATCTTCCGCGAAAATACCGAACGTTTCTTTTTTCACTCTGAGCTGGTTATGCGACAGCCATGCGGGAGTGTCTGATAAGAGCCTATTTTCAGCGTGAAATAAGTCAGCTCCGACAGCGATTTTATTTTTGATATTTCCAAAATTTTTTGAAAATAAATATTTAAAAGAACTGCCGACACTATCAATTTGCGAAGTGTCCCATGCTTCGACCCATCCAAAAAAATCAAAATTTGTTTTGCTGGATACCCGGCGTTTTCTGCCCCAGAAATCGAATGTCACAACGTGTTCATTATTTTCATCATAGAATGTTAATTCAGGAGAACATCTAAAAAACGTTGTTTCAGTTTTTGCTTTATCATTAGGCGTTGTGGAACCGCGCGGGGTTTCTTTTTCTATTTCAAATTTTTGTAAGCCGCCCGGCATGCCGTACCAGTCTTTGTGATACCCGCCTGAAAGATATATTGTAAGGAAATCTGCCGGGAATATTTCAGTGTCCGCCATAAAATTAATATCTTCATAACCAGAGTTAAGACGGTATCCATCGGTGTCTTCTCTCGCTATAAATAAATTCCAATTTAAAAAATCGCTCGATCCGGAACTAGTTCCATAATGTTTTGTGTGCCTGTAATTTCCGGCATTAAATCCGTATTTAAGATGAGGAGCGCCTTTTCCTTTACGGGTTATAATATTGATAACGCCGCTAGAAGCGTTGTCTCCGTAAAGAACACTTCCCGCGCCGCGGACTATTTCTATTTTTTCTACATTTTCTATTGGTATTTGAGCCCAATCTGTGCCTGAAATATCTATTTCATTTATTCTTCGGCCGTTAATAAGGATAAGAACATTACTTGTGGCAGTGTCGCCGAATCCACGCATATCGACTGTCACGCCTTTCCCAGAATAAGTATTATCTCGGACAATGATACCGGTTTCTTTTCTTAGGAGTTCATAAACATTAGACGCGTTCTGGGATTTTATATCTTTTTCATTAATGATTGTAATATTTCCCGGATAATCCAGCGCGGATTCTTGAAATTTATACGGTGTTGAAACAATTATTTTTTCATTTTGATATTGTTCTAAGTATTCCAGTTTGTCTGTTTTATTTTCAGAGTTTAGGGATAGCGCGGGTTTATTAAAACAAAATAGTAGTAACATTATTAAGATAATTTTTTTTATTTTTTTTTCTCGCATTTTTCTCCTTAAGTTTTTGGAATAAAAAAAGCCCTCGTGCCGCGTGTTAATCACGCGGCACGAGGGCTTTCCGTTTTTAAAACCCGTTTTTTAAAGTCAAAAAAATATATGAAAAACGCGGCTATTTGCGTAGTTAAGCGCGCGTTTTTCACAAAATCCTAAAGCTATCTCCTCGGACAGTTTTTGGAATTATTTTAACGATTATATCAGCAGGTCTTCTGGCTTCCGGATCATTCTACTTATCGCCAACCTTCCCATTATTCTCAAAAATGTTTTTCGGTTTAAGATAACAGTGGTTTATTTCGCGATTTTTCGTCCCCGGTTACAGCGGCGGGACCGCGCCTGACTCTTTCTCCCAATAGCGGGATTTACAGGCTTCCCTATTAAACCTTTGCAGGTACTGATATATATTTTTTGTTTAATTTTAAAACTATTTTTTTTATTAATTCATACGCGCCGAAAAATCCGAATGTGAAAATAATACTGCTGGCCGCGGTGTCTCTTAAAAACGGCAGGGCTTTTATGTAACAATTTAAAAATCCTTGAAGTGTATTAGGATACCAGAAAAGCCATACTCCAAAATTTGTGACAACAAAAAATAATAATGACGCCATAATACTTGATAAAAGAATATTTTTTATTCCTTTCTGTTCTTTGAGCCATATGCCGATAAGGATAGTTAAACAGAACGCACCCCATGTAAATAAAATCATGTCATGCAGGCCGATTATTAAATCGCTGATAATCATGATAACAAGCGGGATGAAATAAGCATATTTTTTGTTAAGATACGCTCCGGAAAAAAGAGCTATTGCCGTAATAGGCGCGTAGTTTGGAACATGCGGGATTATTCGCGCCATAATGCCTATGAGAATAAGTATATAAGCTGTCATTTACCGCTCCTTTAGTTTTTTGACAAGTTGCGTAAAAACCATTTTGAAAAATTTTATTGTGTCTCTAAACGGTCTGATTTTTGAAACCTCATCGCCGTAAATAGTGCGTACAGGGCTTGATATTATTCGCGCCTTGTTCCGTGCCGCTTCAAATAACATTTCCGATTCTATGTCATAACGTTCCGACAAAAGAGACATTTTTTTTAAAAATTCAGTTTTTATAATACGATAACCGCATTGGGAATCATCTATTTTTTGACCGCAAAGACTAGATACGATCCATGAAGTAAAGATGTTAGTATAATACCGCGGCCGCGGCATATTTTTTGTTTCTCCCATTCTATTGCCTATAACCATGTCGGCGTTATTGCTGGAGGACGCGTTCATTAAAGAGATAATATCGCGCGGGTCATGCTGGGCGTCTCCATCCATAAAAACAACCCATTCATAATTTGTTTTGTTAAAAATATAAATTAATCCAAGTTTAATTGAAGCGCCTTTACCTTGATTTTTTTCGTTGCGAAGAACAATCGCTCCTGACGCCCGCGCTTCTTTTTCCGTAGCGTCAGTTGAGCCGTCATCCACGACAAGGACAGAGAGTCTCATTTTTTTTATAGTCTCAACGAGAGCTCTAATGGTTTTTGCCTCATTATAAGAGGGGATAAGGACTATTGTGTTATTTGTGTTCGCTTCCATATTTTTTCAAACGCGTACCATTGGTCAGGATAAAGTTTTATATATTTTTCAAACATAGACATACAGGAATTCATAATTTTTTTTACGGCGTTATTTTTTTCAGAACGGCCTGACGGTATCGTAATTTCATCAGGCCATATAGGTTTTTCGAAAAATATTTTTAATTTATTATTTTTTTCGCGGGCGACAAAACAAGCCACAATCGGAGCGCCTGTTTTAAGGCTTAGGACTGCCGCGCCCTTCGGCATGAATATTTTTTCACCGAAGAGGGTCGTTTCTCCTAAATCTCCCGTGTAATCTTTATCTCCTACAATTCCGAGTATGCCGTTATTTTTTAACACATGAAAACACTGACGAATTTGATTAAGCGGGATTTGTTTAATGTTATTATTCGCTCGCCTAGTTGTGAAAAGTTGATTTATTTTTTTATTTTTGTGTTCCCATATAATAGCGCTTATATCATGTCCTAAAGCCGCAATAACCGCGCCGCCAAGTTCCCAATTTCCAAAATGAGCTGTGACAACTATAATGCCTTTTTGTTTGGCCAAGCACTCGTCTAAGTAAGATGAGTTTATAATTTCAACATATTTGTTTAAATACTGTTTATTTATTTTAGAAAATTTTAAAAAATCAGCCAAATATTTCGCGAAATGGATAAAGACATTTTTTGAATATTTTTCTATATCTTGTTTTTTAGCGGCATTGCCTAATATGATTTTTAAATTTTCTTTCAGCGCTACTTTGTCATTTTTCGCGCAAAAAAAATAAATACTGCCTAAGATATCCGCCAGAATATAACACGCTTTTAAGGGGAGTATTTTTACAAAGAATTCACCCGCGAGATACAGCGCGTAAAGCATTAGACACCCGCCGTAAAGTGTTCAGCTATTTTTAACGCGCTTTCCGGCATTCCAAGCCGAGCGGCATTATTCTTCATGTTTTCAAGTTTCGCCCGGGACGCGAAAAGTTCTTCTATAATTTTATACAATTCATTGGAATCAGAAACTTCAATTGCCGCGCCTTCTTCTTTAAGGTATTCAGCGTTTAAACGTTCTTGTCCGGGTATGGGATCCATGATAATAATAGGAAGTTTTTTAGCGAGAGCCTCGCTTGTGGTTATTCCGCCTGATTTTGTTATTATTATGTCCGCTATTTCCATGAGTTCTTCTATTTTGTTTATATATCCAAAAATACGGATATTGCGGTTGCCTTTCGCTATTTTCAAAAGCCGCGCGTATAATTTTTTATTAATTCCGGTAACGACGAGAAGCTGATAAATTTTTTCTTTATTAGCGATAAATGTTTCCACTGTTTTTTCAATAGAGCCCAAACCGTGACTGCCGCCCATAAGAAGTATAATGGGATGTTCTTTTGAAAGATTATAATCTTTAAGTATTTTTTCTTTATCTAAAGTTTTATTAAATGTAGGAGATATAGGAATTCCGTATACTTTTATTTTTTCAGGAGAAACACCTTTTTGTTCAAGCGAGGCGGCTGTTTTTTTTGAAGGAACAATATATTCGGTAACCTCATCGAAAATCCAGTATGAATGCGGCGCGTGATCTGTAAGTACTGCTACAAGAGGTATATCTTTTTGATATTTTTTTTTGTATTCGGCAATCATTCCGCAAGGAAAAGCTTGTGTACAGTAAATTATATTTGGAGAATGTTTTTCAATAAGACGTTTTATTTTAGGCATGTTGAATTTATTTATAAGCATTCGGGCTTTACGCGTCTTTTCAAAAACTTCGGGGTTATCGTATAGGTTACTCCAAATTTCAGGTTTCTTTTTTATAACCGCGAGATAAACCCGGGTTAAAATATTACCTAAAAAAGGATTGGTGTAGTTAAACGCGTTAACTAAAATCGGTTCAATATTTTTATCAAAAGAATTTAACGCGTTTGCTATTGCCGTAGCCGCGTGAAAATGCCCGGAATTTTCAGTTATATAAAAAATAAGTGCTTTTTTTTTCATACTTCCATTTCAAGAAGTTTACGAATCCGCGTAGCGGCTTCAATCAATTTCTTTTCGTCCTGAACTAAAGCGAACCTGACATATCCTTCGCCGTATTCTCCGAATCCTGTTCCCGGGGAAAGAACAACGCCGGTTTCTTTTATAAGAAGCGACACAAATTCCATAGAAGTTAAGGCGCTGTATTTGTCAGGAATTTTTGTCCATAAATACATTGTGGATTTTGGTTTTTGTATAGGCCAGCCGGCTTTATTCAAAGCGTCTACCATAATGTCGCGCCGTTTTTTATAAAGAGCTACTTGTTTTGTTACGCAGGATTGAGGCCCGGAAAGCGCTTTGATAGTCGCGTATTGAATGGGTTTAAAGAGCCCGAAATCAACATAGCTTTTAAGTTTAGCAAGAGTTTTTAATATTTTCGAGTTGCCGACCGCGAAACCAATTCTCCAGCCCGCCATATTGTAGGATTTACTTAAAGTGTGAAATTCAATACAGCTTTCTTTCGCGCCGGGGACTTGAAGGATACTCGGAGCTTTATAACCATCATAAACAATATCGGAATACGCTAAATCATTTACGACCATGATGCCGTTTTTACGGCCGAATGCTACAGCCTTTTTGAAGAAATCGATAGATGCGACAGCTGTTGTAGGGTTATGCGGGTAGCCTAAAAAAAGAAGTTTACTTTTAGCAAGTATATCTTTTGGGATGTTGTTTAAATCAGGGAGAAAATTATTTTCTTCATTAATCGGAAGATTGTGGACAACTCCGCCGGCAATAAAGATTCCATTAAAGTGAACCGGATACGCGGGGTTAGGAACAAGCGCGATGTCATCATTATTAAAAAAAGCGAGCGCGAGATGGGCGATACCTTCTTTTGAACCGATGAGCGGTAATACTTCGCTTGAAGGGTCAAGCTCTATCCCAAAACGTTTTTTGTACCATTTGGCGATTGTGCTTCTTAGTTCGCCTTCAACTTTATCTATCGAACGGGAATATCCATGATTTTTAGGGTCGCGCGCGCGTTTACATAATTCCGCGATTACGTGATCCGGCGCTGGTTTATCAGGGTTTCCCATTCCTAAGTCTATCAAATCTATTCCTTGTTCCCGCGCTTCTTTTTTCAAATTATCTATAATTGAAAAAAGATATAATGGTAATCTTTTCATTCTTTTAGATTCTTCTATTTTGTTTTTAGATTCGTCAGCCATTTTATTTTTCCTCCTGTATTATTAAAGCGAGAATTTCTCCACAGAAAATAATATCGCCTTCTTTTCTTAAATTTTTTTTTATTATTCCAGCCACAGGGCTAGCGATTTCTAAAGATGCTTTATCCGTCATAACTTCTACTATAGTTTCATCTTTTTCTATTCTTTCGCCTTCCTTTTTTGAGAGAGCTACTAATATAACTTCGCTTGTCTTTTCTGACAAGTCCGGAAGACGGAATTCAAATATGTTTGACATAAGTTCTTTCGAATTCTTCAATAAAACGTTCTTGAAATATTTTTTTTACAGCTTCAAAATTTAGCGCGTATCCTTTTATTTCTTTCGCGCTAGTCGCGGTGATATCATTTTCTCCGCAAGGAATAATCTTGGTAAACGCGGTTATGTCATTATTTATGTTAACGCTTACCCCGTGATAAGTAACCCATTCTTTAACAGCCACGCCGATAAATGCTATTTTTTTTTTGTCAACCCATACGCCGTGGCGGCCTTCTAAAGTTTCCCCAATTATATCAAAAGATTTAAGCCCGGCGATTACGGCATTTTCTAAAAATTTTATATACCGCGTGATGTCTTTTTTTAAGGCTTTTAAATCAATAATAGGATATATCATTAATTGTCCGGGCCCGTGATAAGTTATTTTGCCTCCGCGCGTTGTGTTTACGAATGATACTCTTTCGCGGTTAAAATATTCTTTATCCTTAAATCCTTCTCCCTGCGCCAGCTTTCCAAAAGTAATTACAGATGGATGTTCAGCTAAAATTAAAGTATCGTTAACTGTGCCAGCCCGGCGGTTGTTTAATAGTTCATTTTGTAAAGTTAAGTAAGCTGTATATTCTATCAGACCTAAATCTTTTGTATCCATAAAATAATGGAAAAATCGCGTTATCGTGAAACCGGCGTGCTATATTCTCAACGTTATCGCGCCTAGCGCCGGTTGTGAAATCTAAAAATTTTTCTGATTTTTAAAATATTCTATAACGCCGCCTTTATCTAAAAATTCAATCATCTTAGGATGTATCGGCGTAATTTCGATATTAATGCCTTTTGATAAATTTTTGATTCTATTGTGTTTTAAATCCAATTCAAGTTCATCCATGTCGTCTATAAAAGTTGTTTCGCATTCTACAACGCAAAGTCCCGCGTTAAAGGCGTCTCTAAAAAAATTTCTGTCAAAACTTTTCGCGATAACAGCCTTAATGCCTGTATTTTTAAGGGCAAGCGCGGCTTTTTCACTATCCATTCCTTCTCCAAAATTATCGCCTGAAACCAAAAAATCCCCGGTTTTTATTTTTTTTAAAAAATCAGGTTCCATATTGTGAAATATTTTTTTAGAAAAGTCTTCCAAATTTTTATTTCGTAAATCTTGAATATTGGTCAGGATATCCGATGTTGTTATATTATCCTGCCTTTTTAAACGATGTGAAAATTGCGGCATGATTTCTCCTTTTGAAAAATGAAACTCTCCCTGTCCACCACCATCAATCTGAAAAAAATAAATTTTTTTAGCAAAAGATAATTAAATCAGTTTGCGTCTATATTCTCTTGGGTCAGATATTTTACCGGTAAGCGCTGTCCCCGCGGCAGTAGCGACACTGCCTAGATATACTTTTCCGGCGTTATTGCCTAAGCCTGATTCTAGAGTTCTCGCCGTTGTTGTAAAGATTATTTCTTCATTATAAGGAATTCCTTCATGAAGACCAGAACAAGGGCCGCATCCCGCGTTGTTAATAATAGCCCCGGTTTCTAAAAGAGAGGCGATAATACCTTTTTTCAGGCATTTCATATAAATTTTTGATGAAGCCGGAGTAATTATAAGTTTAAGGTCTTTAGATATTTTTTTGCCTTTTAAAATTTTCGCGGCAAGTTCGATATCTTCGAATTTACCGTTTACGCATCCGCCGATATAAACAGCATTTATATTTTTACCTTCAACTTCAGCGATATCTACTACTTTGTATTTAGTTTCGTCCATAAAAGCCACTTGCGGGCCTAAATCTGACATAGTATATTCTCTGATTTCTAAATACCGAGGTTTATCATCTGCTGAAAATGTTTTTGGTTCGCGGGCATTAGCATTTTTGAGCCATGCTATAGTTTTTTTATCCGCGTTCATTATAGCGCACTTAGCGCCGAGTTCTTCAGCCATGTTTGTTATAATAAAACGTTCCTCGATACTCATTTCGTCTATAACATCGCCGTAAAATTCAACAGCTTGATAATGCGCGCCGCCTTTTCCAATATCTCCGATTATATGGAGAATCACATCTTTCGCGAATACCCCGAGCGGAAGTTTTCCATTGATAATAATTTTAATGCTTTCAGGAACTCTAAACCAATTTTTGCCGCTGGACATACTGATGGCTAAATCTGTGGCACCGACACTAATTCCTAAAGCGTTAAGCGCTCCGTAAGTATATACGCGGGAATCCGCGCCGAGAATAATATCTCCCGCAGTGACAGCGCCTATTTCTGTTAAAATTTCGTGGCTTATTCCGCAGTCTACATCAAAAATTTGTGTTCCAAATTCTTTAGCGAAAAATCGCATTTTTTTATGGGTATTGGCGGATTTTATATCAGGGCATGGAGCATAATGATCAAGAAACATCCCTATTTTTGATTTGCTATAAATACTGTCTATTCCTAAACTGCGGAAACTGTTTATAGCCGAGTCTCCCGTAAAGTCTGTCGCGAAACAAAAATCTATGTTCGCGATTGCCACGTCTCCGGCTTTTACCATTGTGCCGGAATGTTCTGAAAAAATTTTTTCTATAATAGTCTGTCTCATTCTATTTCAACCCCTCTATCCAAGATTTTATTCTGTCCGCGCCTTTTTCAATCACATTTATTGCTGAGGCGAAACTTATACGTATAAATTTATCTTCTCCGAAAGGAAGTCCCGGAATAACCGCGACCCCTTTTTCTTCTAAAAGCCGTTTAGAAAAAGTTACTGAGTCTAAACCGGTTTTTGATATATCGCAAAAAAGATAAAACGCGCCGGATGGTTTGAAAATTTTTACGGCGTCTATACCGCTAAGACGGCTTATTAAAACATCTCTTCGTTTTTCAAATTCAGCCCTTTTTTCTTCAAAAAAATTATTGAGATCAGATTTTAACGCGCACTCAGAAGCTACTTGGCTTATGGAGCAAGGATTAGATGTCGCATGGCTTTGCGCTATGACTATTCTTTTCATGATATCTTTATCGCCGGCCGCGTATCCTATGCGCCAACCGGTCATGGCGTAACTTTTAGAGACGCCATTAACAAGGATAGTTCTTTTTTTCGCGTCAGTTGAAAGCGCGCCGATAGAATTGTGCGTATTACCGTCAAACATAATTTTTTCATAAATTTCATCGCTTATGATAAGTATATCCTTACGCGCGCATAAGTCCAGTATACTTCTAAGTTCTTCTTTAGCGTAAACAACTCCGGCGGGATTTGAAGGACTGTTGAGTATTATTGCTTTTGTTTTTTTTGTGATTTTTTTTTCTAAATCAGAGATAGAAACTTTAAAATTATTTTTTAATGAAGTTTTAATTATAACAGGTTTAGCTCCGGCAAGTTTGACCATTTCAGGATAGCTGAGCCAATAAGGATGAATAACGATAACTTCGTCGCCTTCTTGGCATATTACTTGGAAAATATTATAGAGTGAATGTTTCGCACCGTTTGAAACTACTATTTCATCAAGCTCGTAATCAAGATTATTTTCTTTTTTTAATTTTTGCCGTATTGCTTCGCGAAGAGAGACAGTTCCTGCAGAAGGAGTATATTTTGTAAATCCGTCTTTTATGGCTTTTATAGCACTTTCTTTGATAATGTCAGGTGTGTCAAAATCAGGTTCGCCCGCGGCTAAAATAACAATATCTTTACCTTCTTTTATCATTGCTTTTGCGCGAGCGGTAATATCTAATGTGTCTGATGGTTTAATGCTTTCAATTTTTTTTGGAAATTTCATGACAAATAACGGCCCCCTTTTTATCCCTATTTTTACATAAATTTTAGATTTTTATATAAAATAATCGCTAACATATATAGCACAATATTAGAAACTTTACAAGAGGGTAAAAATATAATATTTAGTCGAAATATTTATTAAATATTGTATTATAACTTGCCAGCGGTTGTTTTTTATTATATCCTTTAAAAGATAAATTTTTTTATAAATTTAATAGAGAGTAAAATATTTATGATGAAGGGAGTAAAAATGTATAGAGAACAAATAAAGGTACTGGATTGCACTATTCGCGACGGTGGGCTGATTAATAATCATTATTTTGAGGATAATTTTGTTAGAGAGGTTTATAAGGCAGTTTCTGACGCGGGCGTGGATTATATGGAGATAGGATACAGGAGTTCGACATCTCTTTTATCTAGGGATAAATTTGGAAAATGGAAATTTTGCGTTGAAGATGATATAAAACGCGCGATTGACGGCATTCCTTCAAAAACAAAACTTTCTGTTATGGCTGATGTGGGTAGGTTTGAAAAAGACGACATTCCGCCCAAAAATCAAAGTGTCGTAGATATGGTGCGGGTGGCTGCTTATGTGAAAGATATTGATAAGGCCATAGATTTAGTCAATGATGCCGCGGAAAAAGGATATGAAACAACAGTAAATGTTATGTCTGTTTCAAAGGTTATTGAAACGGAACTTGATGAAGCTTTATGCCAACTGGAAGAAGAAAGTAAAACAAAAGTAGTCTATATTGTGGATAGTTTCGGCTCGCTTTATTCTGAAAATATTCATCATCTTGTCAATAAATTTAAACGGATTTTAAAAACCAAAGAAGTCGGGATACACGCGCATAATAATCAACAGCTCGCGTATGCCAACACTATTGAATCTATTATAAAAGGCGCTAATTATCTGGATGCTACGATATATGGGCTTGGAAGGGGCGCGGGGAATTGTCCTTTGGAACTTCTTATGGGTTTTTTAAAAAATCCCAAATTTAATCTTAAACCGATTCTTGAAATTATTGCTAAAGAGTTTATTCCTTTGCGGGAAAAAATGGAGTGGGGGTATATTATTCCTTATGCTATTACCGGAATGTTTAATGAGCATCCGCGTTCAGCGATAGCCCTTAGAGAAAGCCCGCAAAAAGATGAGTATGTTTCTTTTTATGAAAAAATGTTAGCCACGGAAATGGATTAATGAAATTTGTTGCGGTCGGCCGTGAAATAAAAAATTTTTATTTCACGGCCGTTTTTTTTGCCAGAGCTACGGCAAGTTCCAATGAATATTGTTTTCAGTCAAAATAAAATCCGCGGATAGTTCTTCTAAACAATCCTTATTAAATTCTTTATAATTTTTGGCGCTAGCCAATAATTTTTCTATTATTTTTTTATATTCTTTTTTTCGTATAAGCCCAACTAGTTCCATTAACTCCTCTTCCTCTTCAATTTTTAAGTAAATATATTTTTCAATTTCATAATTTTTTTTTATCAAAATTTTCATTTGGCTTCCACCGCCCTTCCCTCCGCTCAAACATGATTATATCACTCTTTGTAATTTAAGTAAATAGTTTTTATGATTTAAATGGCATATTTTTTAGATTTATTTAGAGATTTTAAATTATATAGTTAATACAATTTAAAATTTGTTACGTAAATACGAAATATTTTTTAATATTTTTTGGCATAACTAGAGCAATTTTTATTGTTAAGATTTTAATTAGTTGAATTACTGCCTCTACGGGGTTATAATGTTAGGAGTTGAAATTATTAAAAATGGCAATTAAAAATTAAAATAAAAAAAATACATGGAGGATTTATGTTTAAAAAAAGTAATATTTTATTAAAAGTTGTGACAAATTTGTTGATTAGCGCATTCTTTTTGCAGAGTGTAATCTTGCCGGAAGAAAGGCAGGCGTATGCGAGTAATAATGTAGCACAAGAAAGCTATTTTAATGTGAAGAATATAGATATTCCATTTAGTCAAGGAGAATTGGAATATAGATATTACGAAGGAACAAAAAAGAAAACAATAATTCATATACAGGACGCGCATTGCGATTATGGGATACAAAAAAACATAAGCGAAATAATAAAACATTTGTCAGAAGAATACGGGATAAAAGAGGTATGTCTTGAAGGCGGTAAAGGGAAATATGATTTTTCTAGTTTATACAGGATAAAGTTTAAGGGAATACGAGAAAGAGTAGCGGATTTTTTAATGGAAGAAGGACTTGTGAACGGAGTAGAGAATTTCGCGATAAATAATCAGGGGAAGATTAATATTTTTGGGATAGAGGATACTGCGGCATATAAAAATAATTTAGCGAGTTACCGAGAGTTTGTGAAATATAAAAATGGCGCGGAGAAATTTTTAGAAGAGGCAAAAATAAAAATAGAGAGACTTAAGGCGGGTTTATATTCTGAGGGATTAAAGAAATTAGATTCAGAGAGTAACGGATATAAAGAAGGAAGAATAGCGTTTGATGAGTATTTAAGGGTGTTACAGAAAATAGTAGAAAAAGAAAAAATAGACATATCGGGTAATATGGAATTTGGGCGTGTTTTAGAGATGTCCGGGAAAGAGAAGCAAATAGATTTTAAAAAGGCAGAGGGAGAGAGAAAAAAACTAGTAGAAATATTGGGAGAAAAGTTATCGAGGAATGAAGTAAAAAGGATGGTAGAAAATATAGAGAAGTTTTCCCAAGAAGAGATGCTTGGGTCAAAGTTTTATGAATATTTATTAAAGATGGGAGAATGGTGTGAAGTAGAGAGTCGTGAAATACCGGAACTTGCGAGGTATTATGAGTACATAAAATTTTATGAAGGAATAAAAAATAAAAATTTATTGAATCTCGCATAATACTGTAGCCATCTAATCAAAAAAAAGGCCGGCATGATGTAAAAAACCGTTTAATAGTTCTTTTTTAAATTGAATTCTGCGCAATCCTTTTTTTGATATATTTTTTAATTCGGTAAGATCATTTTCACAGCGATTAGCAAGTTCTTGTCCTTTAAGATTACTCCATGCATTTTCTATCGGATTAATGTCCGGTGCATATGCCGGTAAATATTCTACTGTTAACCACTTCTGTATTTTTATAAAAGCTTCTATCTTTTTACTTCTATGTGCCGGTAGCGAGTCCCAAACCAATATGATTTTTTTTCCTTTTCTATGCTTTTTTAAATTTTTTAAAAATTTAATCAACCCATCCGAATTATAATTATTTTCTTGAATAGAAAAAAATAGGCTATTCTTTTTTCCGTCCCACCTATAGCCCACTGCTCCGCATATCGATAGTTTTTTCCATTTTAAAGTATGTCTCAAAACAGGAGTTTGTCCTATTGGCGCCCACGTATACCGCACGCAAGGTGTTTGCGATATCCCTGTTTCGTCTAAAAAATATATCCATGCTTTTGTTCTGTTGGCTTTTTTTTATTCTTTCCCAGTCTTTTTTTATCCACCGTCGAACGGCTTTATCGTCCCTTTCAACAGCTTGACGGGTTGGCTTCTGTCGGGACCATCCAAGTAATGGCAATATTTTCCAGACATGTCCCGGATGATATTTTATTCCTGAAATTTTTTCTATGACCTTAGAAATTCTTGGTAGCGTCCATAAATCAGTATAAAAACCATTTGCCTTTGGCCCTTTACGCAGAGCTTTGTCGACTTGCAATAATTGTTTTTTTGTAATACGTGGTTTTCTCCCAGCTCTGCCGGCACCTTTCAGTGAATTTGTTCCGCCCTTCTTCCATGCGGCATGCCAGCGAGCTACGCTTGGCGTCGAAACATTTAATTTTCTTGCAACATCCGACTGTCTTGTTCCCACAGAAAACATTTTTCCAGCTTTCATCCGCCGTTCTTCTAATTTTTTAAAATCCCTTCTTTGCCTGAATTTTTTTCTCTTTGTCATAGTATACCCCCTATGAAGAAGTATACTACAGTTCTAATAAAAATACTACTATATTATGCGAAATTCAGTAATTTGCCATATACTTTTCTATCTTTTTTAAAAATCCCGGTAGAGTTGTCCGGTCTTGAGTATTTCCCGGCATAACTTCATAGGCCACCGGAAAACCTTCTTTAGTGACTATAAGCGCAATTACTACTTGCACGCAATCACTTCTCTTATCTCTACTATATCCGAATTTTTTTAATCGTTCATTATCTTTTGAATCTGCCTCAAAATATGTGCTGGTAAGATCGTATAATAAAACATCATAGGATATATTAAATAATGTTTTCCAACGTTCAGATAAAAATGAAAATAAATCTTTTTTGGGCGCGTGAAGTAAATCCAAACAGCGATACAAAGTATCATCTAACGCGATAGAATCATCCTCTCCTAGCAAATCCGCCATAGCGCTACTTTTAAACCATTGCCTGTGTAAACGCCATTCACTACCAGCCGAAATCCAACGATACGTAACTAGTGTTTTTAAAACATTAAGCCAATTTGTCCCTTTACGGCTAGGGGTAAGATGTTTTGACCAAAAATTATCTAATCCCAAAAAATTCCACATCTCAAGCGCTAACCAGCATGCTCCCCATTCTCGTGGACGCTCAAGGCGCATTTCATTAAGTTTTATCTGTAT
>JYNY01000091.1 GCA_000954095.1 Candidatus Omnitrophus magneticus | reverse complement strand
GCTGAAGTTGATATTGTTATTATTGCCGCGTGCGGAGAACGCGCCGGAGAAGTCGGTGAAACGCTTTCCGAGTTTCCGTTCTTGAGGGCTTAATCAGGAATTGTTGTTAATAATGAAGTACCAATATATCAATTAGCGCCTTCTAGCGCGATGAAAGCTAAATTGTAATTTTTAGATAAATGTTCTAATAAATCAACTATTGAATACTGCGCTGAAAGAGACGCGTGCGCGTCTTGAATATGAAAAATCATTCTGTCGTCTTTCCCTGAAAAAACTTCTCCTTTTGTAGCCATGTTATAAGGAATATCAATATTTCTATTCGCCCTCTCAACTTGCGCGAGCGGCGCGCCCAGCCCCGCGGCCTGCGGAGAAAATGCTTTAGATAAAACTTCTTCTCCTCCTGCCCAGACTATATCTTGATATAGAAATAATCCGGCAACAATAACTGCTACTACTTTAACCCAAACAAATTTTCCTAACCTAACCAAAAACATTTCTTTTCGCGTTTCCATTTTAAACCTCCCATGGTGTTAAAATTTTTAAAAAATAATAAAAAATAGCAATTTAAAGACCTAACTAAATAACATTTTTATATTGCAACATAAAAAATTTTTAAAAACAATAGACAAAAAACTAAATATTTTCTTCTTAACTTACGGTGCGTGGTGGCAGGGCGAGTTTTTATGACTTTTTTAGGGGGCGCGATGGGAATTTGGCTAAAAAAAAAGGGCCCGCGCGCGGCATGGGCTTTTTTAGCCGGCGCGCTATAATTGTATACGGCTAAAAAAGCCTTTTTTTGAACATGTTGGGTGCGCGTAAAAAATAAAAAAAATGAAATTTTTTTCATGCCGCGCGAATCCCGAGCAGTGTTTCATGTTTCTGTTTCTTAGCGATATCTGTTATAATCTAAAAATATTTGTAACACAAACCATAAAACATGGAGGATTTTTAAATGGCTAACGAAAGATACTTTAATACAACAGGTTTTTGCCGTCCTGAAATACATTACATGATAGATCCTTTACGTAATCAAAAAAATATTTTTGACCTTATTAAAAAAGAACAATACTTCACCATCCACGCGCCGAGGCAGACTGGGAAAACTACACTTTTACATGAATTGGCGCATAGATTAAATAAAGAAGGAAATTATATTTCAGTAGTGTTTTCCGTAGAGTCCGCGGGGTATAGATCTATAACTGAAGAAATTGGAAACAGGAAAATAATTGATTCTCTTTATAATGCCAGCGCGGGATATCTTAATAAGAAGAATTGTCCGCCGCAACCGGAAAAGTATAAAAAAAAATTAACATTAGAAAATTATTTAATAGATTGGGCAAGTTCACAGCCTAAACCAATAGTTTTATTATTGGATGAAATAGATTCATTATATGACGATGTTTTAGTGTCAATTCTTAGGCAGTTACGAAATGGATTTCAAATAAGACCAAAACGATTTCCTTCAACCGTGGCACTTGTGGGATTAAGAGATGTTCGTGAATACAAAACAAAAGTCCGTCCGAGTGAAGCGTCATTAGGTTCAGGCTCGCCCTTTAATATCAAAGCTGAATCAATTCTTTTAGGGACATGGACAAAAGAAGAAATAACAGAATTATACAGCCAGCACACAAAAGATACAGGGCAAGTATTTTCTAAAGAAATGATAAATAGAATTTATGAATTAACCGGAGGCCAGCCATGGCTGGTTAACGCGGTAGCTAATGAAATAGTGGAGAAAATATTAAAAAGTGATTTCACGAAAA
>JYNY01000090.1 GCA_000954095.1 Candidatus Omnitrophus magneticus | reverse complement strand
CAGTGATAACTGAAGGGAATATTTCTGATATAAGAATAGCTAAGGATAAATTAAATATTAAACCGGACAGCATCTAGAGGCAATGAAAGACGGGATATTGTCTGATGAAAAAATAAAACTAGAAAATAAAAAATATGAAAAGAATTTAAGAATGATAAGATTTTTAGATGAAAAAAGTGACGAAGTAGTTAGTTTTGTTACCAACAATTTTAAGCTGTCAGCTAAAACGATCGTATAAATATATAAAACAAGATGGCAAATAGAAATATTTTTTAGATGGATAAAACAGAATTTACAAATAAAAACATTTTTGGGAACAAGTAAAAATGCGGTGATGAGTCAAGTCTGGATAGCGATGATATATTATTTACTTTTGACATATATAAAATACCAATCTAAATATGAAAAATCGTTATTTTATTTGCATAGGATAATAAAAGAAGCATTATTATCAAGGTTGACATTGATAGATCTGTTAAGCGCAACACCAGCCAGAATTTCTGATTTTAAAATTAAGGAATTTCAACTAGTTTTTTGGTGAAATAGTTTTATCGGACAGGATTGATCCAAAATATAAACTTTATTCCGAAACAGAATATCAAGAAAAATATCAAGCTAA
>JYNY01000089.1 GCA_000954095.1 Candidatus Omnitrophus magneticus | reverse complement strand
ATAAAGAATGGAACAACTCACTAAAAACAAAGCTGTCGATAATTCAAAAGAAGATGTTCAGAATAAGAATGAGAAGAAAAGTAGGGATGAAAATGATCAAAATGAAAAATATGTAAAAGGAGTGTTTAATATCTGTTTTAACTATTTCTTTTTTTGTTTTGTTTAAAATTGGTGTTATTATTTTTACCGGGCTTTTATTAACACCGCTCTTAGTGCCTTTATTTATAACCTTTTGGAAGCTGTCGAAAAACTCTCCGCGGCAATCAGGATAATTTGAAAAATCAAGTTCATGCGCGCCTATAAAAATAGCATTAGCGCCGATTGCCTCAGCGAAAGAAACACCAAAACTTAAAAAAATTATATTTCTCGCGGGAACATAAGTTGAAGGGATGCCTTTGCCCAAATAATCTCCGTTTTCCGGTATTTTGATATTTTTATCTAAAAGCGCGGAGCCTTTCCATGGCAGTGTTATTTTTATAACATAAAAATCAGAACTGGATTGTTTTGCTAAATTTTTCGCGGATATGATTTCTTTCCGAGCTTGTTGGCCGTAATCAAAAATTAATACATGGCATTGATATTTTTGTTTTGCGATGTATAGTGTGACCGCGGAGTCCATTCCGCCTGATAATAAAACAACCGCTTTATGCATATTTATCACTTTTATAAAAATTAGTTTTTATGATTTACGCTGAATATGACGCCATTGACGAATCAGTTTCCCACACAGTTACTTTAGATATTTTTCCTTTTTGGAAAAAGGGTGAAATCTTATCATATAAATATCGCGCTATATTTTCAGAAGTAGGATTAATTTTTTCAAAATAAGAGATTTCATTGAGATATTTATGATCGAGTTCATTGAGTATGGAGTCCAAAACTTTTTTCATTTCTTTGAAATCGATTACCATGCCTAATGAGTCGAGTTCTTCGCTTACCGCTTCAACTTCAATATACCAATTATGCCCGTGTAAATCCTCGCATTTACCTTTATATCCTCGTAGATTATGGGCTCCGCTGAAATCCGATTTTATTTTAACTGTAAACATATTTTATTTTTCCAAGTGGTAAATAATTCGGGATTATTACATTTTTTTATTTAAAATAGTCAGCTGTGACATTATCCCACAGGCCTTTAGCGTTCAAAATAAGGTCGCATACTTCGCGTATAGCTCCTCTGCCGCCTTTATTTTCTGCAGTGAAGTGCGCGTAAGTTTTAGCGTAACTTACCGCGTCAGAAGGGCAGACAGCAAGCCCCACACGTTTTAACACGGGAATATCAATAAGGTCGTCTCCTATAAAACACAATGCTTCATCACTGACATTAAATCTTTTTTTAATATCTTCATAGGCCTTAATCTTATAATGATAGTCGCCGTAAACTTTATTTATTTTTAAATCTTTAGCCCGTAAAGTTACCGTACGCGCTGACTTCGCGGTGATAATAACGCATTTAAGCCCGGCTTTTTTTAATAAAAAAATACCAAACCCATCTTTAACATTAAAAAGTTTCAGGCTGTTGCCGTGTTTGTCATAGGGAAGCATCCCGTCAGTCATTACGCCGTCAACATCCAATAAAAATATTTCTATTTTTTTCGCGCGTTCAATTATATCTTTTGAATATTTTCCTATTATCATTTTTTCCAGTGGTTACGAGATGTTTGGCATACAAATTTTAGTGTTTTTTATTTTTAAGCAGAGGTTATATAATTCAGTTTTGGGTTTACACCAATCCGACATCCAATATATCCTGCACATCAACTAATCCCAATAGTTTTCCATTTTTATCAACAACCGGGAGTTCGTCTATTTTTTTATTTTTTAAAATTTCAACAGCTTCTGCGGCAAGTTTTGTGGGGCCTATAGTGAAAGGATTTTCAGTCATAATTTTATCTACTTTTAAATTCATTAAATCTTTTCCGCGTTCAAAATGGCGCCTTAAATCACCGTCGGTAAACATTCCTAATAGTTTACCGTTTTTATCAATAATACTCGCACTGCCGGAACGTTTTTTTGTTATTTCTAAAAGAGCGTCTTTTATTTTCATATCTTTAAAAACAACCGGTACGCGGTCTATTGACCGCATAATATCTTCAACTTTAAGTAAAAGTCTTTTTCCAAGCGCTCCTCCCGGATGAAAAAGCGCGAAATCTTTAGGCTGAAAATTTTTCTTTTTTAAAAGAGCAACCGCTAGAGCATCTCCTATAGCTAACATTGCTGTTGTGGATGTGGTAGGTGCTAACCCCATAGGGCAGGCTTCTTTATCCACTGAACTATCAATAATAAAATCGCTCGCCCGCGCGAGAGAAGATTTTATGTTGCCTGTAATCGCGATAAGTTTCGCGCCTATTTTTTTTATTATGGGAAGAAGTTTTATAACTTCTTCTGTTTCGCCACTATTAGAAAAAGCGATGATAACATCGCCCGATGTTACCCTTCCCAAATCACCATGAGAAGCTTCCGCGGGATGAAGATAAAGAGATGGTGTCCCGGTTGAAGATAACGTAGCTGAGACTTTTTGAGCTATAAATCCGGGTTTTCCCATGCCTGTAACAATAATGCGTCCGTGTGTTTTCGAAAGTAGTTCGATGATATGGTTGAAATCTTCGTTTATCCGTTCCGCTAATTTTGAAATAGCTCTACTTTCATTAAGTAAAACATTTTTAGCTATATTAACACTCATCTGGAAACCTCTGCTATTTTTAGTATCTCTTTAATGAATTTTTCGAATTTATCAAGCTTTAGCATGTTTGGACCATCACTAAGCGCTTTCTCCGGATTTTCATGCACTTCAAGAAAAATAGCGTCCACTCCGCATGCTATTGCGGCTTTGGAGAGAGGTAATATGTATTCAGAATCTCCGCCTGAAGCTTTGCCGAGCGCTCCGGGTTTTTGTACTGAATGAGTCGCATCATATATGACAGGATATCCGGTTTTAGCCATAATCACTAAAGAACGAAAATCATTAATGAGCGTGTTATATCCAAAACTTGTTCCGCGTTCGGTGAGAAGAATATTTTTATTTCCGGAATCTTCCAGTTTAGCGACAACGTTATTCATTTCTTCCGGCGACATAAATTGCGCCTTTTTCACATTAACTGGTTTTCCTGTTTTAGCGGCTTTAACTAAAAGGTCTGTTTGTCTTGAAAGAAAAGCGGGAATTTGTATTATATCTAGGACTTCTCCGGCGATATTAATTTCATCTGCGGAATGAACATCACTTAAAACTTTTACGCCTGTTTCTTTTTTTATATCGCGTAAAATTTTTATTCCGTTTGTAAGACCCGGGCCTCTGAATGATGTTATAGAACTTCTGTTTGCTTTGTCGTAGCTTGCTTTAAAAATAAACGGCACGCCTATTTTGTCAGTGATTACTTTTAACTTTTTGGCGTGATCCAGCGCGCTTTCAAAAGATTCAATGACACAAGGCCCCGCAATAAAAACTATTGGGAATCCATTGCCAATAGTAATGTTTCCTATCTTTACATTTTTTTTAATCATGTTGATAAAACTCCCGGCTTTTTTAGTAATACTGCTTTTTTATTCCCAAATCAATAGCGGAAGTTTTGGGAACTATTATTTCACAAATGGGCGGTTTTCATCTTTTAAAAAAGCTTTTACCCTCTCAACATCTGCCGGGATATCAACACCAATGGTGCTGTATCTGGTTTCTTTTGTCATGATTTTATAGCCGTGTTCAAGCGCTCTTAATTGTTCCAATTTTTCATCTTCTTCCAGTAATGATGTAGGAAGAGAAGCAAAGGATAACAAAAATTCTTTGGTATAAGCGTATAGTCCGATATGTTTAAAATACCGTGTTATTGAAGGTTCTCTTTCTTCGCCTTCCCAAATTTCTCCGTTCTTGCGCAAATAAGGAATTGGGCTTCTTGAAAAATATAAAGCGTATCCTCTTCTATCTGTAACGACTTTAACAATATTAGGATTACTGATATCCTCAATATTTTCAATGCGTTTAATCAAAGTAGCCATCTGTACTTTAGGTTCATATTGAAAAATTTGAACTAATTCATCTATCATTGCCGGATTAACAAGCGGTTCATCCGCTTGAATATTAACAATAATATCCGCGTCCAAATTTTTAGCCGCCTCAGCTATTCTATCTGTTCCAGAAGTGTGGTCGAGCGATGTATAAACTGCTTTTCCTCCAAATGCTTCAACCGCTCTAAAAACTCTTTCTTTATCTACAGCTATAAAGACATCATCTATTTCTTTAGCCTTTTTTACTTTTTCCCAAACATGCCGTAACATAGGTTTACCGTTAATTCTCGTAAGTATTTTTCCTTTAAATCTGGAAGAATCCCATCTTGCCGGTATTATAGCCACGCATTTCATGTTAATCATTGCTCCTTTTTATATCCCTTTTTACCACCACAAAAAAACTTATATCCTCCCACCATTTTTCAGAATTTTTATATATTTCCCAAATGAAGGCGTCATAGGTGCTAACGCAGTTTTTGGGTTAAAATTTTATAATAAATTATTTTTTACCTCCTATTAAAATCTTTAGCCTTGCTAGAAGTTCATTTTTTGTAACAGTTGCTGTTCCCACTTTACCGACAACAATTCCGCCAGCGCAGTTTGAGATGTAAGCGGCTAATTTCGGAGTTAGCCCTGAAACAAGCGCTAATGTGTAAACCGCGATAACCGTGTCTCCTGCGCCAGAAACATCGTAAACTTCTTGCGCGACTGTGGGTATTTTAAATGGTTCAGCATCCTCTTCAAAAAGCATCATGCCTTTTTCGCCTAAGGTAATAAGAATGCTGTCAGTTTTTAATTTTTCTAAAAGTTTTCTTCCAGCGCGTTCAATATCATCTTCTCCGCGTAATGTAAACCCAACCGCTTTTCCTGCTTCATGGTGATTCGGCGTTATTACTGTTGCTCTTTTATAAAATAGAAAATGATATTCTTTCGGATCAACTGATATTATTTTTTTATATTTGCGGGCGGCTGAAATAATCGGTTCCAATAAATCGCCTGAAATGAGGCCCTTTCCGTAATCTTCAATGATAATACCGTCAATTTGCGGGATATTTTCTAAAACATAATTTATTATTTTTTTTGAAAGGTGAGGCTTTAAATCAAGAATATCTTCTCTGTCTATTCTTACGACTTGCTGGCTATGCGCTATTACTCTTGTTTTTAAACTGGTTTGGCGCTCATTGTCAGTGAAAACCCCGCTGGTGTTTATATTTCTGGCGGATAATTTTGATTTTAAAATATCAGCTCTTTCGTCAGAGCCGATAATACCGACCAAGAAAACATCAGCGCCTAATTCAGCAAGGTTATTAGCGACATTGCATGCGCCGCCGGGCATATAGTTTTCTCTTTTTACCCAGATAACAGGAACAGGCGCTTCCGGCGATATTCTAGAAACATCACCCCATATGTATTGATCAAGGAGTAAATCTCCAATAACCAGCACCTTTTTATTAGAGAATTTTTTGATGCAATTTTCAAATGTGGAAAAATTATAAGTTTTCACTTATTGCCCCTTTTTTACTATTAAAGATTTTAACATATAGTTATTTAAAATGTCAAACAAGATATTGCCATAAATGTTGTATATTTGTAAATTTTATGAGTTTATGCGTTAATGTTAATCCAAAAATAATATGTTTATAATCTAATTTTTAAATTTGTGCTTCTATTTTTGAAATAATAATATCCTTTGGCACCGCACCAACTATCTTTTCTTTGATTTCACTTTTATTGAAAAGCATAAGAGTTGGAATACTCATTATTCCATAATTGACAGCGCTTTGTGGGGCAGAGTCAACATTAACTTTGCAAACTTTAAGACGATCTGCATATTTTATAGAAAATTCTTCAATAAGTGGAGCTATCATTCTGCAAGGGCCACACCATTCTGCCCAAAAATCAACCAAAACTGGTAGTGTTGATTCTAAAATTTCATTTTTAAAGTTTGTGTCATCAACTTGAATAACATTGCTTCCTGCCATAGTTTCTCCTTTTTTTAAAAATATAATAAAATTTTTCAATTAAACTATCTTAACAAAAAAGTAATTCTTAATCAATAGTGTGATAAGATTTTTGGAATTGTAAAGACATTTTTCAGGCTTATTTGGCAGAAACAAAAAAGCCGGACAATAAAAATTGTCCGGCTAAAAAATAAACTTATGTTATAAAGTCTTATCTTTAGTTATAAAGAAAAAGAAGATTTTGTGTCAGTATATTCAGATTGTCTGGTTAACCAAGGAATATAACTAATACAATAGTTCGAAAAACAAACAGAATAAGAATCTGCTTTTTTGCCTTTTCGAATTATATGTCTAGTCTTTTGTTCATCAAAATCTTTAGTACAGTCATCATAAACTACCTTAATTTTACTAGTGCTGTTTTCTCTTTTGTACATTGCCATAAGTACCTCCTAAAAAGCTTATTCTGGTTGAAATGTCATTTTGTTAGAAATCTAAAAAGTTGTATTTTCTGTAATAATGTTATAAAATATACTATCCGTGGCTGAAAGATTTATTGTATAATGAATGCCTATTAAAAACATAGATACAAAACACATTATAACAAATTGGATAGAAAAATCAAGCAAATTAAAATCTATGAGTAAAATAAAATTTTTACAAAAATTAATATTGAGCATTGCTTTAATGCCAATCATGCTAGCGCAAAGCGTTTTAGGGGATGAACTGCGCGCGTTAAAAGACTATCCGGTAAAATCTGCTTTTGCATGCGCAAGATGCGCGGAGAAAGCTTTGAGTTACTCGAATTGTATAGAAAAAGAAGCAACGGATAAATCCTGTATTCATCATCCCAAAAAATTCAGCTATAAAGGTGTTAAATATATATTAGCTCCGGTGCCGTTATTTCAAAACAAAATAAATTCAGTTGATCTTTTTAAAACGAATTTTACGCCATCAGATGAGGAAATAAAAAAATTGTTTAGCATTGCCAGAGTCCAAAAAATAAAAATTATTTTGATGCCGATTATAGAAATTGTAAATAACGATAATAGCTCGTATTCTTCATGCGATATAGGTTTTAACAGTGAGATTGATTGGGTGAAATGGTTTAAATCTTACGGGGATTTTATTTATTACTACGCGCGCATGGCAGAAAAAAATAATGTTGAAATTTTTTGCGTTGGAGCGGAATTATCTTTTACTACGCAACGAGCGGACCTCTGGAAACAATTAATAGCTTCTGTCAGAGAGATGTATTCAGGAAAACTTTTATACATAACGGATTGTAATACATGTAAAAATATAAGTTTTTGGAAAGATTTAGATATGGCCGCTATAACATCCAGTAGTGGCATGGATTATTTGGAAAAGTTTTCTGATAAAAAATCGAATCTTTGGGGATGGTATAAAAAATTAATAACAGCGTGGCTCGCGATTTTTAAAATACCGGTAATGTTTTTATAATTGCTTCAAATAATGTAGTTTTCGATGGCAAAGGAAGCTAACCCATCTTCCGCTATTCGAGACACAAGTTGGCTATTTTACTGGGTTTTAGGCAAAAGGTCGGCCCCACATTTATTAGGTTGATATTGAATTTTTGGTGGTGGCTGATTGGGAAGTTTTAGTTTAAGTTTATACAAAAGTAGCGCTATATCTTTTTCAGGATATGTATATCGGGGCAGAATAAGTTCTCTTCCATCGGTTGTTGGCAAATGTACATCTATCATTTGCATAGTTTTAAATTTTTCTAAGATTGCGCGTGGTGTAATACCCGGCGCATGCTGTTTTGCCTGTTGTTTTAATGTTATCTGAAGGCAATACGCCAAGAAAGATACAAAAATATGTGCTTCTATTCTATTGTCTAATTGATGATACACAGGCCTCAGATGAAGATCACTCTTAAGTTCTTTAAAGGCTTGTTCTATTTCAGTCAATAAAATATACCGTTGCCAAAGTTCTTCAGGTTCACCATCTTGTAAATTAGTTCGTAAAAGATATGTGCCTTCTTTAAATTGTTGTTCCCGAAGTTTTTCTCGATTTATTTTAAAAGTAAAAGTATCTCCCGAAATTTTTTCATTTTTCATTGGAATTCTTATATCTATAATATTCCATATTCTTCCCGCTTCTTTACGCGCTGTCCCTAATTTCATTAGTAATTCATCTCGTGTTATTTTTTTCATCTCTTTTAGCTCTTTTAGCCGTTCGTATAAATTGCGTAGTCTTCTTTGTCTCATTGACCTTTCTTT
>JYNY01000099.1 GCA_000954095.1 Candidatus Omnitrophus magneticus | reverse complement strand
CAGTGATAACTGAAGGGAATATTTCTGATATAAGAATAGCTAAGGATAAATTAAATATTAAACCGGACAGCATATATTGTTTTGACCGTGCGTATACAGACCTTGAACTATGGAGTAATATTGACTTTTCTAAGAGTTATTTTGTGACTAAATTAAAAAACAATCTAAAATATACAGTTCTCGGACAGCATCTAGAGGCAATGAAAGACGGGATATTGTCTGATGAAAAAATAAAACTAGAAAATAAAAAATATGAAAAGAATTTAAGAATGATAAGATTTTTAGATGAAAAAAGTGACGAAGTAGTTAGTTTTGTTACCAACAATTTTAAACTGTCAGCTAAAACGATCGTACAAATATATAAAACAAGATGGCAAATAGAAATATTTTTTAGATGGATAAAACAGAATTTACAAATAAAAACATTTTTGGGAACAAGTAAAAATGCGGTGATGAGTCAAGTCTGGATAGCGATGATATATTATTTACTTTTGACATATATAAAATACCAATCTAAATATGAAAAATCGTTATTTTATTTGCATAGGATAATAAAAGAAGCATTATTATCAAGGTTGACATTGATAGATCTGTTAAGCGCAACACCAGCCAGAATTTCTGATTTTAAAATTAAGGAATTTCAACTAGTTTTTTGGTGAAATAGTTTTATCGGACAGGATTGTGCGTATATCGTATTCAGGCACCCCAAATATTATTACATAAAAAAGCTAGTGTAGTGCCTTGAAAATTTTGAAACACGCATAAACACTGGACTTTACGCTAAAAAGTGTCGAAGTCGGGAGTTATTTCTTTGTCTGTGAAACAAATTTTAACTTTGTTAACCTCAGAAATTATGTTATCATTTTCTTTTACCATTTGGTCATCCTTGCGGGTTATAAAGTTTTTATATAACGTCCTTATTTTATTACGTTTAGGATGACTTTTTTATTTAAAAGGAGTAAAAAATGATTTTTAAAAATGCCGTTACTGCTGTTTTTGAAAGATCTTTAAATCTTAAAAAAAATGAAACATGCCTTATTGTGACGGACACTATTAAAGAAAGCATTGCTAAAGTATTTTTCGAATATGCTCAACTTAACGCGAAATCCGCTGAACTTATTGTCATTGAACCCACTAAAGAACACGCTACAGAACCGCCCCGTAATGTTTCTCAAAAAATGCTTTTGTATGATGTTGAAATTTTAATTACGGATAAATCTCTTACTCACACGGAGGCTAGACGTTCTGCTACTCAAAAAGGCGCTAGAATAGCCACAATGCCCGGGATAACAGAAGAAATAATCAATAGGTGTATGGATATAGACTATACTGCTCTTAAACGTGAATCAAACAGGATTCATGCTATTTTAAAATCCGCTAAAAAAGTTCGTGTTACCACTAAGATAGGCACTGATATGACGTTTTATATGGGAAAGACAGATTTTTTCGGGAAAGACGGCGGGTCATTTGATTATCCGGGAGCGTATGGAAATCTTCCTGAAGGTGAAGTTTCATTCGCACCTGAGACATGTGAAGGCATTTATTTGGTAGACGCGTCTTATCCAGGACTCGGAATTTTAGACAGCCCTATTACTTTTAAGGTTAAAAACGGCAGTGTGTATGAAATCACCGGTGTTAATTCTGATAAAGTTTTTGAAAGAATAAATTCAGTCGGGCCTAAAGCTTTTTTGGTAGCAGAACTCGGAATAGGGCTCAATCCCAAAGCCAAAATTATAGGTAAAATTTTGGAAGATGAAAAAGTCATAGGAACAGTCCATATCGCTACAGGAAATAACCTTTCTTACGGCGGAACTAATGACGTCCCGATACATCTTGATGGCGTTATTACTACGCCTGACATTTATGTGGATAATAATCCAATCATGAAATCCGGCCGCTTTATTTGAACATTCTATAATTTCCATTATACTTTATTAGTAATGTTAGGATTTTATTATTTAAAATTCGAAAAATATATTATCCGAAAAACTTTATTTGTATTTTTGGGATGAAAGATTTATCGGCATCGGTATTCTCATTCCCGAACCAAGAGGAATTCATACAGGGATAATATTTTGAAAATATTAGCGGCCTTTAGAGAAGAGGATTTACTGTCATGTCAAACATTCTATCAAAAATATCTCATAAAAAAATTACTGATAAATATAAACATTTTGTTAAAAATATTTCTTCGCGGTTAAACAAAAATGAAAAAACTATTATTAAAGGGACCGGCGTAGGATTTTTTTTAATTTTTCTTACTAATATCAGCAGTTTCATTATTCTTTTTATGAAAACAAAACTAATGACTGCTAGCGATGTGGGGTTATTTGTTTTAGCCAAAAGTATAGTAGTAACAATGTTTATGTTTACTAATGGTTTTTATAATAGTATTTTTCGTTATAACACGGTATTTTTGGGCGAAGGAAGCAACGAGAAAATTAAAGGTGTCATTTCAGTAACATACAAATATATTATTCCTTTTCTGATTGGGACGGCGTTAATATCTATTTTGTCAGCGCCGTATGTGGCAGTAAATATATTTCATAATACTAGACTGGCCGGTTTTGTGCAAATAATCGTAATATCCGCGCTATTCAGCTGTATAAGCGATATAAATAGCGGTATTTTAAGAAGTAAACTATTACCGCAGTATACTTATTTATTTAAAGTTTTGGAACAGTTTTTAATTATACCGTTTGTTTTTATTTTATATAAAATGGGTATGAAAAATTTTCTTTTAATGTTTAGCTTGTCATTTGTTTTTTCTTCTTTTTTAGTATTTATTTATTCTTTAATAAGAGTCAGAAAAGAATTCAGTTTTATTTTTGATAGTTCGTTAAAATCCATTGAACATCCTAAAAAAATTTTTGCTTATTCGTTTTTTAGCCAGATAACCGGACTTATGTTGAAATTTAGGACGCAAGTGAATGTTTTTTTAATGGGATTTTTCTTGTCTACCAAGGATATCGCGCTTTATAATGTGGCGTTTCAATTAGGCATGGCGACTACTATTTTAATGGATGGGTTGAATACGATTTTTCCAACTGTGTCAGGCGTTTTGTACGGGCAAAATAAAATAGACGAAATAAAAAGGCTTCATAGAAAAACCGCTAAGATTTTAGTGATTATTTCTATTTTTATTTTTTTAGGTTTTATTGTGGCGGGAAAATTTGTTTTAGGGATTTTTGGGGATGTTTATAAAAGTGCTTATATCCCGCTTTTAATAATCGCTTTTTCATTTGTTTTGGAAGCGAATACAGGTTCCGCGGGGCGCATCATAGATATGATGGGTAAACCGCAATATAATAGTTTTAATAATTTAGTGGCTCTTATATTGACAGTAGGATTTTGTTATCTTTGTATTCCTCGTTTTGGTATTATTGGTTCCGCAGTTGCTTTTTCACTAAGTAATATTGTTAAACGTTATTTAATGCTGTGGCAGTTATTGTTTCTTTTTAACTCTGATAAAAAAAATAGGAGTAAACAAAAAATGTCGTTTGATAATGACATGGTTGTTCCGTAAATTATGGGATAGTGTTTGGGACTAGGTAAAATATGCAAAAAAAAATTACAGGAATAATTTTAGCCGGAGGAAAAGGGGAAAGAGCCGGAGGAGCTCTGCCGAAGCAGTTTATACTTCTTAATAGAAAACCGCTTCTTTTATATTCTCTTGAAAAATTTCAGGCTAATCCGTTGATTACGGATATAGTAGTAGTAACTCTTAAAAAATATATTTCTAAGGTTGAGGCTTTGGTGAAAAATAATAATATAAAAAAATGTTGTGAAATTATAGAAGGCGGAGAAACAAGGCAGGAATCTTCTTTTTTGGGTGTAGGGAACGCGCCTAGCGATACTGAATATGTTGTTATTCACGATTCTGCCCGGCCTTTTGTTACTCACAAAATGATTGAAGATACCATAACCGCGGCGATAGCGATAGGTTCCGCTACAACTGCTATCGAGGAAACTAATACAATAGCCCGATCTTCTAGTTCCGGTTTAATGGAAGAAGTTTTAGAGAGAAAATATATTTCAATAATACAAACCCCTCAAGCTTTTCGGTATGACATTATTATTGAAGCGCATCTTTTAGCTAAAGCTGATGCTAAAAGTGATTTTACGGATGACGCGGGGTTAGTTCTCCACTATGAACACTCCGAACGTCCCATAAAAATAGTAGCGGGACACGAGTCTAATATTAAAATTACGAATCAACTTGATTTTGAACTGGCCGAATGTATTCTAAAAAATATTTCTAAATAAGTAATGCTTGTAATATCCCAAGAAATTACGCCGCTATTAGAGAGAGCCTTTTATTTTCATAATATTCTCTTTGCTTCTCAAATGATACAGGTTTCGCTTTAGGTAAAAAAAACGCTTTACGAGTTTTTGGATCATAAGAAACTCCTTCCGGCAAATTTGTGAAAAGGCTGTTGTCCAATGCCAGCTTAATAGTTATATCAAGCATATCTAATATTTCTATTTCGAGCTGGTTATTCAGGTCTTCCCCGTGTTGCGCGTAAAATTTTTCTAATTCCGATGGGTTTATTTCAGCCAAGAATGGACGGTCTTTTTCATCAATATTATCTAAAAATTTTACGAATGAATCATTAGCAAGTGTTTTTTGCGCGCCTAAAATAATAGCGTTAGATGTTTTAGTCTTAGTTTCTTGTATTTTTTTAGATATCTCGCCCGCGAGTTTGTCAGGAGTTTCGTGTACGATAATAATATTATCAAGTCCCGCGTCTCTAAAAGTTTTTTCCAAATTTTTTATTTCTTTTATTAAAGGATTAATTGAATCATGCTGGAGAGACATTTTTTTATATCCGGGAATCCAGCTTGTGTCCAATCCTAATATCAAATATTCTTTCTTTTTTTTAAGATGCCGTCCTAATAAAAGTAAAGGAAAAATTATTGGATTCTTCATATTCTTCGTATTATTCTTGTCGCCAATAGTATTATTTTTATTTGTTGGTTTAGTATATTTCTTTTTTTTATCTTTATAACCGGTATTTTTATTAGATTTTTTTGGCTGTTTAGAAATTTCTTCATCTACTACA
Source organism: Candidatus Omnitrophus magneticus (assembly GCA_000954095.1). Taxonomy (GTDB): domain Bacteria; phylum Omnitrophota; class Gorgyraeia; order Tantalellales; family Tantalellaceae; genus Omnitrophus_A; species Omnitrophus_A magneticus. Next base: position 8,383 of record JYNY01000099.1, on the reverse strand, counting down.
TAATCATAAGTTTGAGGATTTATTTTATTGATATATGCCAATACCATAGAAGGTGGTACGAATATAGGCTTTTTGGGCGATTTTTCTACAATTTTTTCCAATGTGTTATTTTTAGGGTTTAAGAGGGATTTAATATTTGCTATATCCTTAGGCGTTAATCCTATTTGTTTTAATTTTGATATGAGTTTACGCCCTAGATTTTTGTTTTTAATATTTCCGGTTGGATCTATATTCCCATTTTTAGTTAAAAGGTCTATTATTTCATTATCATTTAATCCTTGTTTCTCCAAATGTTCTTTTGTCAAAATATTCGTATCCGTATTATAAGATAAATTTTCATTAGAAAAATTATCAAGCATTTTTAAAAACGCGTAATAAGCACTGTTTCTTTTTCCTGTGGGCTCTATTTTTTTAGTAGAAATAGAGATTTTTAAATCAAGATGCGGGCCTGTAGAGTTGCCGCTATTTCCGCTTACCGCGAAAAGATTTCCTTGTTTAATGAATGATCCAATTTTTATTTCAGTTGGCGTACCATTCAAATGGCCATATTGAGCGTATATATAATATAAATTTTCATTTATGTAAATTTCATGTCGTACAATAATAAGGTTTCCAAAACCATTACCTGTTCCTATATGTAAAACTGTCCCATCTAGGGGAGAGTAAAGCTTAGTACCTATAGGCATAGCATAATCTTCTGAGTAATGAGTATAACAGTTATCCTCTTTTGTATATGGTTCTCCGCATCTTTTTTTTCCAAAAGGAGATGACATTCTAGAATTTTTTCCGTTAGTTATTATTGTTATTAAAGAGTTTTGTTGTTTTTGGGTAGGAATTGTTTCATGAGATTTTTTTTTATATTGTTTTTTGGGTGCTAGTTTTTTTATTGTATTTTTAATAGGCATTTTAGGTATTTTTGTCATATATGATTCTTCTATTTGTTGAGATGAGAGGATGCCGGGATTTTGACATGAATTTATATTGTTTTCAAATATGTTTATGTTAAAGGGCGGCATATCTAAATTATTCAGGCTTGCATTGAAATATTTTAAAACTTCTTCAGGGTCAACCATTAGAGCGGATATTTTTTTTGAGCCGGTATTAAATTTTTTTAGGCTGTCTGGGATGTTTTCTCCTTTAGGCGCTAAAGATTGTTGGTTTGATTTCATATAATTTATGATTTTTAAATAATCTTCGAAAGTTGTTATTTCTTTTGGCGTCGCGAAGGTTGTTATATGTAAATAGGAATTATCTTTATAGGAAGCGATTGTTTCGCCTTTCGGCAGAATATCATTAGGTAATATGGGGATTTTAGTATTTTTTGATAAATTCGCGTAAAAAAAATAGATATAATAAGGATTATTATCATTACTTAAAACCGAACGGGTAAGAATAAAATTTCCTGTATTTTTTAAATTACCTTTTAATATAACAGTTTGTTCTGATGAAGCAATCAGGGCATGGTTGTTTGTTGTGTTTACATGGATTCCATAATGAGTTTCTTTACCGTTTTTTTCCAGATAACCGAGTATTATAGGAGATACTTCATTTATTTTTTTGTTTAGGCTCGTCGGCAGAATTGATATATTTTCTACACGCGGCGTTACTGTAATATTATCTGATTTTTGATTTTTGGAAGAGAGTATTGATGAATTGTATGGTATGAATAATTGATTTAGAGCAGATGTTGAATTGTCTGACATAAATGTTGAGTTGTCTGACATGATAGGATTAATAATTGAACTATTAAATGGGAAGCAAGATGAAAATAAAATAGATATATTCAATAATAAAGGAAGAATTACTTTCATAATATTTTTTATAATATTCGTTTTAGGTTTATTGGATGATGGTTCATTCTTATTTGGTGGAGTATTTTTTGTGACATTTTTATTAGTATCAATGGGTTGTTCGCTTATGGCAGGTTCTATTTTATCTTCAATATTTTTGGATTGAATTTTAATAATATATTTTTCTGATACAAATATTGTTTCTTTATCACTATAGTTTTCATCATCTAAATTATTAGACCGTTTTTTAATTATAATTACAGTCTCGCCGTCTTTGGTTTGATAGGGAAGTTTTATTTCATCGCCATTAATTTTCAATTCATCTAGTTTTATAGCGGATTTTAATTCATGACTATAAATGGAGCCATCTTCTTTTTCAATTACTTCGGGCAGATATTTTAAAAATTTTGTCTTTTCATTTGAAAAACTATAATCAGCGATAGATAAAAGAAGAGCCATTGTTCGCGCTGTATGTATAAAATCTTGAGCGGTATCTGAAACGAATTTAGGCACCGGCGCTAAAGTGTCGGAATTAGTAGTAATTTTAGCGCAGTGTGAGGGGCTTTCTCCATTAGATATTTCAGAAAAAAACATTACAAAAGATAAAACCATACTGATATATTTTAATATATATTTTTTCATTTATACTCCTGTGTTAAAGTTTTTCTTATATTTACTATTATATCAAAAAAATTTTACTTTAGCAATATTTTTTCTATTTTTATCTTAATTTATAAGATAACAGTTGAATTTATTCCATTATTTTGATAAAATTGCTAATAAGTATTTATTCTTATATATAAATTTTTATTTTCTAACAAAATAGTAAGGTAGATGGGAAGATATGAGGAGAAATAATGAAATTAAATCAATCTTATAAAATAATAAATATAATTTTTATTTTAATTTTTACATCTAATCAATTGTTTGTTTCGGCTGATGATGTACAGGGTGTTTATAGCATTCTTGGAAGGGGCGGAGATTTTTTGGCGCCGCCGTTAAAATTTAACTCATTATTTTCCGCAGGAAAGGATTCAATAGATAATTCTAATTTTGTCACGTTTTTTTCTGCGTATTTTTTAAATGGGGAAATTTCTAAATATTCAGTTTTGTCCGATATTGATGAAAAGGATGTATTTTCTGTTATAGACGGAAAAAAGATTTTTTTATTAGTATCCAAGCGTGCGGTTTCCACGGAAGGTGAAATAACAAAAATTTCTTTTCCATGTTTATTGGAAGGACAGAAGTATTTAATTATAGTTAGCGCGCGCGGTAATGAATTGACGGATTTACAGGTTAAGAGTGAACAAGATGCCGTGAAAATATTAAAAGATTTTTCTTGGGAAAGAACGGCTAGTGCTAGTTTGTCCGATACTCATCCAAGCGTGAGATTTATTTTGGCATTTTTTGAAAAGATTGGCGCTAGTAAGTTGAGGAACAGGGTGAAAGATTTTATTCATGAAGAACGGATAGTTTTTTTTAAAGATGAACCTTTGGATTTTGACGGGATAGTTTTTAAATATAATGAAAATTTAAGCAGTAAGGATTTTACATTGTCTCTTATAAAGGAGATTACTTCTTATTTTTATGATGGTTTGAGCGAGTTATCTAAGAATGTTTTAAAAAAATCAATGGATGATTTTTGGGAAATATATTTTACTGAAGGCAAGGTTAAGATTGATAAAGAAAAAGATTTTGACGTGAAGTTTAAAGCAGAAACAAGCGAGGATAGTATTGATTTGATCAATTTAGTTTACAGTCTTGAGTCGAGAGTGGGGCCGGCAACTAATGAAGGCGAAATTTTTAAAAATACGCCGGTATATGAAATGATAGATTTGAGGGATGTTGATAGTAATAGCTCAGAGTATGCTGAAACTTTAGATGGTATAGTTAATATTTTTGAACAAGTTGCCGGGCATGAAGCGGAGGTTTTTAACGCGGAAAATGAAGGCTCAAATATTAAGATATTTCCGCGGGCGATTATACCTAAAAAAATATTGGTGGAAAAAATTAGTAACGTTATTTTTCCTGTTAGTCAATCTTATGAAGACGGCAGGATTATTCTCAATGAAAATTTTGTAAAACTGATGCATAAATTGAGGAATATGGGATTTGACACGGAATACGGTGATATATACCCATTTGAAAGATTAGAAGAGAGCGCGCCTATCGGTAATTTTTATAATTCATTGATTCACGCGATAGCTATTCTTGAATTACGCGGTCATTTTTTTATAGATAAAGAAACAGGGAAGATAGCGTTTCATTATAATGAGACATCCTCGCAAAGTAACCGCGGAAAAAATTATTTGTATGTGAATTTACTCAGTTTGGTGTATTTTTGGCTTAATATTGTTGAGGGGGCGGAAAGATTTAGTAGTGATTCCATAGAAAGGTTCATGAAAGAAAATTATGTTGTTTTTAAGAATTTGTCAGCGGAAGAAAAGAAAAATTTCGCGGAGCATTTATTGGCGTTAGAAAATAGTTTTATAGAACTTTATAGCGCTGGGTCTTTAACTAGATATCCTGTATGGATGGATGAAGAAACATTTTTAAATACTTCTTTTAAAAAAGAAGAAGCGGATATAACAAAGCTTATCGAAATATTTTATAGTATAGCCGGGCCTTTAGATTTTTCAGCGTTAATGAATGAGTTTAGGATAAGAGATTTATATATTACAAGGAAGACCGCGCGGATGTATTTAAAGGTGTTATACAAAAGCGGCCTGTTGAATCTTATATTTGTCGGTAATGAAGAGATTGACAGCAATAATTTTGTGTTTAAAAATTATTTGTACAACATGGTTCACATGACAGGAAAGGATTTAAAGGAAATAAGAGGTTGTCTAAAAAAAGCCTCGCCAAATGGGAGAGTCAGGAATATTCCCGCAAAAAATTTAGAGGAAGAAATTACGCGGATTAGAGAAAAATATTATGCCGGCGTCTTTATAAAAGATTTAAATGAAATTATTTATAATAAAAAATTTAGAGAAAATAAAGAAGAAATTATTATAGCTATTGATACTTCATGGATTCCTGAAAAATTAGAAGAGGGAATTCAGCCGTTACTGCAGTCTTTTGATAAACTGGAAGAACTTGGGTGTATCAAAGTAATACGCGGCAGGGGAACAGCATTTATTGATGAATTAAATAGAAAGAGTGTTGGGGTTCCGTTTAAAAACATATTGATACTTGCCGGTAAAGAAATAAGCATAGATCCGTATTTTACTCAATTTTGGTTAAAGGCCGGAACAGGAGACAATAGGCCGTTTATCGCGTATATTGAAGCTGGAGATCTGCAAAATAGATATGAATATTTTTTTCTTCAGTTTGTTCAAATAATGGATATATCTATAAAAATGGCTTTTTTAAAAAGCTATCCTTATCAATATAGTCAAATAAATATCAATGTTTTAAATTCTAAAAGGATTGAATTAACTCTTTTCGCTAAAAAGATAGATATAAGAATCGCTAAAACTATTTATGACGCGCAGAAAAAAATTATTCAGTCTTTATAATTACGGGTTTATATGGTGTTTACTATATATCTGGGGAGAATGATGGTAAATTGTGTCCAAAGTCCGGGTTTACTATCAACAAGAATTATTCCTTTATGAAGTTCTATAATATGTTTTACGATAGCCAGTCCAAATCCGGATCCTTCTATCATTAAATCGCGATCTAGCCGTTTACCTTTATCAAATATTTTATTTATTTCTTGTTTTGTAAGCCCTTTTCCTGAGTTTTTTACGGAAAGTTTTATATTAGCATCATCCGCGGAAAGCAGGATATCAATAACGCCTTCTTTAGGCGAGTATTTTACAGCGTTTGATAAAATATTCATTACAGCTCTCGCGAGTGTTTTTTCATCGCCGTATATTTCAAAATTTTTCGCGGATAAAGTGTAGTTTATTTTTTGGAGATTTTCTTTAGCTATTTTTTCTATTCCTATGACTTCAGATTTGACTATTGTTTCAAAATCAATTTTTTTTATTAATTTTTTTTTATTATTAAATCCTGTTTTGGCGTTTTCAAGAAGTTCATTGATAAACTTTATGCCTTTTTCAGATGCCTCCCTGCAGAATGAAGCAATTTCAGCTTGTTCTTTAGTAATAGCGCCTGTAATGCCGTCCATAAGATTATCCATACCGAGTTTTATAACAGTAAGAGGAGTTTTTAAATCATGTGTTACCGCCGAAAATAGTTCTGTTTTTTCTTCATCCAGCTGTTTTCGTTCAATGTAATATTTAATCATGATTTTTAACATTCCTGAGATTATGTTGTAGGCTAGGACGTATCCTATGCAAGATACTCCTAAAGAAATAAGGAGAAGTAATCCATTAGTTCCAAGCAAAATATCATAAAAAGAATTTTTTCCTAGGATTAAATAAAATATGGAGAGAAAAGGAATTAAAGACATAAGGATAAACGCTATTTTTACCATTTCAAACGGATTTATCCCTAAATCGCTTATTAAAATTTTATAATCAGGATGGTCTATTTTTTTATTCATATTTTTTTAGTTATTTTCTTTATAGATATTATTTTATTAAAGTATATACCGCCTTTTTTGTTTGTACAAATTTTACAGTAAAATACATATTTATTTTTGTAATTATTAAGCGGAGGGTAATAACCTTTTCTGTGTAATTTTGTAATTTAGAAAACTTCATTTTGTCATTTCGGAATCCATGGAAGTCCCAGCAAAAAATCTAATTTTTATTTTCTATTTCCAAAAATTATTTTTCTGAAATCTTATGTAATCTGTAGTAATCACTAAGCGGATGGTAATTGCAAGATTGATTATTAACGTTGTGATTTACAAGGAAGCAGGAATCTATATATGGTATAACCATTTCAAAAATATCATAAAACCCCCATGGATTCCCGTTTTCGAGGGAATGACAGAGACTGAATCCACACTGTCATTCCTGCTTGGCGCAGGAATGATTGGAGAAAAATATAAACCGTTTAGTGATTACTTATTTTATAGATTTAAGGTGGCCTAAAATTAATCCTTTTTCCAAACGATGGCCTTTTAGAAATTCTTCCGCTGACATTGCCTTTTTACCTTCAAGCTGTACAAATAGCAGGCTAATTATGCCGTTTCCTGTTTGAATAAGCATGCTTCCACTGTCTGCGCTTGTTAATAGCATTCCTTTTGGTTCTCCGCTGTTATTAACATCATGCACGCGCGCGTTAAGTATTTTAAACGTATAGTTTCCCATTGAAGTATAAATGCCCGGCCATGGTTTAAACGCCTTCATTTTTCTTAAAATAATTTCCGCCGGTTCTTCCCAATTTATTTCGCCTTCTTGTTTTTTTAGCTTTGGAGCATAGGAGATTTTTTCTTCAGCTTGTTTTGTAAGAGTATATTTATTTTCCTCTATAGAACGGATGGATTTTATAAGAAGCCCCGCACCTTGTTGCGATAGTCTTTCGAAAAGTGTTATAGAATCTTCTCCTTCTTGTATAGAAAGATTTTCCTGCGTAATAATTTCTCCGGCATCCATTTCTATTGACATTTTAATAACCGTATTTCCTGTTATATTGTCGCCGTTTTGAATAGCCCTATTAATCGGCGATGCCCCGCGGTATTGCGGAAGTAGCGAAGGATGAAGATTGATGCAGAATAATTTTGGGATAGAAAGAACTTCCCGCGAAAGGATTTGGCCGTAATCCACAACAACAAAAAGATCCGCTTTTTTTAAAGAAAGATAATCATAAAAAGAATTGTCTCGCGCGCTAATAGGCTGAACTAATTCTATATGGGGAGCTGTCTGCTCCATGAAAGCCTTAATAGGAGTGGGGGAAACTGACCAGCCTCTTCCTTTTCTTTTATCGGGCTGAGTAACCACGCATAAAATCTCATTGCCGCTGTAAAGAATTTTTTTTAAAACAGGCACACTAAAATATCCGGAACCAAAAAAAATTATTTTCATAATCTCCTTATAACAATATTTCGCGCGAAAAATTTCACGCGAATTAAAAAATATTTTTTTTTCGCGAGCAGGTGAACCGCTACGAGAAAATATATTTTTAGTCAGTTACAAATTTTTAGCAATACTAAAAATAGTTATTTTATAACACACAATATCTATTTTGTAAAAAATTTATGTTTATTATCCGAATAAGCGTATTAGCTAATGACGAAGGCTGGAGAATTTTTGGGCTGGGACTTCTATGGATTACGGTCTGTCAAAATTTTGTGAAACAAAAATTTTGACAGAAAAAATAGAAAATTGAAATTAGAGATTAGAGCGCAAACGAATTGGGCATCGGCAATTACAAAATAGATGTGCCGCGATACGGAGCGATACGGGGAAGGACAGAATGGCGTGTTCTGAATTATACAGAAAGGTTTATTCGTAACCGCTTAGTATTTTAAAACGCATCCCTTTTGTTAGTATTATAAAAACCCTATTTTATCGTTATTGTATATATACTATAACAATAAATAAATGCTAACTTTTTTATATATTTTTATTAAAAATAATATATTGCTAACTTTTTATTGTCAACATATTAGAACAAAAATGTTTAACGTGAAAAAAAATTAAAAAATATGTAAAAATTTTTATTTTACATATTGA
>JYNY01000088.1 GCA_000954095.1 Candidatus Omnitrophus magneticus | reverse complement strand
TATTTTTTTTAATCCTTTAATATTTTCTTTAATAAAATGCTCTTTAAACAATAAAGCCTCCGCGGGATACCCGCATACTGCCAATTCCGTAAACGCAATTATATCCACTGATTTTTCTATAGCGCTATCAATGGCCTGTTTTATTTTTACTATATTTCCCTCAGAAGCTCCTGCCTCCTTACATAACATACCAAAGATCATCCTTGAAGTTGTCATATACACGAGAATCGCCGTTTATAATAGAAATGACAATATTTTTTACTCTGGGCTCTTTCAGTTTATCTAATAAACTATCTAAATGCGTATCACGCCTCTTTATAAGATTTTCTTTCGCCT
>JYNY01000087.1 GCA_000954095.1 Candidatus Omnitrophus magneticus | reverse complement strand
ATGCTGAATACATACAGAAATCTTATAATAATGCGCACGTTAAGCAAAATAGGACTTGCCTCATTAAGAACAGGCTTCATTATCGGCGATAAAGATTTAATTTACGAGATTAATAAAGTGCGGCTGCCTTTTAATGTTAATTCCTTCTCACAGGCTATTGCGCTGCAAGTTCTAACAGAGCCGCAAAAATTAGACGCTAACAATAAATTAATCATCGAAGAGCGCGATAAACTATATAAACAAATGTCTGCAATAAAACCGATAAAAACATATCCATCAGATGCGAACTTTATACTGTTTAAAGCTGAAGGGGCAGATAAACTACATAGTGAACTCTTAAACGAGGGCATCCTAATAAAAAACCTAAACACCTCCCTAAAAGGCTGCTTAAGAGTAACCATAGGCACAGCTTATGAAATGGAAGCATTTATTAATAGTTTACGACGAATTTGCGAAAGAGGTAAATA
>JYNY01000086.1 GCA_000954095.1 Candidatus Omnitrophus magneticus | reverse complement strand
TATTAAAAGCTTTTCAAGAATTTTACAGTGAAAATTCTGAAGTTTGGCTTGAAAGATTTGATTATAAAGAAGCAGGCCCGCATTTACTTTTAATGGCGTTTTTGCAGAGAGTAATAAACGGCGGCGGCAGGATAAATCGCGAAATGGCAGTTGGAACAGGACGAACTGATTTACTTATAGAATTTAACGGAGATAAATTTGTTTTAGAATTAAAGTTAAAAAGAATGCCGTCCGCGAGACAAAAAGGCTTAGATCAAATCTCCCGCTATCTAGACACCCTCGGCATGACTAAAGGATATCTTATTTTATTTGAAATAAAACCTTCCAGTATTATTCCATGGGAAACCCGCGTTAAATGGGAAGATATTTCTCATCAGAATAAAAATATTACTATCGTGGAAATGTGAGACAACTTGTTGTTTGATTTATAAATAAAAATAAAATTGGAGGAAATTTTAAAATGAAAAGTAAACGATATTTTAATACAACTGGTTTTTGTATGCCTGAAAGACATTATATGGTTGACCCTTTGCGCAACCAAAAAATCATATTCGATTTAATAGAGAAGACGCAGTACTTCACAATCCACGCGCCAAGGCAGACAGGAAAGACTACGCTTTTACATGAATTAGCGCATAGATTAAATAAAGAAGGAAATTATATTTCAGTAGTGTTTTCGGTAGAGTCCGCGGGGTATCGGTCTATAACTGAAGAAACCGCGAATTTAAAAATAATAAATTCTCTTTATGAATCATGCGAGTTATTTATTTCTAAGGAGTTATGGCCGAAAAAGTCGCTAGCAGATGAAAAGTGTTCTTTACAGACTTATTTAAATAATTGGGCGGGTTCTCAAAAAAAACCAATAGTTTTATTATTAGACGAAATAGATTCGTTATATGATGACGTATTAGTATCAGTGCTAAGACAACTACGTAATGGTTTTCAAGGAAGGCCAAAACATTTTCCATCAACCATAGCTTTAGTGGGATTAAGAGATGTTCGGGAATATAAAACAAAAGTCCGTCCGAGTGAAGTGTCTCTAGGCTCCGGTTCGCCCTTTAATATAAAAGCGGAATCAATTCTTTTAGGAACATGGACAAAAGAAGAAATAGCTGAATTATACAGTCAGCACACAAAAGATACAGGGCAGATATTTTCAAAAAAAGTAATAGATAGAATCTATGAATTAACCGGAGGCCAGCCGTGGCTGGTAAACGCGGTAGCGAATGAAATAGTGGAGAAAATATTAAAAAGTGATTACACAAAAAAAATAACACTCGCTCACGCGGAAGAGGCGAAAGAAAATCTAATCGCGCGCAGAGACACGCATTTAGATAGTTTATTAGATAAACTGAAAGAACCCAGAGTTAAAAACATTGTCAGTGCTATTATAAACGGCGATTCTCTTGTGTATGACAACTTCAATGATGATCTTAGGTATGTTATAGATTTAGGAATTATCCGCAAAGAAAAATATGACATAATTTTTTCAAATGAAATATACCGAGAAATAATTCCTAGAGTTTTAAACTTTTCTATGCAAGAAAACATTAGAGAAGAAGGCATGACTTCTTGTTACATAAAACCTGACGCTAAGCTTGATATGGATAAACTATTAAAAGCGTTTCAAAAATTTTATCGCCGTAATAGTGAACATTGGCTAGAAAGATTTGATTATAAAGAAGCTGGACACGGGCTTCTTTTAATGGCTTTTTTGCAGAGAGTAATCAATGGAGGCGGCAGAATTGATCGTGAAATGGCGGTTGGCCGAGGACGAACAGATTTAACCATTGAATTCGCCGGCGATACCTTTGTTTTGGAACTAAAATTAAAAAGAGACAGCGATAGTAAAGAAGATGGCCTCGACCAAATTTCACGCTACCTTGACACACTCGGCATGACAAAAGGGTATCTTATTTTATTTGAAATAAAACCTTCCAGTATTATTCCATGGGAAACCCGCGTTAAATGGGAAAATGTTTCTCATCAGAATAAAAAAATTACTGTTGTGGAAATGTGAGATAGCTTATCGTTTGATTTATAAATAAACATGGAATGAATATGGAGGATTTTAAAAAATGAAAAGTAAACGATATTTTAATACAACTGGTTTTTGTATGCCTGAAAGACATTATATGATTGACCCTTTGCGCAACCAAAAAATCATATTCGATTTAATAGAGAAGACGCAATACTTCACAATCCACGCGCCGAGGCAGACTGGGAAAACAACACTTTTACATGAATTGGCGCATAGATTAAATAAAGAAGGAAATTATATTTCAGTAGTGTTTTCCGTAGAGTCCGCGGGGTATAGATCTATAACTGAAGAAATCGCGAATAAAAAAATTATTAATTCTCTTTACAGTTCAAGCGGCCAATATCTCAATAAAAAAAATTGTCCAATCCCGCCTGAAAAATATACTAAAGATTTAACATTAGAAAATTACTTAATAGATTGGGCTATTTCTCAAACTAAACCAATAGTTTTATTATTGGATGAAATAGATTCATTATATGACGATGTTTTAGTGTCAGTTCTTAGGCAGTTACGAAATGGATTTCAAATAAGACCAAAACGATTTCCTTCAACCGTGGCGCTTGTGGGATTAAGAGATGTTCGGGAATACAAAACAAAAGTTCGTCCGAGTGAAGTGTCTCTAGGCTCAGGCTCGCCCTTTAATATCAAAGCTGAATCAATTCTTTTGGGAACATTCACAAAAGAAGAAATAACTGAATTATACAGTCAGCACACAAAAGATACAGGGCAGATATTTTTAAAAGAAGTAGTAGATAGAATTTATGAATTAACCGGAGGCCAGCCGTGGCTGGTAAACGCTATAGCGAGAGAAATAGTAGTAAAAATATTAAACGAAGATTTTACAAAAAAAATAACTCTAGATCATGTTGAATCCGCGAAAGAAAATATAATACAAAGACGCGACACGCATTTAGATAGTTGTCAAAATAAACTGCAAGAGGAGCGGGTAAAAAATATAGTAAGCGCTATTATAAATGGAGACGGAGTTGTGTTTGACAACTATGACGATTCGCTTCTATATTGCCGAGATTTAGGGATTATAAGCGAAACAAAACCTATAAGAATAGCTAATGAAATATACCGAGAAATAATTCCGAGAGTTTTAAATAGAAATTTGCAGGATAGTATTGAAGAAGAAGGCGAAACTAAATGGTATATAAAATCCAACGGTAAACTTGATATGGATAAATTATTAAAAGCTTTTCAAGAATTTTACAGTGAAAATTCTGAAGTTTGGCTTGAAAGATTTGATTATAAAGAAGCAGGCCCGCATTTACTTTTAATGGCGTTTTTGCAGAGAGTAATAAACGGCGGCGGCAGGATAAATCGCGAAATGGCAGTTGGAACAGGACGAACTGATTTACTTATAGAATTTAACGGAGATAAATTTGTTTTAGAATTAAAGTTAAAAAGAATGCCGTCCGCGAGACAAAAAGGCTTAGATCAAATCTCCCGCTATCTAGACACCCTCGGCATGACTAAAGGATATCTTATTTTATTTGAAATAAAACCTTCCAGTATTATTCCATGGGAAACCCGCGTTAAATGGGAAGATATTTCTCATCAGAATAAAAATATTACTATCGTGGAAATGTGAGACAACTTGTTGTTTGATTTATAAATAAAAATAAAATTGGAGGAAATTTTAAAATGAAAAGTAAACGATATTTTAATACAACTGGTTTTTGTATGCCTGACACGCATTATATGATAGACCCGCTAAGAAACCAAAAAATCATTTTTGATCTTATTGAAAAAAAGCAATACTTTACAATCCACGCGCCGAGGCAGACTGGAAAAACTACACTTCTTCATGAATTGGCGCATAGATTAAATAAAGAAGGAAAGTATGTTTCAGTAGTGTTTTCGGTTGAGTCCGCGGGGTATAGGTCTATAACTGAAGAAACCGCGAATAGTAAAATAATAGATTCTTTATATAGAAATGCTAAAAATTTTTTACTAAAAGAATACTATCCTCCGCTACCGGAAACATATAAAAATAAATTAACTTTAGAAAATTATTTATCTGACTGGGCGGAAAAAATGGAAAAACCTATAGTTTTATTATTAGATGAAATAGACTCATTATATGATGACGTATTAGTATCGGTACTTAGACAGTTACGAAATGGATTTCAAATAAGACCAAAACGATTTCCTTCAACCGTGGCGCTTGTGGGATTAAGAGATGTTCGGGAATACAAAACAAAAGTCCGTCCGAGTGAAGCGTCATTAGGCTCAGGCTCGCCCTTTAATATCAAAGCTGAATCAATTCTTTTAGGAACATTCACAAAAGAAGATATAACAGAATTATACAGCCAGCACACAAAAGACACAGGGCAGATATTTTCAAAAGAAGTAGTAGATAGAATCTATGAATTAACCGGAGGCCAGCCGTGGCTGGTGAACGCGGTAGCGAATGAAATAGTGGAGAAAATATTAAAAAGTGATTACACAAAAAAAATAACACTCGCTCACGCGGAAGAGGCGAAAGAAAATCTAATCGCGCGCAGAGACACGCATTTAGATAGTTTATTAGATAAACTGAAAGAACCCAGAGTTAAAAATATTGTCAGTGCTATTATAAACGGCGATTCTCTTGTGTATGACAACTTCAATGATGATCTTAGGTATGTTATAGATTTAGGAATTATCCGCAAAGAAAAATATGACATAATTTTTTCAAATGAAATATACCGAGAAATAATTCCTAGAGTTTTAA
>JYNY01000085.1 GCA_000954095.1 Candidatus Omnitrophus magneticus | reverse complement strand
TTTTTACTAAAAAATATATAAAATTTGGGTTTCAACTGCAGTTTTTGGGTTAAAAGATATTTGAATAAAAAATATAATATATTTTTTTTGTTTTGTTTGTAGAATGTGCATTTGCGCAGTATGTATGTATAACGGAAGCCCGGGATATCAAGCGCCTTTAAAAAGGCTTTAAAAGATGTATCGCCTCTATATCTATACAAATCGCTTTGTATTATTAATTTTAAATCTTGTTTTGTCATAATTATTTATTCCTAAAAGTTTGGTATATTTGCCGTATGTAAAGTAAGAGGAGTTTTTGTATAAAAGTATACTTAGTAGTTTTAGGCGATGCAAGAAATTGGTGCCGGTTTATATTTTTAAATAGTGTGTGCGTACCCGGAAACTGTAGCGGTCTATGGCGAATAACGCAATATTTTTGGGTTAAATAGTGTTTTGCAAAATTTTTAGCGTGAGGCTCTGTTAAAATTTCAAGTTTTGTTCCACATAGGAATCTGTTATAATCTGAAAAAATGTAAGTTATGCAACTCATTATAAAAAATAAGAGTGCGCCATACGCGCGGTTATAAAAAATACGGAGGCAATTTAATGAAAAGTAAACGATATTTTAATACAACCGGTTTTTGCCGTCCTGAAAAACATTATATGTTGGATCCATTAAGAAATCAGAGTGTAATCTTTGACCTTATTGAAAAAGAACAATACTTTACAATCCACGCGCCAAGGCAGACCGGAAAAACAACACTATTACATGAATTGGCGCATAGATTAAATAAAGAAGGAAATTATATTTCAGTAGTGTTTTCAGTGGAGTCTGCGGGGTATAGGTCTATAACTGAAGAAATTGCGAATAAAAAAATTATTAATTCTCTTTACAGTTCAAGCGGCCAATATCTTAATAAAAATAATTGTCCAATTTCGCCTGAAAAATATACTAAAGATTTAACATTAGAAAATTATTTAATAGATTGGGCTATTTCTCAACCTAAACCAATAGTTTTATTATTGGATGAAATAGATTCATTATACGATGACGTGTTAGTGTCAATTCTTAGGCAGTTACGAAATGGTTTTCAAATAAGACCAAAACGATTTCCTTCAACCGTGGCGCTTGTGGGATTAAGAGATGTCCGGGAATACAAATTAAAAGTCCGTCCGACTGAAGCATCGTTAGGTTCCGGCTCGCCTTTTAATATCAAGGCTGAATCAATTCTTTTAGGGACATTTACAAAAGAAGAAATATCTGAATTATACAGTCAGCATACAAAAGATACAGGGCAGATATTTTCAAAAGAAGTAGTAGATAGAATTTATGAATTAACTGGAGGCCAGCCGTGGCTAGTGAACGCGGTAGCGAATGAAATTGTAGAAAAAATATTAAAAAGTGATTACACGAAAACAATAACAATAGATCACGCGGAACAGGCGAAAGAAAATCTTATAAAGAGGCGTGATACGCATTTAGATAGTTTAATAGATAAACTGAAAGAGGAGCGGGTAAAAAATATAATAAGCGCTATTATAAATGGAGACGGAGTTTTATTCGACAACTACGACGATTCGCTTATGTATTGTCGAGATTTAGGGATTATAAGTGAGACAAGGCCTGTCAGAATCGCTAATGAGATATATCAAGAAATAATCCCAAGAGTTTTAAATAGAAATTTACAAGATAGTATTGAAGAAGAAGGCGAAACTAAATGGTATATCAAACCCGATGGCAAACTTGATATGGATAAATTATTAAAAGCGTTTCAAAAATTTTACCGCCGTAATAGTGAACACTGGTTAGAAAGGTTTGATTATAAAGAAGCGGGGCAGGGGCTTCTTTTAATGGCATTTTTGCAGAGAGTAATCAATGGAGGCGGCAGAATTGATCGTGAAATGGCGGTTGGACGAGGACGAACAGATTTAACCATTGAATTCGCGGGAGAGACTTTTGTTTTGGAGTTAAAATTAAAAAGATACGATGATACAAAAGAAGAAGGCTTAGACCAAATCTCGCGTTATTTAGATACACTCGGCATGACTAAAGGATATCTTATTTTATTCGAATTAAAATCTTCCACAGTTATCCCTTGGGAAACCCGTATCAAATGGGAAGAGGTTTCTCATCAGAATAAAAATATTACTGTTGTA
>JYNY01000084.1 GCA_000954095.1 Candidatus Omnitrophus magneticus | reverse complement strand
TAATAATTGAGTTTAAAAAAGTAGACGCGCGCAAAAAAGAAAAAATGCCGCAAGCTGTAAAAGCCGCGTTTAAACAGATAGAAGAAAAACAATACGATTTAATTTTAAAATCCCGCGGCATAAAAAAAATAAAAAAACTCGCTATTGTGTTTCAAGGTAAAAAGGTTTGGGTGAAAGAAGCTTAGTAATGTCACATTACTGCTGTATCCATACGAAAAAGGAAAAATGATATATGGCTAATAAAACTCTCGGCATAATAGGGGCAGGGAATATAGGTTCTAGCATAGCTACCTTTGCCTCTAAAGAATTAAAAGATAATATTTCAAAAATAATTTTGTATGATATTAATGAAAAAAAATCTTTAGCTCTAGCGCGTAAAATAAAAATAGCGCATGTAGTAAATAACATAGAGAAAATTTTTGAATTTAGCGATATAATAATCGAATGCGCTACGCCTATTATAGTTAAAAGTCTGGTTGAAATGGCTGTAAAAACAAATAAAAATATTATGATAATGAGCGTGGGCGGAATGCTTGCCGCGATGAATTTACTCAATAAAGCTAGAAAAAAAGGCATTAAAATAATACTACCGTCAGGCGCTATCGCGGGCATAGACGGTATAAAATCAGCCAAAGAAGCGGGCATCGAAAAATCCATAATTACTACAATCAAACCGCCTAAATCACTTGAAAATTCTCCTTATGTTTTAAAAAAAGGGATTGATGTTTATTCTTTAAAAAAAGACTCAATAATTTTCGAAGGCAATGCTTTACAAGCAATAAAGGCGTTTCCTCATAATATAAATGTTTCCTGTATTTTGGCAATCGCGGGATGCGGACCGCGCAAAACAAAAGTCAGGGTTGTAATTTCTCCTAATGCAACACGCAATGTCCACGAGGTTGAGATTATTGGAAAATCAGGTATTATAAAAACTCAAACTACTAATGTCCCCTCTCCGGATAATCCAAAAACAAGTTATTTAGCCAGCCTTTCCGCTATGGCGGCTTTACGTGAATATTTTGATTCTATAAAAATAGGCACGTAAAAAATTTTATTTTTGCAGTGCGAGCTTAAGTCAGCCGCGAAATAAAAAATATTTTTTTATTTGTACGCGGAAACAAATACCCAAACAAAAAGGCTCTTGTTATAATGCGCGTGCCGGATTATTCGCGCCGGACAATGAATATATTTTTTTAGTAAAAACAAATAATAAAGGATAATAATTTATGATTAAAGAACACAATTCTGATGGAATGTCATTTGATGGATTAGGCATATCGCCTAAAATTTTAGGGATACTTGATAAAATGGAATTTATTACTCCAACACCCATACAATATAAAGCTATTCCCATTGCGATAGAAGGTAAAGATATGATGGGGGTCGCGCAAACAGGTACCGGAAAAACTTTAGCGTTTGCTATTCCCATTATTCAGCGGCTCTCAAACGCAAAAGGAAAGGCACTCATTATCGCGCCGACAAGAGAACTTGTTATGCAAATTGAAGAAACATTTAGAAAAATAACCCCGGCCTTTAACATGAGAACTGTTCCCATTATCGGCGGTGTTTCAATGGTGCCTCAGTTAAACGCATTAAGATATAACCCCCGAATTGTAATTGCTACGCCCGGACGCTTGGTGGACCATATGACCCGTAATACTATAAAAGTAAACGATGTTGAAATTCTTGTTTTAGATGAAGCCGACCGCATGCTTGATATGGGA
This sequence comes from Candidatus Omnitrophus magneticus, assembly GCA_000954095.1. GTDB lineage: Bacteria > Omnitrophota > Gorgyraeia > Tantalellales > Tantalellaceae > Omnitrophus_A > Omnitrophus_A magneticus. The sequence continues at coordinate 33,140 of JYNY01000084.1, read as the reverse complement.
TTTTTACCTGATATAAAACGGGTGCTTAACGCTCTTAACCGTCAAAGACAAACCATGCTTTTTTCAGCTACAATCCCAAACGAAATTATGAAAATAGCTTCAATGTATATGAATCTGCCGATACATATTGAAGTCGCGCCTTCCGGCACTTTAGCAGAAAATATTATTCAGGAATTATTTATTGTTAAAAAAGAAGATAAAAGAAATATTCTCGCGAAACTATTGGAACAATACTACGGCCCGATACTTCTTTTCTCGAGAACAAAACACGGCGCCCGGGATATTAGACGTTTTATCAACGACCAAGGCCATAGCGCGAGTGAAATACATTCAGACCGATCTTTCCGCGAAAGACAGTCAGCTTTGGAAGGATTTAAAACAGGTAAATACAAAGTCCTTGTCGCTACAGATATCGCGGCACGAGGAATAGATGTTACCGGTATAGAAGTTGTTATCAATTATGACCTTCCTGAAGATTCAGAACAATATGTCCATCGAATAGGAAGGACAGGGAGAGCCGGACACAAAGGCCGGGCAATTTCTTTAGCAACGCTTGAGCAGGGTAAAGACGTTTATAATATTGAAAGATTTATTAAAGCAAAATTACCTGTATCCGAACATTCTTCTTTTTCCCGTGAAGATTTTATTCAAAACACAAAACCAAGATCTGCTTCTCGTTATGGAGCTAGCCGAGGTTATAAATCAAGCGGATATAGCCGTGACCACTCACGTAATCGTGACGCGGGGCATTCCCGTTCGTATTCTAATACAAATGAAACCAGTAATAACCGCGCTAAAGATTCTCAAAAACATTATCAGTCAAATGAACGAGATACTCCTCGAAACGAGTATTCTCGGCCATATTCTCATGGTGCTGAGCGTAGAACAGGCCAAACAAAAAATTACCGTTCGTATTCTCCGCCGGCTGAACGCAGTAATACCCGAGAAAACGTGGTTCGTAAAAATGATTTTCATAAAAACGATTCATATTCCGACGTGCGCAGAGATGTAAAAAAAACATGGGGTAATCCGCGAGACAATCGCCGCGGAAGGGATAACAAGGTTTAAATCAATATGATTATCGTTGTGGGAGGCGGGCCCGCCGGCATGATGGCGGCTATACGCGCCGGCTATTCAAACCGAGAAATTATCCTTATTGATAAAAATTTTTATTTAGGCCGTAAATTACTTTTAACAGGCGGCGGCCGGTGTAATTTAACCAACACATGCTCTACGGAAGAACTAATAGGGCATTTTTCAAAAACAGGAAATTTTTTAAGAGACGCGTTCAAGGCCTTCGCGAGTAAAGAACTTTTATCTTTTTTCGAGGAGAGAGGCCTTAAATTTAAAGTTGAAAAAAATGGCTGTGTTTTTACAATAGATAACAAAGCGTCGAGTGTCCGCGATATTTTGGCAAATGAACTAAAAAAATTAAATGTAAAAATTTTATTTAATCAAGAAGTCCAAAAATTATTGATTGATAAAGAAAAAAAAGTAGTACTCGGTGCCGCGTTAACCAGTGGTAATGCGGTTTTAGGCGAACACGTTATACTCGCAACAGGCGGGGTTTCTTACAAAGAGACCGGCTCCACTGGCGACGGCATAAGAATGGCTGAAGAAATCGGCCATAAAATTGTGCCATTAAGGCCGGGTCTTTCCGCATTAAATGTGGAAGAAAATTATCCAAAATTATTAGAAGGCTTATCATTTGAAAAAGCACGGCTCACGTTTACAGCCTTAAATAAAAAAATATTTTCTAAAGAAGGCACGCTTCTTTTTACAGGAACCGGTATTTCAGGACCTGCAACCTTAGCTCTTAGCGCTAAGATCGCGGACGCATTAGCCGAAGACAAAAAAATAAAATTACAAATAGATTTTTTACCAGATATGGATTTTAATACCGCGGAAAAATATTTAATACGCGCGTTTAATAACGCTAAAAGAAAAAATGTAAAAAATATTTTAAAATCTTTTGTGCCTGAACGTTTAGCAGATACTATTTTGGAGCTTTCTAATATTTTTCACGGGAAAGATTCGAATATTATAACAGTAGAAGAAAGAAAAAAAATTTTATCATTTTTAAAAAATTTTACATTTTCTATTTCTAAAGATGTACCATTTGATAAAGCCCAGATAACACGCGGAGGCGTCTCGATAAAAGACATTGACCCAAAAACTATGGAATCAAAAAAAATCAAGGGATTATATTTCGCGGGAGAAATGATAGATATTGACGCTGAATGCGGCGGATTTAATTTGCAGGGCGCTTTCTCTACCGGATTTTTAGCGGGAAAATCAGCGGCTACCAATTAACGCGAAAATAGAGTTCTTGCGTAACTTGATTTAACAACTCAAAATTATAAATATTTTTAAAATATTATAAAACTTGTATGGATTCCCGCTTTCGAGGCTGTGTCACAACTAGTATCGCATTTTAAAAGTGGAGTTGAGCTAGTAAAAATAGCGTCAACCCTCTGTCATTCCTGCGCAAGCAGGAATCCATACAGGTGGGATAAGATTTCAGAAAAATAATTTTTTAAAATCTAAAATAAAGATTAGATTTCTAATCGAGATTTCCATGGATTTCGGATATTTGCCTACGGCAAATTCCGAAATGACAGTTTGTTAGCTGAGACACTCATAGATTCACGCTTTCCAAGGGAATGGCAAGATGGGGGCAAAAGGACACATAAAGGTTTATTACTAACCGCTTAGTGATTACCTTAAATCTTAAAATATTATTTTTTAGGATTTTGCTATTTTAGATTGGTCATGATGAAATGGAGTTAAACCCAAAAAACTAGGGAGGTTTTGTGAAAGTATCAATTATCGGCGCGGGATATGTCGGTCTTGTCACAGGCGCGTGTTTAGCTGAACTTGGCAATGAAGTTTTATGCGTGGATAGGAATGTTTCTAAAATAGAAATACTTAATTCAGGGTCTGTGCCTATTTATGAGCCCGGGCTTGAAGAGCTTATTCAAAAAAACAGCGGTAAAAAAAGATTGTCTTTTACTGTGTCAATAGAGGAAGGAGTCCGTTTCGCGGATGTTATTTTTATCTGTGTCGGTACTCCGCCGAGAGATGACGGCAGTGCTGATTTAACGGCTATTGAGGAGGTTTCAGATATTATTGCCGAGTGTATGGATTCATATAAGCTTGTTGTTGAGAAGAGCACTGTCCCTGTTGAAACAGGAGAATGGGTTAAAAAAACAATTGAAAAATTTAAAAGAAATTCCGCGGAATTTGATATAGCTTCCAATCCTGAATTTTTAAGAGAAGGTTCAGCTATTGAGGATTTTATGAATCCTGACAGAATTGTTATTGGAGTAGAGTCTCTAAAGGCGGAAACAATTCTTAGAGAATTGTACCGCCCTTTGGACGCGAAAATAGTTGTTACTAATACGAAAGGAGCGGAGATAATCAAGCATTCCGCGAATTCTTTTTTAGCCATGAAAATTTCTTTTATCAACGCGTTAAGTAATATTTGCGAAAAAACAGGGGCGGATATAAATGAAGTCGCTGAAGGCATAGGCCTTGATAAGCGCATAAATCCTTATTTCCTAAAAGCCGGAATTGGTTTCGGCGGCTCATGTTTTCCAAAAGATGTTAAAGCGTTTATTCATATTTGCGAAAAGTTAGGCTATCCGTTTAATCTTTTGAAAGAAGTTGAAAAAATAAATGAATATCAAAAAGAAAACGCTTTTATTAAATTGCGGGAAATGCTTTGGAATATTCCCGGTAAAATTATTGCCGTGTGGGGGCTTGCGTTTAAGCCGAATACAGATGATATCCGTTCTTCGCCGAGTATTGATATCATAAAAAAGCTTTTAAAAGAAGGGGCTAAAATAAAAGTGTTTGATCCTGCGGCTATGGAAAAAGCAAAAGAAGAACTAGGGGACAGCGTGATTTATTGTAATGATACATACACTTCAGCTACCGGTAGTGATTGTATTGTTTTAATGACTGAGTGGAATGAATTTAAAGAAATTGATTGGAATAGGATAAAAAAAATAGTGAGACAGCCTGTGGTTTTGGACGGTAGAAATATATACGATCCGGTGAAACTTAAAAATATGGGATTTGAATATAGGGGAATGGGAAGAAGATAATTCGCATTGCGCAATTTTTTTTACCGCATAGTAATAAGAACTTTAAATAAGTCCCGCAAAGTAGCTAAAATAACAGGAAAACGGGCGATGTAAGACGCGCCCGCGACGCGTTGATTAAATATGAGAGGGTACTGATATATTTTAGCGTTCTTTTTTTTAGCGTGTATAAAAAGTTCCACGTCAACAAAAGGGCTTTTAGAAATAAAAGTAACTCCTTCTATAACACTTCGTTTTATAATTTTATAACCGGAATTAATATCTTTAATGTTGAGTCTGAAGAATATTTGAACCATTTTATTGTAAATAAAGGACATGATTTTTCTTTTTAATGTGTCGCCTTTTTTTATGGTGCTACAGCCATTAATAACATCATACTCGTTTATAAAAGAATATGATTTTTTAATGTCGCTAAGGGTTACAGGCATATCTGAATCCGTATAGATTATTATTTCTTTTTTTGCTTGTGTGATTGCTGTTGAAAATGCTCCGCCGAATTTAGTATTTTTATCTAATTTAAACGGCCGTATCGACTTGTCTTTAGACGCGAGTTCTTGAAGGATTTTCCAAGAATTGTCGGTTGAAGCGTCATCCGCTATAACTATTTCAAAATTGTCCGTGAGTTCTCGCGCTATTAGTTTAATTTTTTCTATGGTTTGAATGATATTATCTTGTTCATTAAACATGGGCAAAGCAAATGAGACGCTTGTTTTTGATTTTTGAGCCATAAAATATAGCCTTTTAGTTGGTGTAAGGTTTGTTGGTTACAAGTAAATATTTTCCGTGCGAACTAACCGATTCCACGTAAATATCTTCTTTATTTTTTTGTAATTGTTCAAAATGTTTTTTTTGGATTATGCCCCAGACACGTTCTTTATTTTTAAAAAAAGTAACGAGAGATGAATAGGGGTGAATGTCGGCGATATCTTCTTTTCCGGTATAAAACGCGATTCCTCCCCGATGGTCATTTTCTCCGCCCAAAGCGTCAGCTTGAAAAGCTACTTCTAAATATTTATAAGACAAAGTTTTACTTGATTCATTTTCAGAGATGAGCGGGACTAGAAAAAAAGTTAAAGGGAAGATTAAGATAATAACAGTTCCTACGATTGTCACGAAAAAACTTTTTCTTTTTTCTTTTAGAAAATAGAATAGGGAAAGAATAAGCCCCATACCAAAAATCATTTCGGTAAGGAGTATTTCTTTTGATACTTCAGGATACTCATGTTTAATAACAAAAAATATGATAATTAAAGCGATAAAACTAGATAATAAGAAAAAATAATACGAAACTTTCATGAGTTTGAACGTTTTTATATTACGTAGATCTTTTAGATATTTTGCAATAAATCTTCCGGTTATAAGAGCTAATACAGGAAATAACGGAAATATATAAGTAACGAGTTTTGTGCTGGATATTGAAAAAAATATGAAAATCATAAAAAACCACAGCCACAAAAAAAGGTTATGCCTTTTGAATGTGAAAGTCCGGTCTATGTCCATTTTTTTTGTGAAATAAATTCCCGCGGGGAGAAATGCTGTCCAAGGGAAAAACCCCGCAAGGATAATAGGGATATAAAAGAAAGGAGAACTCCCTATTTTGTGTTCCGGAACTAGAAATCTGGTTATATTATGAAATCCAAAAAATTCATTTAAAAATAGATTGCCGTGAGTTTTATACATGATGATGTACCATGGAAAAGCTATAGCTGAGAAAATAATAATACATTCAACAAACGGGATTCCTGCAAGTATGTTTTTTCTTTTTACGATTATTAAATATGGAATTATAACTCCCGCTATAATGAGAAACGCTATAGGGCCTTTAGTTAAGACTCCAAACGCGGCCATAGCTGAGGATAAAAGATACATTAGCCGTTTTTGTTTGATTTCTCCCGCTACAAAAAAAAGAAATGAGTATAGAATAAAAATTCCGAGAACCATATCCGTTACGCAGGCTCTGGCTAAAACGATATATATCACTGATGTTGCCATTATAAAAGCCGATATCAAACCGCAAAAAGAAGAATATAGAAATCTTCCCAAGAAAAATATGCCGATAATGCCGAAAAGAGCGAATACGCCTGAAGGGAAGCGTGCCGCGAATTCATTGACGCCAAAAATATTATAGCTTATCAAAAGAAGCCAATAGTAAAAAACAGGTTTTTCAAATTGAGGTTTGCCAAAAATAACTGGAGTGATTGTTTCATTGGTTTTTAACATTTCTTTCGCGGTTTCCGCGTAAAATGTTTCGTCAGGGTCTGTTAAAGGACTTAAGCCTAATCCTAAAAAGAAAATAAATGAACTAATTATGGCTAATAATAAAATATTGATAACTATTTTCATAAGAGATAATTCCTTTAAAATTAATTAACCCAAAGTATTTGTTTTTTTATCCATTTTTTATTTGTGAATATTTTTGGGTTTACAGAGATACTTTTCTTCTTTTGCAACCCTGCCGCATTTTCCGCAGACGTAGGCGGCATTTACTACTAATTCAAGATATTCTTTCATATTATTTTTTAGGTATTCTTTGTTTGCTAATTTACAAAGTTTTTTTTCCATTATCTTTTTTCCCTTTGTATTGTGTTTTTCGGGATGAAAAAGTATCAGCCGAATATTATTCCGTAGTTATATTATAAATCATAGGAATAAATGTCAATTTGAAAGTTATCCGTTTAAACAATTTCTAAATTGCTTTTTTGTATCCATCCGGTTTTCCCGTCAGGCCGTTGGATTTTAAACCAAGCGTCTTTATCGCCGATAATAACAGTTTCCATGCCTTCACGCATTTTAAAGAATACTGTTGTAGAATCAGACGGGCCGTAATGAATCGCCGCTTCACGAGGAATAATAACAGCTTCGCGGGTCATATTTTTTATTTTATCAAAAGCTATCGCAGAATTCCCAGCGGCAAAAAAAAGGCATACTAAGGCGATAATAAAAAATTTCCAAAAAAAATATCGAAAACGTATAGCTAAAAAAATAAAAATAAAAGCGGTTGTTTGTGATGCTGAAAAAATTATCAGTAATTCATCAATTGTAAAATCTTCATAATAATTTTTTAAGTTTTTCCATTTCCAAATGCCTTCTGTGCGAAGTTTCATCCCGCTGAAAGTAGAACTTACATGTCTATAATTCGCTAGAATATCAGAATCTCTCGGGGATAACCGTTTTGCTCTAATATAGTTTATAATAGCTTTACCGGTGTTTCCTGAGCGGTAATAAGCGTTAGCAAGGTTATAATAAAGAATTCCGCTTTTAGAGCCCATGTCTAGTATTTTTTCATATTCATTTATGGCTTTATTGTATTCTCCTTTTTCATAAAAAGAGTTTCCGGATATGAATAGTTCTTCTGTTTTTTCTACTGACATGGAGCACGCGAGATGGGATGAGAAAAACATAAAGACCGATACAAGAATAATTTGTGTAATAAAAAATTTTTTTATCACGATTTCACCTTTTCCAATTGTTCTATAATTTTTTTAACCTTTTCAAAAATGTCATCAGCTTCTTCTTTTTTAACAAGACTCGGGGCATAGCGCGCCATGTCGCACATAGCGAGAACCTCTTTTATCATTTCACCTAAAGTTTCGTTCATATCTATTTCAATTAGTTTAGAGGATAAGATATCCATAGTAATAACACCAGCTGGAAGATTGAATTTATTTCCCAAATATTCTTCTATGGTGTTAAAAATTTCGTCATAAAAACGAGGTATTTCATTTTTTGATAAAACCTGCGCCGCTTTTTTTAATCCTTTTTTAGATTTACTAAAGGCTTTTTTGCCGCGCGCGTATTTTTTATCTTTTTTTACCCGTTCACTGTTTGAATATAAAAAGTAAAATAACAAGAATCCTATTAATGGCAATAATTGCGTGAGCCAAAATAATTTATTGTTATACAGTGTAATGTGTTTTTCGTTTTTAGGTAAATCCAGTTTAATGTGGATAATATCCTGTCCAAATTTTTCTTCGGTTTCAGGCGCCTCTACTTTTAGTTGATTAATTCCTTGATTTGATACAACTTGAACTATTTTTTCTTCATGCGGCCTATCAATTATTTTTATAGGGATAGGAGGTTCTTTTAAAGTGATATATTTACGAGTGTCCGGATTAAAAAAGCTGAAACTAATTTCAGGGATATTTTTAATGTCTTTTGTTTTTGGGACAAGTATTTGTTCAAACACTTTACGAGTTTTTTCTTTTGTGGATTGTATGTCATAAGTTTTAAAATTTTCACCGATATTTATTTTTGGAGCGGTGATTGTGTCCATATTTCCCGTACCTGTTATTTCTATTTTTACGGTAACAGGGTCTCCTACTCGTATTTCTTTAGAATCTATCTGTACTTTCATTTTAAAATCACCCAGCGCGCCGTCAAAATCATGAGGTTTTCCATTTTCAGGGAACGGCAAAACTGTAATTTCTTTTTTATCAGCTCTAAGCTCTATCGGATAAACTTCATAACGTTGAAACATACTGCTGAAAAAGTCATCGTCATCAAACATGCTGGATCTAAAGAACGCGGGGCGTCTTCTAGAGGGTTGCGAAACGCGTTCTACTATTTTACATCCCATTTTGACCGGGCCTAAAGAGTATTTTCCTTCTTTGATGGCGGATACGTCTTTTCTAAAAATGAGAACGTTATAGCTTACACCGTTACGTGTGGTTTGCCGTTTCATTGGTTCTTGCCATTCACCCGCTGAAAAACCTGCTTGTTCCATTACAGGATATTCGATATCTTTAAGTCCTGTATCTTTGACATAAAGCGTTAATATAATGGGGAAGCTTTCATTAACATATGCTTCGGTCTTTGATGGCTCTAGAACTAGAAAAATTTTATTGCTTTCATATGCTTCATTCACGGCTACGCTTGTTGGTCGATTTTGGCCTAGAGGATTTGAAGATATCCCGCCTAGTGCCGGATTATATGGCGTTATTGGCAGGGCAGAAGGCCCTATTGCTGAAGAATTTTGTGTTTGCTGTTGCAATCCCGATGGGGATGAAGCTGTGTTTTGCGGATAATAAACTTGTCTGTTTGTTTTTGAGGAAATAACTTTTAGCCGTACAGGAGGAGATGTGTAAAGTTGCCCGTCATAATTAACTTTAAATGGGCCTATTTCAAAAGTGCCGGCTTTATTGGGAATAAGTAAAAATGAATGTGTTATCTGTTGTGAAATTTGTCTGTTTACCATAATGACTTGTGTGCTTGGCCCGATATATTTAACGCGTAGGCCGTCAGTGTCCGCGAAATCCGGTTGAGGGACATTTTGCGCGCCATGGAATGTAGCGTTAAGGCAGACAGAGTCTTCTAAATAGATAGTTTCTTCTTCCAATTCAACTGTAAGATTATATTTATTATTCGCTTTTACTGTTTCAGTGAAAGATAGAATGCTTGTTGTGAAAAAGATTAAAAATAGTAATAGACATTTATTAAATTTTAGAGATGAAAATTTTTTTTCTAACATTGTTTAATCAGTTCCTCCAAATAATACGATGATACTAAATCCAAAAACTGCAGGTAGCCATTTTTCTCGAAGTTTATTGCAAAATTCGGGTTTAATCATGTTTGTTTACCAGTCTTTTATAACTTTCGGCCTTTGGGATTCTTCTTTTTTTCTAATATCGGCTCTAAGCTTTGCTTCTTCCTCTTCTTGTACTCGTAATATTTTTTCAGCATCGTCTTTAGAAATTTTTATAGCACCGTATTGGTTTAGTCCGCCTGTATTCTGGGCGCTTTGTGAAGAGTTATCTTTATTTTCTAGCGTCTTGTTTTTTTGTTCTGTGCCGGTGCCTGTGTTATTTTCATTTTGTTGTTCAGGTTCTTTTTGGGATTCTTGGTTTTCCGACAAATCAAATGTTTGCTGTTGTTGCTGTTGCTGTTGCTGTTGTTGCTGCTGATTTTGTTTATTTTTTTCCTCTTCGTTTTTATTTTCGTCTTTTGGATTTAATTCTTTTTCTTCAGGGGATGTATTATTTTTTTGTTTGTCTTTATTGTCTTCTTTGCTTTTGTCTTGTTCTTTTTCGGGCTCTTGATTTTTTTCAGAATTTTCTTGGTTATTTTTGTTATCTTTATTATTTTGATTTTTATCCTGATTTTTTTGGTCTTGGCTTTTTCCGCCTTGCCCTTTTTGCTGATTATTTTGAGGATTTTCTTCTTGATTTTCTTTTTTATCTTGATTATTTTGTTGTTCGTTTTGCTGGTCTTCTTGTTTTTTCTGGTTTTGAGATTTTAGGCGCGCTTCTAGTTCTTTTATTTTTTTAGATGTAAACTCAAAATTGTGTTTCGCGTCTATATCCGAAGAATTAAGTTCCATGGCTTTTTTATAATACGCAAGCGCTTCTTTGTAGCTTTTTATCGCGGAGCCGGGATTTTGTTTTTCATTTGTTTCCGCTACGCGAAATTTACTATTAGCCGAGTTATATACTGCTTTTTCTTCCGCTTGTTTAGAGCCTGAACCAAAGGCGGATAAGAAGCCGTCAAACGCGTTTTTAAAATCACCTTTCTTATAAAGGAAGAGGGCTTTATTATACTGCAAAATAGGGTCATTTGGATTTTTTGATAATGCCGCGTTAATTTTTTTTATGGTATCATCATATTTTTGGATTTGAGAATTTTTATCTTGGGGGAGTTTTGTAGTTTTTACGTTGTTATCCGTTATTTTCGCGTAACTATTTTGATTCGCGTGTAAAATCATTATAAAAAAAATTATCGCGGTGAAGCATAACGCGTAAAATGGATTATTAGCGTAGAGCCCTTTTCCGTGAAAGAGAAAATCTATACGGTTTTTATGACATGTTTTTGATGAAGCTCCGCAATATATTTTTGATTCCCGTTTTCGCGGGAATGACAGATGCGATGTCTGTTTGATTTTGATCCATTTTAAAGACATATTTTTTATATCCCGTTTTTTCCGCGTTCGCCTATTAATGCCTCAATGCTTAGCAGGATAAAGGCTATTATGAGAAAAATTTGAAATCGTTCATGATAAAGTTTTTCTTTTCTTGTTTTAAATTGTTCTTTTTCTATTTTTGATATTCTTTGTTCGTATATTATATCAAGCCCAAATTCCGCGCCGCCGGAACGGACATACATTCCGCCTGTATCAAGGGCTAAACGTTGGAGGGCCGTTTCATCAAGCCGTGTTTTTATTACTTCTCCGTCAGGCCCTTTTTGAAAAATGATTTTTCCGCTGTCATCACGCACCGGAATTATTTCGCCTTCGTTTGTGCCGATTCCGACTGTATAAATAGTTATACCGTTAGCTTTAGCTTGTCTGGCCGCGCGTTCGAGGCCGCCTTCTAAATCTTCGCCATCCGTAATAATGATAAGAATTTTATTTTTTTGTTTCCCTGCTGTATAACTTTTTATAGCAGTATCAACCGCGCTTCCGATTGCCGTTCCGCCTATAGGAATAGTATTTATGTTGACATCGCCAAGCGCGAGTAAGAAACCGTTATAGTCTATTGTAAGCGGACATTGAAGAAACGCTGTGCCGGAAAACGCTATTAAACCGACTCTGTCTCCGGAAAGTTTTTTTATTAAATCTTTTATGCCTAGCCTTGAGCGTTCAAGCCGATTTGGTTTTATATCTTCGGCAAGCATGCTTTTGGAAGTATCAAGAGCGATTAAAATATCCACGCCTTCTTGCCGAATTTCTTGCCACGTAAAGCCCCATTCAGGTCGTAGAAATCCAAAGATGATAAAAAATAGTCCGCCTAAAGTCATAAAAATTTTAAAAACGCGTTTACGGTTACTTACGTTTTTTGAAAGTTCTTTCCATAAAGCGGGTTCTATAAAACGGTTGCCTATATGTTTTTTTTGAGCCTTTGCCCAAAACATAAAGAAAGCCATTATGGGCAATATCCATAAAAGTCCTGTCATATAAGGCGCGCCGAAGTTCATGTTAAGGAATCCTCCTAAACAATGTGTTTGATAAAATAATTTCTAGAAGAAGGATAATAAGCGCGGGGAAAAGAAAAATTTCAAAAAGCTCATCGTATCTATTATATCCAACTTCTTCTATTTTTGTTTTTTCCAATTTGTCTATTTCTTTATAAATATCCCATAAGGATTTAGTGTCAGTCGCTCTAAAAAAAACGCTGCCCGTAGTATCAGCTATTTTTTTAAGAAGTTCGTCATCTATTTCTATTTCAACAGGTTGTAATTCTGTTTCGCCGAAGACATTTTTTACAGGATATGGCGCGAGTCCTTTAGTTCCGGCGCCTATAGTGTAAATTCTTACGCCAAGCGCCTTTGCCGCGGATGCGGCTGTTAACGGGTCAATTTTGCCAGCATTATTTCTGCCGTCCGTAAGTAATATTATGATTTTGTCTTTAGCTTTAGAATTTTTGAGTCTATTAAGCGCGGCGCTGATACTTGAACCTATGGCAGTACCGTCTTCAATCATTCCTATTTTTACCCGTTCCAAATTTTTTAAAAGCCATTCATGATCCAACGTCAGCGGGCATATTGTGTAAGCAAGGCTTGAAAACGCGATTATGCCGATTTTATCATTTGGTCTATTTTTTATAAATTGTTCAACAACATTTTTTACAACAGTAAGACGGTCAACCCTTTGACGGTTTATTTCAAAATCCATCGCGCGCATGCTTCCTGAAGTATCCAAAACTAAAATTATTTCAATACCTTCTACAAAAATTTTTGTTTCTTTAATAGGGTTTTGAGGCCGGCTGATAGCAAGCGCCAGAAAAATAAGAGCGAAAATTCTTAGAAAAATAGTAGTTCTTCGCAGTTTAACGCGTAAAGTCGGCCGTATGCCTTCTAAAAGCGAAAAGCTGGAAAATCTCAGCGTCGCGATTTTTTTATCATAAGTTTTCCAAATGATAAAAAAAAGAGCTAAAGCAAAAAATATTAATGTTAGAAACCAAGGATTTTCAAAACGCATTTAAACACCTTTTTGTGTTTGTGATTTTTCTAGTTTGGCGGATTCGTTATTTTCAGGTTCTTCTTTTGTCTCATTAACAAATGTTTCGGCTAATTTAAAACTATCAATTATTTCAATGGGAGTAGGCCCGTATTTAGCAAATTTTACCATATCGCATTGCATAAGAAATTCTTTTAAAAGTTCTCTCTGTTCAGGGTTTAAAGCGCCTTCCTGTTTTATATAGGTTAGAAATTCTTCGGTTGTCATTTCAGGCGCGCGGTATTTGAAACGATTTTCAATATAATGGCGGACTATATCTGAAAGTGAAAAATAATATTCTTTTATTTTTCCTTTACGCGGAAGGTCTTCACTTTTTAAATTGCTTAATTCTTCATAAGCTATTATGTGAGCAGGCCGGATTTTTAATTTTTCGATAAAGTCTTGATGTAGTCTTTTAAGTTTTAAAAACAGCGCTACGATGATCAGAAAAATAACAATAATGGAAATGAGAAGACAAACTCGGTATATTTTGCTATGCCATTTTATAGGACCTTTAATATCGCGGATATCAGTTTCCCCGCCTTTTAGAATACTTTTTACATTAATTGGAATTTGTCTAGTCTCTATTGTTTGCCATGTGTCTTTATCTGAGTAGCGGTATTCGACTTTTATCGGCGGGATAACATGAGTACCTGTGGAATAAATGCCCAGTATATACACAATGCCTTTTTCATTTTTGCCGAATTTTGTTTTTATAGGCTGAGCCTCAATAAAAGAAAAGTCTCCTGTTTCTGAAATTTTTTCAGGGAAAGAAAGTTGAAGATTTTTTTTAAGATTTGTTTTTACAGAAACATTTATTCTGTCTCCGATAAAAACTTCTTCTTTATCAGGAGTTGCCGTAATCGTTATTTTTTCTTTTTCTGCGGCAAATGTGAGCGTGTTTAAAATTGTTAAAAATAGACCAAAAATTGTTAGGATTCTTTTTAAGAGGTACATAATTATTTTTTTATTATAAACTTTTTATATTATCTAATTTGTGGTTGTACTAGAACGCGCGCAAATAATAATTTTTTTTATTTATATTATAATTACCAAATCATGTTCATGCAAAATTATTATTTTGTACGTTTAGTAATCTGATATTTTTTTGAGAAGAACCTTTTAGTTGCCCCTAGGCCTTGTGTGTAAAATAAAAATGTAGATTTGCTCTTGACTTTTGTATTTATTTTGTGTATACTTATATTAAGTTTACAATAAAAAAGTAATGTATGTTGTATATTATTATTAAAATTTTTTAAAAATGGGAGGCGTTATGATTAAGAGAATTTTATTTTTTTTGTTTATGGTTATTTTTTGCGGAACAGTAATAACTAGCCATGCTGAAATAAAGGAACCTATTCGATTTGATTTTGAAAATGGAATGGAAGGATGGGATATTCCTGATTGGGCGGCTGAACAAAAAGATTGTGTCGGCCGTGAAGTGAAAGTGTCAGATAAAGTAGCTTCTACAGGGCATAATTCTTTTGAAATTCTTGGAGATTTTCCCGGAAATTTATGGACATCAGTAGTTGTTGAATATGAACAAGACATGAATTTAAAAGGATATAAAAAAATTTCTGTGGATGTTTTTGTCCCGCAAGGTGCCGGTGGAGCGGCAAACAGTGAATTATTTTTAGCGCGGATAATTCTTACAGTAGGGTCTTGGTGGTTTGTGGAAATGCGTAAACCGATAACAATTACACGCGGTAAATGGAATACTATTACTGCCCAGCTTGAAGGGCTTGGTGACGAAGAGCTTGTTTTTTGGAAAGTGCGTGAAAAAGAACAAAGTGTTTCCGCTAATATTCAGGATGTTAAAAAAATAGGCGTGAGAGTTGAATATAATTCTAATCCGTGGCAAGAAGGAAAAGCTTATAATGGCCCAGTATATATTGATAATGTTGTAATTTCAGAATAATTTTGCCGGCAATTTTTTTATTTTCTCATATTTAAAAATCCATTAGGGTTCAAGTTGCAAATGCGGAATATTTATTATAAACTGATGTTTTCCGTATTTGCAATTTTGACCAATGGGTTAACCCCGCCATATGTGAGAAATTGACCTATGAAATTTATTTGTGATTTTCATATTCATTCGCGCTATTCGCGTGCTACAAGTAGTGCTGTAACACCGGTTAATCTTGCTATTTGGGCGGCGATAAAAGGTGTTAAGGTTATAGGCACCGGAGATTTTACTCATCCCGCATGGCTTAAAGAATTAAAGGAATCGCTTATCCCGGCTGAAGAAGGGCTTTTCAAATTAAATAAAGAAAAAATTTCTCCTCCGTTTGAAAACAAATTTTCATTAAATCCTTATGATGTTAGGTTTTTATTAACCGCGGAAATAAGTAATATTTATAAAAAAAATGGGAAAACGCGTAAGATTCATAGCGTAATTTTAGCGCCTAGTTTTGAAATTGCTGAAAAAATTAATGCTAGCCTTCTGAAACGTAAAGCCAATCTTGTTTCAGACGGAAGGCCGATTATAGGCATGGATACTAAGGATTTATTAGATGTATCGTTAAACGCGTCTCCTGAAATACTGTTTGTTCCCGCGCATATATGGACTCCGTGGTTTTCAATTTTAGGGAAAGAATCTGGTTTTGATTCAGTTGAGGAATGTTTTGAAGATTTAGCAGGCCATATTTACGCCCTTGAAACAGGGCTTTCCGCTGACCCGCCGATGATATGGATGTGTAGTTCCCTTGACAAATATACTCTCCTTTCAAATTCCGACGCGCATTCTCTTGAAAAAATAGGGCGTAACGCGAATATTTTTGATACGGTATTTTCTTATTCCGCAATAGCCGGCGCGATAAAAATCGGCACGCGCGCGGAAAATCCAAAATTTTTAGGAACAATTGATTTATTTCCTCAGGAAGGGAAATACCATTACGCCGGCCATAGAAAATGCGGTGTTTCATGGGATCCTGTTGAAACTTTAAGACACGTGGGTGTTTGTGATATATGTGGCAATAAAATTACAATGGGTGTTATGAATAGGGTTTTGGAATTGGCGGATAGAGAAGATATAGAAAAAATAGCGGATAGAAAAAGTTTACATTATATAATTCCGCTCGCAGAAATTTTATCTGAAATAACCGGAATAGGACAGACGTCAAAAAAAGTCACGGAGCTTTACAATTCAGCCATTCAAACAATCGGTTCTGAGTTTGATATTCTTCTCAATAAATCTTTTGATGAAATAAAAAAGTTTGGGGGAGAAATGCTTGCCGAAGCTGTACGGCGCGTGCGGCAGGGGGAAGTGTATATAAAAGAAGGATTTGACGGAGAATACGGCATTATCAAGGTGTTCGGAGAAAAAGAATCAAAGTCTTTAATCGGAAATAAAACTCTTTTTGGCGGTGCTGGGGATATGGGGAAAAGCGGAGAATGC
The DNA here is from genome assembly GCA_000954095.1 of Candidatus Omnitrophus magneticus. Classification (GTDB taxonomy): domain Bacteria; phylum Omnitrophota; class Gorgyraeia; order Tantalellales; family Tantalellaceae; genus Omnitrophus_A; species Omnitrophus_A magneticus. Next base: position 16,711 of record JYNY01000084.1, on the reverse strand, counting down.
CCCCGGCATAAACTTATAAATTTTGATTTGAAAGAATATAGAAAATTAGATGAGAATAAAAAACTCGCTGAAAATAATAGTCTTTTTGAAGATGTAAAACCGGATAATAAATACAGCGGTTCTTCTAGTAAAAATATTTCACGGGAAAATTTTTTATCCCCCAAAAATATTGATCTTATAGAAAAAGAAAAATTTGACAGTCTTTTATACCGGCTTAATGACGAACAAAAAATTATAACCGGTGATTTTTTAGGTCCATCGCTTATACTCGCCGGCCCCGGAACAGGGAAGACGCGTGTTTTAACTTTTAAAATAGCGCGTTTAATTAAAGAATACGGCATAAATCCCAGTAATATTTTAGCTCTTACATTTACAAATAAAGCCGCGAAGGAAATAGAAGAAAGGCTTATTTACATTTTGAGCGAGGGCAGTCTCGCCGGTTATCCGCGTTTAAATATACATACGTTTCATTCTTTTGGCCTTAAGATAATTGAAGAAAATATCGGGCGCATGGAGCGCGCTGGTCGCGCCGGGTTCAGTAAAGATTTTTTTATAATCAATGAAAACGAAAAAATAAAAATTTTAGAAACGTTAGGGGTAGCCAAACAAAAAACCGATGAATTTTTAAAATATGTAACAAGAGTAAAAAATTTATCAGTCAAAGAAGACGCCGCGAGTGAAGATTTAAAAATAATTTTTAAACGATATCAAGAAACTTTAATAAAAATTAACGCGTTAGATTTTGATGATTTATTATATGAGCCATTAAATATTTTTTCTTTATATCCTGAAATTCTTGAACATTATAGGCTGAAGTATAAATGGCTTCTTATTGATGAGTATCAGGATGTGAATACAGCGCAGTATAATTTTGTAAGGCAATTGATGCCGGACGTTTCTTCTAATATTTCAGTTATAGGTGATCCTAATCAGGCTATATACGGCTTTCGCGGGGCAGACGTGAAATTCATTAAAAAATTTAAAGAAGATTTTCCATCCGCGAAAACTTATCATTTGTCAATCAGTTATAGATGTACGGATAATATTCTCCGCGCCGGTGAAAATATTATCCGCAGTAAAAAGAATGAAGAAAGTATAACGTTAAAAGCCCTTAGTAAAGGCCTTAAAATAAATGTAGCCAGTTACGGGACTTATAAAGAAGAAGCGGAATATATCGCCCGGACAATAGAAAATATGATAGGCGGATTAAGATTTTTTTCAATGGACAGCGGTATTTCGAAAGGGATTCGCGCGGATGGAATTAAAAGCCTTTCTGACTTCGCGGTTTTAGTCAGGTTTAAAGAAGAAATGAATGTTATAGAAAAAGCGTTTAAAGATCACGCGATTCCGTATGAGATTATCGGCGATAAAGCTCTCGCGTCTGAAAAAATTATTAAAGATATAGCCGGCATAATTAAATCCGCTCGGAAAGGAAATTATGAATTGTTTAAGCGCGCTTTAGCGCCTGAAAAAATTTTAAATTATTTCAGCATTATGAATGAAAATAATATTTCTTTAAAAGATAAAATTATAAAAATAGCGGATGATTATTTTAGCCGTGCCGAGGAATTAAAAGATAATATGTATTTCGCTAAAATGCTTGATATTGCCGGAGATTATGAAAACGATATAGAAGGATTTTTACGGTTTCTCGCGACAGGGATGGCTGTAGACGCTTATGAATACGGTGTTGAAAAGGTAAGTATTATGACAATGCATAGTGCCAAGGGCTTAGAGTTTGAGTGTGTGTTTATCCCAGCATTAGAAGACGGCCTTATCCCATATTCTATTTTTGAAAATAAGAAAACTGATATAGATGAGGAAAAAAGGCTTTTTTATGTCGCGGTGACGCGGGCAAAGAAAAGTTTATTTCTTTCCCGCGCGGGTATCCGTTATGTTTTCGGGAAAGAATACCGGTTTGATGAAAGTCCGTTTCTAAAAAAAATAGAAAAGGATATTATAGAATTTACTACCGGCAAAAATTTTTTACCGGGTGGAAATAAAGAAACACAGTTAGAATTTTTTTAGGCAATAAATTTGAAAAAAAAACCATGTCAGGTATACTTTTATATTAGATATAAAAAAATATTATACGCCAAACCAAAAGGGGTTTTTATGAAAAAGGTATTAATCGTGGATGATGAAAGAGAATATTTACTTCTTTTTGGAGAACAATTGCGGACAATGGGATACTCTGTTGTCGGAGCCATGAATGGTAAATGCGCTATATCTATGGCAAAGAGGGAAAAACCTGATGTTGTAATGCTTGATATGATGTTACCTGATATGGACGGCGTAAGTATAGCCAGAAATTTAAAAAGTGATAAAGAAACTAAAAATATTCCAATAATATTTGTTTCAGGGGTTTATTACACTCCTGAAAATAAAGACGACGCGTTTGAGGACGCGAGTTTCATTCTTACAAAACCCGTGAAAATGAAAGAATTGATAACTGTTATAGGTAAACTTACAAGCGATATCCCTAACGGTATGCCTCCGCAAGGCCCATTTCAATGTCCAGCTTAATCTTTCGCGATTAAGATGCGTAATGAATATTGGATAAAAAAATATTTCGAGGAATGATAATATTGAGAATTAATCTTACAGTTACTGCCCGGCTAGTGATTATAAAGATGCAAAAAGAGCCGCACATTTAAGTTTGAAATGCAAAAAAGAGATAGCTCAAAAAAAAACAATATTTTAAAAAAATATAGTAGTGGAAAAAATAAATTCACAACAAAAACTATAGTGCATTAAAATTTTAAATGATTATAGCATTAGGGATGATAAGAAAAAAGTGATTTTACAAGTCGTAAAGATATTAGCAGTAGGAAGACAGAAAGAAATATTATAGAAGAACGTGTGGATATTGACGTGATTGGGATAACTGCTAGGCAGTTATCCACAATCTCCACACTTACTACTACTGCTAATTTATAATAATTTTTTAAAGAAATAAAAAACTCAGAAATGAGGGTTCAGCTATAAAAATAACAAATTAATCTCTATCTTAGTTTGTTGAAAAAGTGGTCTTGACAATGGGGAGTAGCATACATCCGGAGCAATACTTGCGACGATTTTTCGAACAAAATCAACGACTTGCTGTGCTTCTTTTGTTTTCATAATCTTAAGGCTGTTTTACTTGTTCGGCAAATCCCAGAATATAACCGTTGCAATCCTTAATGTAAAATTCCTTCATCCCATACCAAGTCATGGAAACATTTTTAATAATATCAACACCACTCTCTTTGAACAAATTAAACAACATGTCTATATTATCAACATCGCAATAGAACGTAGCCGATGCTCCGATAGGCACATCTTTGAGGGAAGGAACATCTTTCTCATACACATCCTTACGCATAAACATCAAAAAGACTTCATCCCGGCTGACCATTGCATAAACATATTTTTTGCCATCGATTAGATTGGTTTCAATAGTATTTTCGTTTTCCGGCACAAGCATATTTAGCCTAAAGCCAAGTTTTTCGATATAGAATTTGACAGTAATAGCTACATCCGTAACCATTAAATCCGGTGTAAGTTTCTTAAATTTCAAAGCCATTGTTCTATCCTCCCAAAAATGTAATTCGTTCATAGGGTTCGCGTCCACAATTAGTGTAGGCACTTTTTGCCTCGCTTCTCGTCGGATGGTTCACATAAAAAACTGGCGGAGAGGCAGGGACAAATTTTGCGAACTTAATGAGCAAAATTTGCCCATGCCTATACGGGGATTTACGAGGAGTATTTTTTTGAAAATTTATTTTTTAAAAATGCGACGATGTAAATCCACATGGAATTCGCTAAAGCGAATTTCAAAGCCATTTTAATAAAAATTTTTTAATTTTTATTAAACTGGCGGAGAGGCAGGGATTCGAACCCTGGGTACGGTTTCCCGCACACTTGCTTTCCAGGCAAGCCTGATCAACCACTCCAGCACCTCTCCACAAAATTTTTAAAGGATAATTGAAATTTATTAAACACTGATTCTTGAATTTAACGAGTTTAATAAATAACTAATCTTGGCACGGAACTTGGCTCTTTAGGTAATATAAAAAAAAATTTTACAACTTATAAAAAAACAGAACGGATTATTTTACATATCAAAATATTATTTGTCACTAAATTTAATCGAAATCTTCTCAAAATTATTTAATTATGTTAAAATCAATGCGGGCGTAAAAATATTATTTTACTTTTATTTTTAACGGAGAGGTGGCAGAGCGGTTGAATGCGGCGGTCTCGAAAACCGTTGTGCCTCCGGGTACCGGGAGTTCGAATCTCCCCCTCTCCGCCATTTTAACAAAAATTTTTTAATTTTTATTAAAATGGCTTTGGAATTCGCTTTAGCGAATTCCATGTGGATTTACATCGTCGCATTTTTTAAAAATAAATTTTCAAAAAAATGCTCCTCGTAAATCCACGGAGAGGGGGAGGCAAAGCAAGCTCACAAAAGTTCGCTCACTTTGTCTCCCCCTCTCTCAAATATGCGATGAAATTCCTAATTATAGACAAAAAAAATTTATTTTTTTTTATAATATTTGACGAAACAATAAAACAACAATTACTTCTTTAACCAAAAAACTAAAATTCACCATGAATAAAGAAGTCTAAAATATTCGAGATAAAAGATTTTTAAAAATCGAGAGTCACACCATTTAATGAGGTACGTCAATTTTTTTAAAAACCTTTTATTCGCAAAGATTCGCATTATTCGCTATAGTAAAATATAGTTTTTCGGTTTAATAAAAATAATAAAAAACAAGGAGAAATAACATGAATGAAACATTAAATAATATTTATAGCTATATAATTCCCTACGCTATAAATATTATCTCAGCAGTACTCATTTTTATAATAGGTAAATGGGTAGCGCGTATCGCCTCAAACCTTTTTGAAAAGGCAATGGAAACTTCAAAGGTAGAAAAAACATTAACGTCATTCGCAAAAAATATGATCTACTACAGTATTCTAATTTTCGTAATTATCGCGGCTCTCGGAAAACTTGGAATACAAACAAATTCTTTTATCGCTATGATCGGTGCGGCAGGACTTGCTGTTGGGCTGGCGCTTCAAGGTTCACTTGCGAATTTTGCCGCTGGAGTAATGATTATATTGTTTGAGCCGTTTAAAACAGGCGACACTATAGAAACAAGTGGCGCTACAGGCAAGGTGGAAGAGATACAGATATTTAGCACTATCATGACTTCGACAGATAATAAAAAAATAATCATTCCTAACGCGAAAATAACAGGGGATAAAATAATAGTTTTTAAAAAATAACTCTTTCCCGAATAAATTGATACCGCACCTTTGGTTTTAACATCTTCAAAAATATAAAAAAAGAAGTAACAATTTAGTGATTGGGATAAGTAGGGATAAAAGGTTTAAACAATCGGACAATATATACCACAATTACGCTTCTTCGCTATTATTCCAACACCTAATTAATCAATTTCTCCGGCAACAATCATTACCGCCGTTACTGATTGTTCCGGTATCATTTGAAAGGCGCTTGTGAGTTTAATACCTGCCAATTTTTCAACATTCAAAATATTAAAAATTTTTTTCTGATCTGATAAATTTTTCCATATCGGATATCCGGGGCTGTATCTCATTATTTTTTCTCTCGCGACTGAAAGTTCTTTGGCTATCCGTCCATGAGTGTATTCAGCAAGAGCCTCTGCTAATTGTACACTCAACCCATGAACATAAAACATTTTGCCGTATTCACCCGCCACATTTAAATTGTTTATAATTTCATTTATTTTATTTCCTATCGTTACGGCAAAAAAAACCACGGGGCTTCCGCCTTCTTCGCGCGTATAAAAATAATCCGATATTTTTGTTTCGCGCGGAGTTTCTTCCGAGCTAAGCGCGAAAGATATTGTTTCAATAATTTTACCGCTTTCATCAAACATAAAGATACTATCATTTTCAGAATACGCTTTAAAATACCCATAAACCACACGCGGCGCGAGCCACCCGTGAACAATCGCGGATTTTTTCAAATCTTCAAGCATCGGCTTAAATTCATGTTCAATAATTTCCGCTCTTTTTATCGCGTCTTTTATTTTATTCCCCCAACTCAAATTAAAAAGCGCTGATATATCCAAATAATTAAAAAGTTCCGCCGTATTTATATCCCTCATAACACGCGCGCCGTAAGATGTAATTGTCAAATCTCTATTCTTAACACGAGATATTATTTTCTTACTAACGTTAGACATAGCGCATTGGTTTTTATTTTGTGTTTTATTATCAGCGCTAATAATCCGCGCGTGGTATTCTGCTAATATATTTTTTTTCTCTTCATTATCGCATAATTTCTGGGCTATTTTTAATCCGGTAAAAGCATCTTTCGCGTAAAACACGCCGCCTTCATAAATACGTCCATCCTCAATAATTGAAATATTCCGCGCGAACTCTTCATTTATCGGCGCTCCGCCTATTATTACCGGATACTTTAATCCGCGTTCGTGAAGAGTTTTAACGCATGTTCTCATGTGCTCGGCGGTAGAAACAAGTAAAGCGCTTAACCCTATTATATCAACCGCTTCTTTCTTAGCGTTTTCTATTATTATTTCCACTGAAACTTGTTTGCCTAAATCTAAAACAGAAAATCCATTATTTTCCAAAATCATTTTAACAAGATTTTTACCGATATCATGAACATCTCCAAAAACTGTGGCAAGAAGTACTTTTCCGCGCGTTATAGATTCTGATTTTGAAATAAAATTTTTAAGATAATCTATGGCTTTACGCATGACTTCCGCGGATTTAAGGACATGCGGAAGGACTAATTCGCCTTGATTAAACTTAATGCCTACTTCCCTCATAGCGGAAAGTAAAATTTCATTAATTATTACATCTGCTTTAAAAAATTTTAGGGCTTCATCTAAAATTGGAATAATATCGAGTTTATTTCTTTCTATTACAGCCTGCTTAATACGCGCGTCTATCGGAGCTATTGTATTTTGAGATATCCTCTCCGGTTTTTCAATAACTACTCTTTGTTCCGCAAAATACTCTATAAATTTTTCCAAAGCTGTTTCTTCTCTATTAAAAATAAGCGCGTCCGCTAAATCCCGCGCTTTAAGAGGGATTTCGCTATATTCCAAAATTTCAGAAGCATTCGCGATAGCTAAATCAAGCCCGCTATTTACGGCATGATGTAAAAATACGGCATTTAAAACTTTCCTAGCTTCTTTTGAAAGGCCGAATGAAATATTACTCACCCCCAAAACAGTCATAACACCCGGCAGGTCCTCTTTAACGTATTTTATGGCGTCTAACGTGTTTTTACCAGCGTCGCGATATTCATTTTCCCCTGTCCCTAAAGAAAAAGTAAGTAAATCAAAAATAATTCTATGAGGTTCTATTTTATATTCCAAAGAAGCGATTTCAAATATCCCGCGGGCGATTCTCCTCTTCTCTTTCACTGTTTTTGCCATTCCTTTTTCATCAATTGTAAGAGCTATCACGAATGAAGAATGTTCAGATGCTATCCTAAATATTTCACGCGCCTTCTTACCGCCGTCCTCTAAATTAACGGAATTTATAAACATCGTGCCCGGATAATTTTCAAGCGCTCTTTCTATTACTTTAGGAATAGTCGAATCTATCATTAACGCGCTTGAAATATTTTCAGCTAAATATTTTGTTATTTTTCCGGCGTCTTCTTCTTCGGTAGAGCGTTCAGTAAGCGCCACGCATAAATCTAAAATTTTAGCTCCGGCTTTTTCTTGTGTTTTAGCTATTTCTATTATCCCATCAGTGTCGTCTTTTAAAATCAATTCTTTCATTTTGCGTGAACCATGCGTGTTAAGCCGCTCCCCCGCTATGATAGGACGTGACAGTTCGTCCAGATTAAACCCTTCATAAAATGTAGAAAACATTTTTAAAAGAGGCTTCTTTCTTTTTTCATGTTTCTTGATAATTTCACGCAAACTTTTAATATGCACGGGGGTTGTTCCGCAACATCCGCCTAAAACATCAAGTTTATATTTTTGAAGGAATCCTCCCATTATTTCAGCCATTTCACGCGGTTCTAGCGGATACACTGTTTTATCACCATCGCGGTAAGGAAGCCCCGCGTTAGGCACGCATGAAATATACGTCGGAGAATATTTATTTAAAAAACTAATCGTACTTTCCATTTCTTTTGGGCCGAGACTACAATTAATTCCTATAACATCCACTCCCATATATCCTAAACTAGCCATAACAGCTAAAGGTGTTGTGCCTAAAAGCATCCGGCCCTGTTCATTTATCGTAAAAGAAGCCATTATTACAATATCTTTTGCCAGAGACTTAGCCGCTAGACGAATAGCGCTTACTGCCGCTTTCATTTCAAGCAAATCCTGCGATGTCTCAATTAAACAAGCATCTACCCCTGCTGAAATAAGGCTAAACGCCTGTTCATAAAAAATATTTTTTAATTCTTTATAACTTATTCCGCCGAGCTTCGGATCAGACACTGAAGCTAATATGCCTGTAGGCCCCATTGTTCCTACAACATAACGGGGAAACTCTTTAGTAGAAAAACTTTTAGCCGCTTCAATTGCTATTTTCACACTGGCCGTATTTATTTCACGCACTTTATTCTCTAACCCATACTCTCTAAGTTTTATAGCATTCGCGCCGAACGTATTAGTCTCTACCGCGTCCGCGCCTGCCTTGAAATAATCACAGTGTACGCGCGATACAAGGCTTGGGCTCGAAAAAGAAAGATATTCCATGCATCCCGATTTTTCTCCGAAATGCATTTCATTAATGCCCAATTCTTGGATATATGTCCCAAACGCGCCGTCCATAAGGACTATTTCATCTTTTATCTTTTCACGAAATGTTTTTGTCATAATATTTTTTTACCATCTCTTTACAATATCACATCTAATGATGTGTAAAACCTCTTACAATGAACGTTCCAACAATTTGATTATTCTATAACCCAAAAGCTACAGTTGAACATGAATAACGAAAGCTAAGATGTTTGAGATAAACGGCTTAAAAAAATTCGTAGGCGCACCATTTGATGAGGTGCGTCAAGAATTGTTTTAAACCTTTTAGCCGGACAGATTAGAGTTATTTGTCATGGGCATTTGCAGTTTTTGGGTATAATAGTATCCTTTTTTTTTATAAATGTGAATAAATTTTCTCTTTACTTTTTTAAAATCAATGATTATTATTAGCTTTCCTTAAAAACTGTCAATCAAAACACATGAAAGGAACTATATGCAACCGAATAAATTCAATATAACTAAAGAAGAAATACTCGAGTATCATCTTGGCGGAAAAATAGGATTAAATATTTTAAAAAGCCTTTCTAATCAAAGAGATTTAAGTATTGCCTATACACCCGGTGTAGCCGCGATCTGCGAAGAAATACACAATGACGAAGAAAAGGCTTATTCATTAACAAGTAAAGGCAATCTAGTAGCGGTTGTTACTGACGGAACCGCGGTTCTAGGGCTAGGCAATATCGGGCCTAAAGCATCCATCCCTGTCATGGAAGGCAAGGCAATTCTTTTTAAAACATTCGCGGATGTCGATGCTTGGCCGGTCCCGCTTGAAGGCGTAATCAATCCCGCAACAGAAAGAACAGATATTCAAAAATTAGTAGAGACCACATCGCGCCTGTCATGTATGTACGGCGGAATTAATCTTGAAGATATCGCGGGGCCTGAATGTTTCGACGTTGAAGACCAACTACAGGAAATGCTTGATATTCCTGTATTTCACGATGATCAATGGGGTACGGCAATTATAACATTAGCTGCTTTAAAAAATTATTGCGTTATAACCGGCAAAAATATAAAAAACCTTTCCATTGTTATAAACGGCGCGGGTGCCGCCGGTCTTAGAATAGCTGATATGATTAAAACAGAAGGCGGAACAAAAATAATGATTTGCGACAGTAAAGGAATTTTAACCGTCAATAGAAATGACTTAAATCTGCACAAAAAGAAACATGCCGTATCAACTGGTTTAAAAACACTGGCTGACGCCATGAAAAACGCTGACGTTTTTATAGGAGTTTCCGTAGCAGACTGTGTTACAGGAGAAATGGTCGAAACTATGTCAGAATATCCCGCGATATTCGCTATGGCAAACCCTGTTCCTGAAATCATGCCTGAAATAGTTGAAAAAGCCATGAAAGGCCGTAAATATATCATGGCAACCGGCAGATCTGATTATCCCAATCAAATTAACAATGTATTAGGATTCCCTTTTATTTTTAGAGGAGCTCTTGATGTTCGCGCGAAACGTATTACCATGGGAATGAAAATAGCCGCGTCAAGCGCGTTAGCGGAACTCGCGAGAATAGGAAACGTGCCTGAAAAAGTAAAAAAGGCGTATAACCGTGACTTTACATTCGGTCCTGATTATTTAATACCAACACCATTTGACCCGAGAATAAAAGAATGGGAATCAAAAAGAGTAGCTCTAACAGCTATAAAAGAAGGAGTGGCGAGACTGAAAGAAGTGCCGGAGTATAATTCGCGGACTAATGAAAAATAAAAAAAATCGCGCTAATGCACTTCGCTCAATTTTTATCCCTGTATTAAACCCGAAAAATGTAATTCCCCTATTGCGCTACATTTTTCTGGATAATTTAAAATCACAACTTTATTTCTGTAATACGCTCTGGACACTTCCGCGAATGAAACACAGTAGTATTAAAAATTTAGGAACATTTTGCCGAAGGCCTATTACGAAATATTAGTTAATCTCACAACTTTACTTCTTCCCCATTACTTTTTATTGATTTTTGAGCGGCTTCTAAAATACGCACAATACGAAGGCCTGAATCCGCGTCAGATAACGGTTTTCTTTTTTCCTTTATTGAAAGCGCGAAATCTTTACACATCCGGCCCAACGCTTCAGACATATCTACCTTTGGCGCCCACATATCCCCTACGCGGTAATCATAATGAAGTTTATAAGATTCATCCTCACCATTATTTACTCGGACTTTGGTGGCATAAACTTTAACTTTTTCACTAGGCATAAGATCATCATACACGACCATCTGTTCTGAACCTGAAATAAGAACAAGCCGTATTTTTACCGGAGACATCCAATTAAAATGAAAATGAGCTATTAAATCGCTCGCGAAATTAAGAGTCAAATACCCGATATTTTCTATATCTTTTTTTACATGCGCGGCGCCTATAGCCCTGACTGAAATAGGTTTTTCTTTTAAAAGATAATCCATTATGCTTAAGTCGTGCGGAGCAAGATCCCATACTACATTTATATCTTCCTGAAAAAGTCCTAGATTAACTCTGACTGAATCGTAATATAATATGTTCCCGATATGACCGCCATCCACAAGCTCTTTTATTTTACGAACAGAACCCGTGTACAAAAAAGTATGGTCAACCATAAGAACCAATCCTTTTTTGTCAGCAAGTTCCACAAGTTCTTCAGCTTCTTTCACTGACGCGGCAAGCGGTTTTTCAACAAGCACATTCTTCCCGGCAAGAAGCGCCTCTTTAGCCAGAAAATAATGATAACGAACAGGAGTTGCCACAACTACAGTATTTATTTTATCGGAATAAATTAAATCTTTATAATTAGTAAACCTATCAAGAGAAGGATACCTTACTCCAAATTTTTTTAATGTCGCTTCGCTTGTATCGCAAATACTTTGTAGCCAGCACTCTTCAGCCTCTATAAAATTTCTTACTAAATTTTTTCCCCAATATCCACAGCCTATTACTCCAATTACAACGTCCATTGGCATTTCCCCCCTTCATAATCTAAGATATTAAATACCACCATTAGTTTTCTTTCTATAAGATATAAGATACCTAATGTTTAAGAGAACACCAAATTTTGGAGTCAAAAAAAACGCGAGAAGCTATTTAACCGAAAACCTGCGTTTGGACATAGATAAAGAATGCTAAAATGTTTGAGATAAAAGGCTTAAAACAATTTGTAGGCGCACCATTTGATGAGATGCGTCAAAAATTTTTTTAAGCCTTTTAGCCAGAGAGATTCGCATTATTCGCTATTGATTTAAGATAAGGAGATGCGCCTAAACACTCGGGAATGAATATTTGTATTGACTTATACTTAACATAAAATATAAAATGTTTTTCTCTTTTTTGATGGTGAGCGTAGCTCAGTTGGATAGAGCGCCTGACTGTGGCTCAGGCGGCCGGGGGTTCAAATCCCCTCGCTCACCCCAAATTTGACGCCCCTGCGAAACCTCGCTTGTGGGTGCCATAGAAGCCTTATCTCGGGTTTGACCCGTGGTAAGGCTTTTTTCATTTTCGGCAGGCAGGGGGGCAATCGCTTTGGGCATGGTATCGCTCAAGGCGTTTTCGACATACATGTTCACGGCTATCTTGTCATCATAGACAATAATGTTCTTTATTAGGGCCTGCAGGAGTCCTTTTTGGGCTTCTGGCGGGGCTTGATCAAGGCATTGCATAGCAAGGCGTATATTTGAATGCAAAAACTCACCGGATGAGGCATTCATTTGTGCAACCCGTTTCTGGGCTTGTAGCTTATCAATCTCATCCTCAACCTTCCTGATTTCCGTTTCAATTCCCGACAACTTCGTTTTGTAGGTAGATCCCTGTGTAATCGTGTTGTTTAGAGCGAGCTGTATCAGTTTTTCGGCATCAAGGCGCAGTCCATTTAACTCACCCTCAAAGTCAATGAAAAATCCATAGTCAAGGCGCAAGAAAATTCCATAGTGTAAATACAAAAAAAACTAGTTAGAATCACCTCCCTTTTTTAAGGATTTAGCTCTATAGCTGTGACCTGATATGTTGATAATAGTAGAGTAATGAACAATCCTGTCAAGAATAGCAGAAGCCAAATTATGGTCATCGAAAATATCAGTCCATTGTTCAAAAGTTTTATTTGTAGTAATAATTAAAGATCCTTTTTCATATCTACGAGAGATTATTTCAAAAAAATCATTAGCGCTATAGCTTGGTATTTTTTTAAAACCCAGTTCATCTAGGACTAATAAGTCAGCAGATAAATAATATTCTAATTTTTTAAAATAAGTATTATCCGCCTTAGAAGCATTTAAGGTATATAACAATTCAGAACAAGAAGAAAACAAAACTTTAAATCCTTTCATTAAGGCTTTAATAGAGATAGCAATCGCGAGATGCGTTTTGCCTGTTCCCGGTTTGCCGATAAAAACGATATTTCTTTTTTCACTAATAAATGAACAAGTAGAACAATCATTGATTAAACGTTTATCAATTGAGGGTTGGAAAGCAAAATCAAAATCTTCAATAGTTTTATAAGAAGACAGTTTACTTTGAGAGAATCTCTTTTTATAACTATTATCTTTACGAGTATTATATTCATCCTCAACTAATAGTTCTAAGAACTCTAAATAACCCATACTTTTTTGTTTTGCTAAAGACAAGCGTTCTTCGAGAGAATTGCAGATTCCAGATAATTTAAAATCTTTTAATCTATTTTTAAGCGAATTCATATTCAAGCGCCTCCTCTTTTGCAAATTCGACAGGTAAAGAATAAGAGCCATTAGAGCAAATCTTTTTAATAATTTTGTAACTGTAAACTTGATAAGCAAGAGCTCTTTTACAAGCAGAATCAACGACACCGCCGGGATATGTATTTAATAAAGATATTATTCCTTGTACTTTCCTTGACCAAAGATTAGGCGAGTCTTTTAAAATAGCAAAAAACATTTGTTCAGCAAAAGGTCCGATATTGTGCATTTTAGCTTGATATTTTTCTTGATATTCTGTTTCGGAATAAAGTTTATATTTTGGATAATGACTGTTGCTTGTAGAGAAAAGACCTTTACCAGATATAGTTGGATGAGTAGCAATTAATTTATTTTCATAATAGATTTTGACAAAAGATTTAGTTTTTTCGATCTCAAGTATTTTACCTACATATTCAAAAGGAGCAGAATAATAATTGTAATCAATAAATACATGGCAATCATGGTAAAGTTTTCTTGTGCCGACTTTAGCGATTTCAAAATTATTTAGAGGAAGCGGCAATAATAAATGTTTTTCTTCGGCATGAAAAACTTCTTTAGGGATTTTCCGAGTAGTGCCGTGAACTCTGCGATTGCAAGTGTTTTCGAGCCAATATAAAATCTGACGGTCTAAATCATCACCATCTTTAAATTGCCGGCCTAATACAAAATTGTTTTTAAAATATTTTATCCCTGATTCTACCTTACCTTTATCGTTGGGGCGATAAATTCTGCACGGAATGGATGTAAATCCATAATGCGCAGAAAAATCTTTATAAAGCTGTTGAAAGATGGGTTCATAAAAATTAGCTTCTAATATTGCTGCCTTTAAATTATCAATTCGAACAGTTTTAGGTATGCCACTAAAATATTTAAAAGCATTTTTATGACAATTTATAAAAGTTTCAACTGTTTGATCGTAAGTTTTTTCATAATAATCTAATCTAGAATAACTCAGTTTCATGTTAAATACCCAAGTTTTACGACGTTTCCCGTTGATATCAGTAGTGAGGCCAATATACCCAAAATCAACTTGAGCTTCTTCTGCTGGTTCTGTATGAATGCGAACAAATATATTTTCTTTCCTTTTAATACCTGCTAAAAAGCGTTTAATAGCTGAATAAGATATTTTTACTTCAATTTCACGCAGTTTTTGATAAATCAAAATCCCGCTTAATCCTTGTTCCATCCACTCAATAATTTGTTCTCGATAGGTATCGAGTTTTTGAGGATGAGGTTTTTTGATTGGAAAACTTTGATTAGATTTAATACGTTTAATTATCTTATCAACAGTTTTCCAATCATGTTTAACATCACGCGCTATTTGAGATTTGTTAAGACCTTTTTCAAGTAAAGATTTAATAGTAATATACATGGCAACTCCTAACATATTAACCACCCCCGTATATAGTTTAACTATAAATAGGGATGGAAGGTTAAAAAAATAAAAATTTTAGAAGGGGGATCCCCCTTCTACCTTCAAATAAACATCATAATAAAGCAAATACTTTTATTGGTTTATCGCTATGGAATTTTCTTGCGCCTTGGGTATGGAATTTATTTTAGCCTTGAGGATCCTCTTTCTTTCAGAGAAGTTGTATTGTTGAGAGCTCCTGAATTATCAACTTTATGCGACACGATAAAAAACACGCCACTCAACACCGAAATTACAAACTACGAAAAATTTCATGGCCGTCTTACAGAATATTTACAAGAATACTTGTTACACGGAGGATACTTACCCGCTATCTCTGAATACCTTATAAAAAAAACTATTTCAAAAGCAATCTTCGATATTTATATTCAGTGGATTATCGGAGACATTTTAAAACATAATAAAAACGAAAACTATTTATATGAAATATTTAAAGGAATAAACACTACTTACGGTTCACAGATTTCTTGGAATAATATATCAAAACATCTATCAATAGAACACCAATCCTGTCCGATAAAACTATTTCACCAAAAAACTAGTTGAAATTCCTTAATTTTAAAATCAGAAATTCTGGCTGGTGTTGCGCTTAACAGATCTATCAATGTCAACCTTGATAATAATGCTTCTTTTATTATCCTATGCAAATAAAATAACGATTTTTCATATTTAGATTGGTATTTTATATATGTCAAAAGTAAATAATATATCATCGCTATCCAGACTTGACTCATCACCGCATTTTTACTTGTTCCCAAAAATGTTTTTATTTGTAAATTCTGTTTTATCCATCTAAAAAATATTTCTATTTGCCATCTTGTTTTATATATTTGTACGATCGTTTTAGCTGACAGTTTAAAATTGTTGGTAACAATACTAACTACTTCGTCACTTTTTTCATCTAAAAATCTTATCATTCTTAAATTCTTTTCATATTTTTTATTTTCTAGTTTTATTTTTTCATCAGACAATATCCCGTCTTTCATTGCCTCTAGATGCTGTCCGAGAACTGTATATTTTAGATTGTTTTTTAATTTAGTCACAAAATAACTCTTAGAAAAGTCAATATTACTCCATAGTTCAAGGTCTGTATACGCACGGTCAAAACAATATATGCTGTCCGGTTTAATATTTAATTTATCCTTAGCTATTCTTATATCAGAAATATTCCCTTCAGTTATCACTGCAAAATCGGGAATATCTCCTGAATGATCAAATAAGCAGTGTATTTTTACAGCGCCTTTTTTAGTTCTGAATTTCGCCCATGAAAATGTAGCCAGACATACATCAATTGTGGAAGCGTCAATCGTATATAGCGGATTCTTAAAACGAAATTTATGTTTCGGAGTTAAATCTTTGCATTGGGAAAGTATCTTGTAAAATAATGATTCATAAATTTGATAACTTCTTATTTTATTCGCATCTGCTAACGTAGAACGTTTAACAGGCGATAATCCTAAATGGTATAACTTAGAATTATTTATTTCTAGTCCATTTACAATTTCTCTCAAAGATTTTTTCCCGGAGGCTTGCGCGTATAGTAAAGATCCAAGCTGGTTCCAGAATTTAAGAGTCTTAACATAACGGTCGCCATTAAAAGAATTTACAAAACGTTCAAAATGATATCGCGGAATTAATGCTAAAAGTTGATTAAAAACCGTGCTATAATTAGCCATATAGGGAATCCTCCTTGTTTTATGGGCGTTTTAGCGTGTTTCCATTTTACCCATTTTAACATTTTTGGAGTGATTCCCTTTATTTTTTTAGACGTTTACCGGACAGGATCA
>JYNY01000083.1 GCA_000954095.1 Candidatus Omnitrophus magneticus | reverse complement strand
CCATCCTGTCCGGTAAACGTCTAAAAAAATAAAGGGAATCACTCCAAAAATGTTAAAATGGGTAAAATGGAAACACGCTAAAACGCCCATAAAACAAGGAGGATTCCCTATATGGCTAATTATAGCACGGTTTTTAATCAACTTTTAGCATTAATTCCGCGATATCATTTTGAACGTTTTGTAAATTCTTTTAATGGCGACCGTTATGTTAAGACTCTTAAATTCTGGAACCAGCTTGGATCTTTACTATACGCGCAAGCCTCCGGGAAAAAATCTTTGAGAGAAATTGTAAATGGACTAGAAATAAATAATTCTAAGTTATACCATTTAGGATTATCGCCTGTTAAACGTTCTACGTTAGCAGATGCGAATAAAATAAGAAGTTATCAAATTTATGAATCATTATTTTACAAGATACTTTCCCAATGCAAAGATTTAACTCCGAAACATAAATTTCGTTTTAAGAATCCGCTATATACGATTGACGCTTCCACAATTGATGTATGTCTGGCTACATTTTCATGGGCGAAATTCAGAACTAAAAAAGGCGCTGTAAAAATACACTGCTTATTTGATCATTCAGGAGATATTCCCGATTTTGCAGTGATAACTGAAGGGAATATTTCTGATATAAGAATAGCTAAGGATAAATTAAATATTAAACCGGACAGCATATATTGTTTTGACCGTGCGTATACAGACCTTGAACTATGGAGTAATATTGACTTTTCTAAGAGTTATTTTGTGACTAAATTAAAAAACAATCTAAAATATACAGTTCTCGGACAGCATCTAGAGGCAATGAAAGACGGGATATTGTCTGATGAAAAAATAAAACTAGAAAATAAAAAATATGAAAAGAATTTAAGAATGATAAGATTTTTAGATGAAAAAAGTGACGAAGTAGTTAGTATTGTTACCAACAATTTTAAACTGTCAGCTAAAACGATCGTACAAATATATAAAACAAGATGGCAAATAGAAATATTTTTTAGATGGATAAAACAGAATTTACAAATAAAAACATTTTTGGGAACAAGTAAAAATGCGGTGATGAGTCAAGTCTGGATAGCGATGATATATTATTTACTTTTGACATATATAAAATACCAATCTAAATATGAAAAATCGTTATTTTATTTGCATAGGATAATAAAAGAAGCATTATTATCAAGGTTGACATTGATAGATCTGTTAAGCGCAACACCAGCCAGAATTTCTGATTTTAAAATTAAGGAATTTCAACTAGTTTTTTGGTGAAATAGTTTTATCGGACAGGATTGGTGTTCTATTGATAGATGTTTTGATATATTATTCCAAGAAATCTGTGAACCGTAAGTAGTGTTTATTCCTTTAAATATTTCATATAAATAGTTTTCGTTTTTATTATGTTTTAAAATGTCTCCGATAATCCACTGAATATAAATATCGAAGATTGCTTTTGAAATAGTTTTTTTTATAAGGTATTCAGAGATAGCGGGTAAGTATCCTCCGTGTAACAAGTATTCTTGTAAATATTCTGTAAGACGGCCATGAAATTTTTCGTAGTTTGTAATTTCGGTGTTGAGTGGCGTGTTTTTTATCGTGTCGCATAAAGTTGATAATTCAGGAGCTCTCAACAATACAACTTCTCTGAAAGAAAGAGGATCCTCAAGGCTAAAATAAATTCCATACCCAAGGCGCAAGAAAATTCCATAGCGATAAACCAATAAAAGTATTTGCTTTATTATGATGTTTATTTGAAGGTAGAAGGGGGATCCCCCTTCTAAAATTTTTATTTTTTTAACCTTCCATCCCTATTTATAGTTAAACTATATACGGGGGTGGTTAATATGTTAGGAGTTGCCATGTATATTACTATTAAATCTTTACTTGAAAAAGGTCTTAACAAATCTCAAATAGCGCGTGATGTTAAACATGATTGGAAAACTGTTGATAAGATAATTAAACGTATTAAATCTAATCAAAGTTTTCCAATCAAAAAACCTCATCCTCCAAAACTCGATACCTATCGAGAACAAATTATTGAGTGGATGGAACAAGGATTAAGCGGGATTTTGATTTATCAAAAACTGCGTGAAATTGAAGTAAAAATATCTTATTCAGCTATTAAACGCTTTTTAGCAGGTATTAAAAGGAAAGAAAATATATTTGTTCGCATTCATACAGAACCAGCAGAAGAAGCTCAAGTTGATTTTGGGTATATTGGCCTCACTACTGATATCAACGGGAAACGTCGTAAAACTTGGGTATTTAACATGAAACTGAGTTATTCTAGATTAGATTATTATGAAAAAACTTACGATCAAACAGTTGAAACTTTTATAAATTGTCATAAAAATGCTTTTAAATATTTTAGTGGCATACCTAAAACTGTTCGAATTGATAATTTAAAGGCAGCAATATTAGAAGCTAATTTTTATGAACCCATCTTTCAACAGCTTTATAAAGATTTTTCTGCGCATTATGGATTTACATCCATTCCGTGCAGAATTTATCGCCCCAACGATAAAGGTAAGGTAGAATCAGGGATAAAATATTTTAAAAACAATTTTGTATTAGGCCGGCAATTTAAAGATGGTGATGATTTAGACCGTCAGATTTTATATTGGCTCGAAAACACTTGCAATCGCAGAGTTCACGGCACTACTCGGAAAATCCCTAAAGAAGTTTTTCATGCCGAAGAAAAACATTTATTATTGCCGCTTCCTCTAAATAATTTTGAAATCGCTAAAGTCGGCACAAGAAAACTTTACCATGATTGCCATGTATTTATTGATTACAATTATTATTCTGCTCCTTTTGAATATGTAGGTAAAATACTTGAGATCGAAAAAACTAAATCTTTTGTCAAAATCTATTATGAAAATAAATTAATTGCTACTCATCCAACTATATCTGGTAAAGGTCTTTTCTCTACAAGCAACAGTCATTATCCAAAATATAAACTTTATTCCGAAACAGAATATCAAGAAAAATATCAAGCTAAAATGCACAATATCGGACCTTTTGCTGAACAAATGTTTTTTGCTATTTTAAAAGACTCGCCTAATCTTTGGTCAAGGAAAGTACAAGGAATAATATCTTTATTAAATACATATCCCGGCGGTGTCGTTGATTCTGCTTGTAAAAGAGCTCTTGCTTATCAAGTTTACAGTTACAAAATTATTAAAAAGATTTGCTCTAATGGCTCTTATTCTTTACCTGTCGAATTTGCAAAAGAGGAGGCGCTTGAATATGAATTCGCTTAAAAATAGATTAAAAGATTTTAAATTATCTGGAATCTGCAATTCTCTCGAAGAACGCTTGTCTTTAGCAAAACAAAAAAGTATGGGTTATTTAGAGTTCTTAGAACTATTAGTTGAGGATGAATATAATACTCGTAAAGATAATAGTTATAAAAAGAGATTCTCTCAAAGTAAACTGTCTTCTTATAAAACTATTGAAGATTTTGATTTTGCTTTCCAACCCTCAATTGATAAACGTTTAATCAATGATTGTTCTACTTGTTCATTTATTAGTGAAAAAAGAAATATCGTTTTTATCGGCAAACCGGGAACAGGCAAAACGCATCTCGCGATTGCTATCTCTATTAAAGCCTTAATGAAAGGATTTAAAGTTTTGTTTTCTTCTTGTTCTGAATTGTTATATACCTTAAATGCTTCTAAGGCGGATAATACTTATTTTAAAAAATTAGAATATTATTTATCTGCTGACTTATTAGTCCTAGATGAACTGGGTTTTAAAAAAATACCAAGCTATAGCGCTAATGATTTTTTTGAAATAATCTCTCGTAGATATGAAAAAGGATCTTTAATTATTACTACAAATAAAACTTTTGAACAATGGACTGATATTTTCGATGACCATAATTTGGCTTCTGCTATTCTTGACAGGATTGTTCATTACTCTACTATTATCAACATATCAGGTCACAGCTATAGAGCTAAATCCTTAAAAAAGGGAGGTGATTCTAACTAGTTTTTTTTGTATTTACACTATGGAATTTTCTTGCGCCTTGACTATGGATTTTTCATTGACTTTGAGGGAGAGACGCGCATGATGGCCTAAGGATATATTTTAATGGGTACAATACCGAAAGGCTTCATCAGTCTCTAGATTATCAAACGCCATGGGAGGTGTATTACGGGATAAAATTTTGCCAGCCATCACAAGGAAACTCTTTGAGTTTACCGTAAAAATTTTATACTGTTTACTCGGATGGCTGGTTTTGAGATTATTAACCAAGAACGTGTGGATACTGGCGTTCTGGAGACAAGATTGTGGATAACCCCAAAGCGGTTACCCACAACTTGTCATCCATCACTTGTATAACTGTTACACAGTTATACACAGTCTCCACACTTACTACTACTATATTTATGTTTACAAAAATAAACAGACTAGAAAAAGGAGGTATATCTTACAAGAAAAAAATAGATAAGGTGGAAATCTTAAAAATTTTTTTTCACCTTAAATTTGTTTAATTTTGGTCTGGACAAGGGAAGCATTATAGTATTCTTTACTGAAATTTTTTTTAGTATTAGCCATTGCATACCTGCCTTTGTTTTTTCTTATTATTATACTTCTTTTCTATCTTACCTCAATCCTGTCCGATAAAACTATTTCACCAAAAAACTAGTTGAAATTCCTTAATTTTAAAATCAGAAATTCTGGCTGGTGTTGCGCTTAACAGATCTATCAATGTCAACCTTGATAATAATGCTTCTTTTATTATCCTATGCAAATAAAATAACGATTTTTCATATTTAGATTGGTATTTTATATATGTCAAAAGTAAATAATATATCATCGCTATCCAGACTTGACTCATCACCGCATTTTTACTTGTTCCCAAAAATGTTTTTATTTGTAAATTCTGTTTTATCCATCTAAAAAATATTTCTATTTGCCATCTTGTTTTATATATTTGTACGATCGTTTTAGCTGACAGTTTAAAATTGTTGGTAACAATACTAACTACTTCGTCACTTTTTTCATCTAAAAATCTTATCATTCTTAAATTCTTTTCATATTTTTTATTTTCTAGTTTTATTTTTTCATCAGACAATATCCCGTCTTTCATTGCCTCTAGATGCTGTCCGAGAACTGTATATTTTAGATTGTTTTTTAATTTAGTCACAAAATAACTCTTAGAAAAGTCAATATTACTCCATAGTTCAAGGTCTGTATACGCACGGTCAAAACAATATATGCTGTCCGGTTTAATATTTAATTTATCCTTAGCTATTCTTATATCAGAAATATTCCCTTCAGTTATCACTG
>JYNY01000082.1 GCA_000954095.1 Candidatus Omnitrophus magneticus | reverse complement strand
AAGGATATCTTATTTTATTTGAAATAAAACCTTCCAGTATTATTCCATGGGAAACCCGCGTTAAATGGGAAGATATTTCTCATCAGAATAAAAATATTACTATCGTGGAAATGTGAGACAACTTGTTGTTTGATTTATAAATAAAAATAAAATTGGAGGAAATTTTAAAATGAAAAGTAAACGATATTTTAATACAACTGGTTTTTGTATGCCTGAAAGACATTATATGGTTGACCCTTTGCGCAACCAAAAAATCATATTCGATTTAATAGAGAAGACGCAGTACTTCACAATCCACGCGCCAAGGCAGACAGGAAAGACTACGCTTTTACATGAATTAGCGCATAGATTAAATAAAGAAGGAAATTATATTTCAGTAGTGTTTTCGGTAGAGTCCGCGGGGTATCGGTCTATAACTGAAGAAACCGCGAATTTAAAAATAATAAATTCTCTTTATGAATCATGCGAGTTATTTATTTCTAAGGAGTTATGGCCGAAAAAGTCGCTAGCAGATGAAAAGTGTTCTTTACAGACTTATTTAAATAATTGGGCGGGTTCTCAAAAAAAACCAATAGTTTTATTATTAGACGAAATAGATTCGTTATATGATGACGTATTAGTATCAGTGCTAAGACAACTACGTAATGGTTTTCAAGGAAGGCCAAAACATTTTCCATCAACCATAGCTTTAGTGGGATTAAGAGATGTTCGGGAATATAAAACAAAAGTCCGTCCGAGTGAAGTGTCTCTAGGCTCCGGTTCGCCCTTTAATATAAAAGCGGAATCAATTCTTTTAGGAACATGGACAAAAGAAGAAATAGCTGAATTATACAGTCAGCACACAAAAGATACAGGGCAGATATTTTCAAAAAAAGTAATAGATAGAATCTATGAATTAACCGGAGGCCAGCCGTGGCTGGTAAACGCGGTAGCGAATGAAATAGTGGAGAAAATATTAAAAAGTGATTACACAAAAAAAATAACACTCGCTCACGCGGAAGAGGCGAAAGAAAATCTAATCGCGCGCAGAGACACGCATTTAGATAGTTTATTAGATAAACTGAAAGAACCCAGAGTTAAAAACATTGTCAGTGCTATTATAAACGGCGATTCTCTTGTGTATGACAACTTCAATGATGATCTTAGGTATGTTATAGATTTAGGAATTATCCGCAAAGAAAAATATGACATAATTTTTTCAAATGAAATATACCGAGAAATAATTCCTAGAGTTTTAAACTTTTCTATGCAAGAAAACATTAGAGAAGAAGGCATGACTTCTTGTTACATAAAACCTGACGCTAAGCTTGATATGGATAAACTATTAAAAGCGTTTCAAAAATTTTATCGCCGTAATAGTGAACATTGGCTAGAAAGATTTGATTATAAAGAAGCTGGACACGGGCTTCTTTTAATGGCCTTTTTGCAGAGAGTAATCAATGGAGGCGGCAGAATTGATCGTGAAATGGCGGTTGGCCGAGGACGAACAGATTTAACCATTGAATTCGCCGGCGATACCTTTGTTTTGGAACTAAAATTAAAAAGAGACAGCGATAGTAAAGAAGATGGCCTCGACCAAATTTCACGCTACCTTGACACACTCGGCATGACAAAAGGGTATCTTATTTTATTTGAAATAAAACCTTCCAGTATTATTCCATGGGAAACCCGCGTTAAATGGGAAAATGTTTCTCATCAGAATAAAAAAATTACTGTTGTGGAAATGTGAGATAGCTTATCGTTTGATTTATAAATAAACATGGAATGAATATGGAGGATTTTAAAAAATGAAAAGTAAACGATATTTTAATACAACTGGTTTTTGTATGCCTGAAAGACATTATATGATTGACCCTTTGCGCAACCAAAAAATCATATTCGATTTAATAGAGAAGACGCAATATTTCACAATCCACGCGCCGAGGCAGACCGGGAAAACAACACTTTTACATGAATTGGCGCATAGATTAAATAAAGAAGGAAATTATATTTCAGTAGTGTTTTCCGTAGAGTCCGCGGGGTATAGATCTATAACTGAAGAAATCGCGAATAAAAAAATTATTAATTCTCTTTACAGTTCAAGCGGCCAATATCTCAATAAAAAAAATTGTCCAATCCCGCCTGAAAAATATACTAAAGATTTAACATTAGAAAATTACTTAATAGATTGGGCTATTTCTCAAACTAAACCAATAGTTTTATTATTAGATGAAATAGATTCATTATATGACGATGTTTTAGTGTCAGTTCTTAGGCAGTTACGAAATGGATTTCAAATAAGACCAAAACGATTTCCTTCAACCGTGGCGCTTGTGGGATTAAGAGATGTTCGGGAATACAAAACAAAAGTTCGTCCGAGTGAAGTGTCTCTAGGCTCAGGCTCGCCCTTTAATATCAAAGCTGAATCAATTCTTTTGGGAACATTCACAAAAGAAGAAATAACTGAATTATACAGTCAGCACACAAAAGATACAGGGCAGATATTTTTAAAAGAAGTAGTAGATAGAATTTATGAATTAACCGGAGGCCAGCCGTGGCTGGTAAACGCTATAGCGAGAGAAATAGTAGTAAAAATATTAAACGAAGATTTTACAAAAAAAATAACTCTAGATCATGTTGAATCCGCGAAAGAAAATATAATACAAAGACGCGACACGCATTTAGATAGTTTAATAGATAAACTGAAAGAGGAGCGGGTAAAAAATATAGTAAGCGCTATTATAAATGGAGACGGAGTTTTGTTTGACAACTATGACGATTCGCTTCTATATTGCCGAGATTTAGGGATTATAAGCGAAACAAAACCTATAAGAATAGCTAATGAAATATACCGAGAAATAATTCCGAGAGTTTTAAATAGAAATTTGCAGGATAGTATTGAAGAAGAAGGCGAAACTAAATGGTATATAAAATCCAACGGTAAACTTGATATGGATAAATTATTAAAAGCTTTTCAAGAATTTTACAGTGAAAATTCTGAAGTTTGGCTTGAAAGATTTGATTATAAAGAAGCAGGCCCGCATTTACTTTTAATGGCGTTTTTGCAGAGAGTAATAAACGGCGGCGGCAGGATAAATCGCGAAATGGCAGTTGGAACAGGACGAACTGATTTACTTATAGAATTTAACGGAGATAAATTTGTTTTAGAATTAAAGTTAAAAAGAATGCCGTCCGCGAGACAAAAAGGCTTAGATCAAATCTCCCGCTATCTAGACACCCTCGGCATGACTAAAGGATATCTTATTTTATTTGAAATAAAACCTTCCAGTATTATTCCATGGGAAACCCGCGTTAAATGGGAAGATATTTCTCATCAGAATAAAAATATTACTATCGTGGAAATGTGAGACAACTTGTTGTTTGATTTATAAATAAAAATAAAATTGGAGGAAATTTTAAAATGAAAAGTAAACGATATTTTAATACAACTGGTTTTTGTATGCCTGACACGCATTATATGATAGACCCGCTAAGAAACCAAAAAATCATTTTTGATCTTATTGAAAAAAAGCAATACTTTACAATCCACGCGCCGAGGCAGACTGGAAAAACTACACTTCTTCATGAATTGGCGCATAGATTAAATAAAGAAGGAAAGTATGTTTCAGTAGTGTTTTCGGTTGAGTCCGCGGGGTATAGGTCTATAACTGAAGAAACCGCGAATAGTAAAATAATAGATTCTTTATATAGAAATTCTGAAAAATTTTTATCAAAAGAATGTTGTCCTATTTCGCCTGAACTATATAAAAAAAAATTAACTTTAGAAAATTATTTATCAGATTGGTGCGCGTCTCAAAAACAACAAATAGTTTTATTATTGGATGAAATAGATTCATTATACGATGATGTGTTAGTATCAATCCTGCGACAATTACGAAATGGATTTCAAATAAGACCAAAACGATTTCCTTCAACCGTGGCGCTTGTAGGATTAAGAGATGTTCGGGAATACAAAACAAAAGTCCGTCCGAGTGAAGTGTCTCTAGGCTCCGGTTCGCCCTTTAATATAAAAGCGGAATCAATTCTTTTAGGAACATGGACAAAAGAAGAAATAGCTGAATTATACAGTCAGCACACAAAAGATACAGGGCAGATATTTTCAAAAAAAGTAGTAGATAGAATCTATGAATTAACCGGAGGCCAGCCGTGGCTGGTAAACGCGGTAGCGAATGAAATAGTGGAGAAAATATTAAAAAGTGATTACACAAAAAAAATAACACGCGCTCACGCGGAAGAGGCGAAAGAAAATCTAATCGCGCGCAGAGACACGCATTTAGATAGTTTATTAGATAAACTGAAAGAACCCAGAGTTAAAAACATTGTCAGTGCTATTATAAACGGCGATTCTCTTGTGTATGACAACTTCAATGATG
>JYNY01000081.1 GCA_000954095.1 Candidatus Omnitrophus magneticus | reverse complement strand
CAGTGATAACTGAAGGGAATATTTCTGATATAAGAATAGCTAAGGATAAATTAAATATTAAACCGGACAGCATATATTGTTTTGACCGTGCGTATACAGACCTTGAACTATGGAGTAATATTGACTTTTCTAAGAGTTATTTTGTGACTAAATTAAAAAACAATCTAAAATATACAGTTCTCGGACAGCATCTAGAGGCAATGAAAGACGGGATATTGTCTGATGAAAAAATAAAACTAGAAAATAAAAAATATGAAAAGAATTTAAGAATGATAAGATTTTTAGATGAAAAAAGTGACGAAGTAGTTAGTATTGTTACCAACAATTTTAAACTGTCAGCTAAAACGATCGTACAAATATATAAAACAAGATGGCAAATAGAAATATTTTTTAGATGGATAAACGATAAAACTATTTCACCAAAAAACTAGTTGAAATTCCTTAATTTTAAAATCAGAAATTCCTGGATAGCGATGATATATTATTTACTTTTGACATATATAAAATACCAATCTAAATATGAAAAATCGTTATTTTATTTGCATAGGATAATAAAAGAAGCATTATTATCAAGGTTGACATTGATAGATCTGCTAAGCGCAACTCCAGCCAGAATTTCTGATTTTAAAATTAAGGAATTTCAACTAGTTTTTTGGTGAAATAGTTTTATCGGACAGGATTGAGGTAAGATAGAAAAGAAGTATAATAATAAGAAAAAACAAAGGCAGGTATGCAATGGCTAATACTAAAAAAAATTTCAGTAAAGAATACTATAATGCTTCCCTTGTCCAGACCAAAATTAAACAAATTTAAGGTGAAAAAAAATTTTTAAGATTTCCACCTTATCTATTTTTTTCTTGTAAGATATACCTCCTTTTTCTGGTCTGTTTATTTTTGTAAACATAAATATAGTAGTAGTAAGTGTGGAGACTGTGTATAACTGTGTAACAGTTATACAAGTGATGGATGACAAGTTGTGGGTAACCGCTTTGGGGTTATCCACAATCTTGTCTCCAGAACGCCAGTATCCACACGTTCTTGGTTAATAATCTCAAAACCAGCCATCCGAGTAAACAGTATAAAATTTTTACGGTAAACTCAAAGAGTTTCCTTGTGATGGCTGGCAAAATTTTATCCCGTAATACACCTCCCATGGCGTTTGATAATATAGAGACTGATGAAGCCTTTCGGTATTGTACCCATTAAAATATATCCTTAGGCCATCATGCGCGTCTCTCATTGTTGGATATTCATGAACATAAATATTACTGTATTTAACCGTACGCCAGAGACGCTCAATAAAAATGTTGTCAAAGACCCTGCCACGTCCATCCATGCTTATTCGAATATTTGCGTCCAATAGCTTTTGGATAAACTCCATCGACGTGAACTGTGTACCCTGATCATTGTTAAATATCTCTGGCTTGCCATATTTTTTTAAAACTTCATCAAGGCATTCCACACAAAAAGACGCATCCAGTGTGTTACTAAGCCGCCAAGAAAGAACATAACGGCTGAACCAGTCCATAATAGCCACTAGATAACAATACCCTCTGGCGAGCTGAATATACGTGATGTCAGTGGCCCAGACTTGATTAACTCGGACAATCTCAACACCTCTCAGCAGATACGGGTAAATACGGTGTTCCGGATGTTTCTGGCTTATCCGTGGCTTTGGATAGATCGCCACTAGGTTCATCGACCTCATAAGCCGACGAATCAATTTTTTCCCAGCGGTATGCCCCAAACGCCGTAAATACTTCATCATTTTAACCGGAAAACTGCATTTGGAGAAGGATATAAATAGAAAAGTCCTCCTAAACGTA
>JYNY01000080.1 GCA_000954095.1 Candidatus Omnitrophus magneticus | reverse complement strand
AATTTTTTTTCGACCCCATTTTTTTGTATAAAAGAATGGGGTCTTTTATTTTACGTTCATTCCTACTTAACCACTTTAGACACAAAAAATTATACAGTGCCGTTTTGGTAATATTTTTTTCCGTCGAAATTTTAGTATCGGTAGTAGTCGCTGGTTTTCCCACTATTTCCGCTTCCGCGCCGCTTATATCCGAAGGAACTAACTCGACTGTTACCCCTTTTAATCTATTGAGTAAAGATAACTCTTCCTTATTGTTATCTTTTTTATTTTTTTCATCAGTTAAATGAAACCTGAATTTTTTTATAGTAGAATCTTTATTATCAATAAATGGAATAATAACCGCGTCGCCGTCTTTATATATTTCATCCCATAAAAAATTTTTAAAATTCACAGTTTTTTTTATATTGTGGTTTATTAATTCTTTAAGTCCTTTAGCGCCTAACCCATAACGCATCCAATCTCCAATAGCAATCGTCAAATAAATAAACGCCGCTTCTTCCTGCAAATTTTGGACAAATTGTGTTTTATTTTCTTGGCTAGTTTTAAACGCGTAATCGTTTAAATTAGTATCAAATTTGACATGCGCGATAGGATTAAACCGAGAAGTCGGCACAATATTATTTTTCGTCGCAAGAGAAATATTATTTTGACTCGAATACCCAATTTCATTAAACACCAAAAGACACGCGACAAAAAATGCGATAGACCTAAACCATAAGGAATGTTTATTCATATAATAACCTTTTGTAATGTAATAAACCTTAAAAATGTATTTCGCCATGACATGTAAAAAATAGTTAATCACTAACCGCTTAGTGATTACATGATTACCAAAATAGAAGTATAAGATAACAATCCTGTCCGATAAAACTATTTCACCAAAAAACTAGTTGAAATTCCTTAATTTTAAAATCAGAAATTCTGGCTGGTGTTGCGCTTAACAGATCTATCAATGTCAACCTTGATAATAATGCTTCTTTTATTATCCTATGCAAATAAAATAACGATTTTTCATATTTAGATTGGTATTTTATATATGTCAAAAGTAAATAATATATCATCGCTATCCAGACTTGACTCATCACCGCATTTTTACTTGTTCCCAAAAATGTTTTTATTTGTAAATTCTGTTTTATCCATCTAAAAAATATTTCTATTTGCCATCTTGTTTTATATATTTGTACGATCGTTTTAGCTGACAGTTTAAAATTGTTGGTAACAATACTAACTACTTCGTCACTTTTTTCATCTAAAAATCTTATCATTCTTAAATTCTTTTCATATTTTTTATTTTCTAGTTTTATTTTTTCATCAGACAATATCCCGTCTTTCATTGCCTCTAGATGCTGTCCGAGAACTGTATATTTTAGATTGTTTTTTAATTTAGTCACAAAATAACTCTTAGAAAAGTCAATATTACTCCATAGTTCAAGGTCTGTATACGCACGGTCAAAACAATATATGCTGTCCGGTTTAATATTTAATTTATCCTTAGCTATTCTTATATCAGAAATATTCCCTTCAGTTATCACTG
>JYNY01000079.1 GCA_000954095.1 Candidatus Omnitrophus magneticus | reverse complement strand
ATAGAATTTATGAATTAACCGGAGGCCAGCCGTGGCTGGTAAACGCTATAGCGAGAGAAATAGTAGTAAAAATATTAAACGAAGATTTTACAAAAAAAATAACTCTAGATCATGTTGAATCCGCGAAAGAAAATATAATACAAAGACGCGACACGCATTTAGATAGTTTAATAGATAAACTGAAAGAGGAGCGGGTAAAAAATATAGTAAGCGCTATTATAAATGGAGACGGAGTTTTGTTTGACAACTATGACGATTCGCTTCTATATTGCCGAGATTTAGGGATTATAAGCGAAACAAAACCTATAAGAATAGCTAATGAAATATACCGAGAAATAATTCCGAGAGTTTTAAATAGAAATTTGCAGGATAGTATTGAAGAAGAAGGCGAAACTAAATGGTATATAAAATCCAACGGTAAACTTGATATGGATAAATTATTAAAAGCTTTTCAAGAATTTTACAGTGAAAATTCTGAAGTTTGGCTTGAAAGATTTGATTATAAAGAAGCAGGCCCGCATTTACTTTTAATGGCGTTTTTGCAGAGAGTAATAAACGGCGGCGGCAGGATAAATCGCGAAATGGCAGTTGGAACAGGACGAACTGATTTACTTATAGAATTTAACGGAGATAAATTTGTTTTAGAATTAAAGTTAAAAAGAATGCCGTCCGCGAGACAAAAAGGCTTAGATCAAATCTCCCGCTATCTAGACACCCTCGGCATGACTAAAGGATATCTTATTTTATTTGAAATAAAACCTTCCAGTATTATTCCATGGGAAACCCGCGTTAAATGGGAAGATATTTCTCATCAGAATAAAAATATTACTATCGTGGAAATGTGAGACAACTTGTTGTTTGATTTATAAATAAAAATAAAATTGGAGGAAATTTTAAAATGAAAAGTAAACGATATTTTAATACAACTGGTTTTTGTATGCCTGAAAGACATTATATGGTTGACCCTTTGCGCAACCAAAAAATCATATTCGATTTAATAGAGAAGACGCAGTACTTCACAATCCACGCGCCAAGGCAGACAGGAAAGACTACGCTTTTACATGAATTAGCGCATAGATTAAATAAAGAAGGAAATTATATTTCAGTAGTGTTTTCGGTAGAGTCCGCGGGGTATCGGTCTATAACTGAAGAAACCGCGAATTTAAAAATAATAAATTCTCTTTATGAATCATGCGAGTTATTTATTTCTAAGGAGTTATGGCCGAAAAAGTCGCTAGCAGATGAAAAGTGTTCTTTACAGACTTATTTAAATAATTGGGCGGGTTCTCAAAAAAAACCAATAGTTTTATTATTAGACGAAATAGATTCGTTATATGATGACGTATTAGTATCAGTGCTAAGACAACTACGTAATGGTTTTCAAGGAAGGCCAAAACATTTTCCATCAACCATAGCTTTAGTGGGATTAAGAGATGTTCGGGAATATAAAACAAAAGTCCGTCCGAGTGAAGTGTCTCTAGGCTCCGGTTCGCCCTTTAATATAAAAGCGGAATCAATTCTTTTAGGAACATGGACAAAAGAAGAAATAGCTGAATTATACAGTCAGCACACAAAAGATACAGGGCAGATATTTTCAAAAAAAGTAATAGATAGAATCTATGAATTAACCGGAGGCCAGCCGTGGCTGGTAAACGCGGTAGCGAATGAAATAGTGGAGAAAATATTAAAAAGTGATTACACAAAAAAAATAACACTCGCTCACGCGGAAGAGGCGAAAGAAAATCTAATCGCGCGCAGAGACACGCATTTAGATAGTTTATTAGATAAACTGAAAGAACCCAGAGTTAAAAACATTGTCAGTGCTATTATAAACGGCGATTCTCTTGTGTATGACAACTTCAATGATGATCTTAGGTATGTTATAGATTTAGGAATTATCCGCAAAGAAAAATATGACATAATTTTTTCAAATGAAATATACCGAGAAATAATTCCTAGAGTTTTAAACTTTTCTATGCAAGAAAACATTAGAGAAGAAGGCATGACTTCTTGTTACATAAAACCTGACGCTAAGCTTGATATGGATAAACTATTAAAAGCGTTTCAAAAATTTTATCGCCGTAATAGTGAACATTGGCTAGAAAGATTTGATTATAAAGAAGCTGGACACGGGCTTCTTTTAATGGCCTTTTTGCAGAGAGTAATCAATGGAGGCGGCAGAATTGATCGTGAAATGGCAGTTGGCCGAGGACGAACAGATTTAACCATTGAATTCGCCGGCGAAACATTTGTTTTGGAACTAAAATTAAAAAGAGACAGCGATAGTAAAGAAGATGGCCTCGACCAAATTTCACGCTACCTAGACACACTCGGCATGACAAAAGGATATCTTATTTTATTTGAAATAAAACCTTCCAGTATTATTCCATGGGAAACCCGCGTTAAATGGGAAAATGTTTCATATCAAAATAAAAAGATTACTCTTGTGGAAATGTGAGATAGCTTGTCGTTTGATTTATAAATAAACATGGAATGAATATGGAGGATTTTAAAAAATGAAAAGTAAACGATATTTTAATACAACTGGTTTTTGTATGCCTGAAAGACATTATATGATTGACCCTTTGCGCAACCAAAAAATCATATTCGATTTAATAGAGAAGACGCAATACTTCACAATCCACGCGCCGAGGCAGACTGGGAAAACAACACTTTTACATGAATTGGCGCATAGATTAAATAAAGAAGGAAATTATATTTCAGTAGTGTTTTCCGTAGAGTCCGCGGGGTATAGATCTATAACTGAAGAAATCGCGAATAAAAAAATTATTAATTCTCTTTACAGTTCAAGCGGCCAATATCTCAATAAAAAAAATTGTCCAATCCCGCCTGAAAAATATACTAAAGATTTAACATTAGAAAATTACTTAATAGATTGGGCTATTTCTCAAACTAAACCAATAGTTTTATTATTGGATGAAATAGATTCATTATATGACGATGTTTTAGTGTCAGTTCTTAGGCAGTTACGAAATGGATTTCAAATAAGACCAAAACGATTTCCTTCAACCGTGGCGCTTGTGGGATTAAGAGATGTTCGGGAATACAAAACAAAAGTTCGTCCGAGTGAAGTGTCTCTAGGCTCAGGCTCGCCCTTTAATATCAAAGCTGAATCAATTCTTTTGGGAACATTCACAAAAGAAGAAATAACTGAATTATACAGTCAGCACACAAAAGATACAGGGCAGATATTTTTAAAAGAAGTAGTAGATAGAATTTATGAATTAACCGGAGGCCAGCCGTGGCTGGTAAACGCTATAGCGAGAGAAATAGTAGTAAAAATATTAAACGAAGATTTTACAAAAAAAATAACTCTAGATCATGTTGAATCCGCGAAAGAAAATATAATACAAAGACGCGACACGCATTTAGATAGTTTAATAGATAAACTGAAAGAGGAGCGGGTAAAAAATATAGTAAGCGCTATTATAAATGGAGACGGAGTTTTGTTTGACAACTATGACGATTCGCTTCTATATTGCCGAGATTTAGGGATTATAAGTGAGACAAAACCTATAAGAATAGCTAATGAAATATACCGAGAAATAATTCCGAGAGTTTTAAATAGAAATTTGCAGGATAGTATTGAAGAAGAAGGCGAAACTAAATGGTACATAAAACCCAATGGTAAACTCGATATGGATAAATTATTAAAAGCGTTTCAAGCGTTTTATCGTGAAAATTCTGAAATGTGGCTTGAAAAATTTGATTATAAAGAAGCAGGACCGCATTTACTTTTAATGGCGTTTCTGCAAAGAGAAATAAACGGCGGCGGCAAAATAAATCGCGAAATGGCAGTTGGTACAGGACGGACAGACCTTCTTATTGAATTTAACGGCGATAAATTTGTTTTAGAATTAAAATTAAATAGACTCCCGTCCACTAAACAAAAAGGTCTAGACCAAATTTCGCGCTATCTAGACACCCTCGGCATGACAAAAGGATATCTTATTTTATTTGAGATAAAACCTTCCAGTATTATTCCATGGGAAACGCGCGTTAAATGGGAAACTCTGTCTCATCAGAATAAAGAAATTACTATAGTGGAAATGTAACCTTAAAAAAAATAAAAAATATTTTTTTCATTTTGCGACAGCGCCTAGTAAGAAGTTATAACCTCGTACTGCCACGAGCTAGAGGGCTAACAATGAGTGGAACCGCTATATTTTCTATTATTTTATTTCCCTGCGCAATCTGTTATAATCTAGCAATATTTATCTATAAAATTATTTGGAGGAAATTTTAAAATGAAAAGTAAACGATATTTTAATACAACTGGGTTTTGCGACCCTGAAATTCATTACATGATAGACCCATTGAGAAATCAAAATATCATTTTTGATATGATAGCAAAGAGACAATACTTCACAATCCACGCGCCAAGGCAGACTGGAAAAACGACACTTTTACATGAATTAGCGCATAGATTAAATAAAGAAGGAAATTATATTTCAGTAGTGTTTTCCGTAGAGTCCGCGGGGTATCGGTCTATAACTGAAGAAACCGCGAATTTTAAAATAATAAGTTCGCTTTATCAAGCATGTAATTTATTTATTGATAAACAATTTTGGCCTAAAATCCCTAAATTAGGACAAGGTGTTTCATTGCAAGATTATTTAAACAAATGGACTCTTTCTCTTAAAAAACATGTAGTTTTGTTATTAGATGAAATAGATTCATTATATGATGATGTTTTAGTTTCAGTGCTTAGGCAGTTACGGAATGGTTTTCAAGGGAGGCCTAAACAATTCCCATCAACTATAGCTTTAGTGGGATTAAGAGATGTTCGGGATTATAAATTAAAAGTCCGTCCGACTGAAGCGTCGTTAGGTTCCGGTTCGCCATTTAATATAAAAGCAAAATCAATACTTTTAGGGACATGGACAAAAGAAGAAATAACAGAATTATACAGCCAGCACACAAAAGACACAGGGCAGGAGTTTACTAAAGAAGTGATAAATAGGATTTATGAATTAACCGGAGGCCAGCCGTGGCTGGTGAACGCTATAGCTAATGAAATAGTAGTTGAGATTCTTAATGAAGATTACACAAAAAAAATAACACTCGCTCACGCGGAAGAGGCAAAAGAAAATCTAATCGCGCAGAGAGATACGCATTTAGATAGTTTATTAGATAAACTGAAAGAGGAGCGTGTTAAAAATATAGTAAGCGCTATTATAAATGGAGACGGAGTTTTATTTGACAATTATGACGATTCGCTTATGTATTGTCGAGATTTAGGAATTATAAGCGAGACAAGACCTGTCAGAATCGCTAATGAGATATATCAAGAAATAATCCCAAGAGTTTTAAATAGAAATTTACAAGATAGTATTGAAGAAGAAGGCGAAACTAAATGGTATATCAAACCCGATGGCAAACTTGATATGGATAAATTATTAAAAGCGTTTCAAAAATTTTACCGCCGTAATAGTGAACACTGGTTAGAAAGGTTTGATTATAAAGAAGCGGGGCAGGGGCTTCTTTTAATGGCATTTTTGCAGAGAGTAATCAATGGAGGCGGCAGAATTGATCGTGAAATGGCGGTTGGACGAGGACGAACAGATTTAACCATTGAATTCGCGGGAGAGACTTTTGTTTTGGAGTTAAAATTAAAAAGATACGATGATACAAAAGAAGAAGGCTTAGACCAAATCTCGCGTTATTTAGATACACTCGGCATGACTAAAGGATATCTTATTTTATTCGAATTAAAATCTTCCACAGTTATCCCTTGGGAAACCCGTATCAAATGGGAAGAGGTTTCTCATCAGAATAAAAATATTACTGTTGTA
>JYNY01000078.1 GCA_000954095.1 Candidatus Omnitrophus magneticus | reverse complement strand
GTTCCCGAAATCCCGGGCTGAATGGCCCTCGCGCTACTATTTGGGTTTGGAGTGAGTTATTTAAGACGGATGAAGAAGTAGAGTATATATCGTAACTACCTTAAAAGGGGAAAAGGATACAAAGGAGAAGGGGAACATTTCCCCTTCTCCTTTGATACAGAAAAAATAGACCTTAGGCAAGGGGGTGACAGCGAGCCCCATAATCAAGCAACTTGCAAGACACGACAAAAGTTAACCGGATAAAGAAAGGCGAGCGTCAAGAGGGGGAAGGGAACCCTTCCCCCTATGAAAAAAACCGTGTGTAGGAATCTTTATTTTATTAGAATTATTTTTACAACATAAAAAAATAAATAACGAGAACACAATTTTGGAGTGAGTTATTTAAGACGTATAAAAAAATAAACTTATGTGCACACCTCCTTTAAAAGAAGTCCGTCTTTGATGTGTTGTCAAAGGCGGATTTCTTTTTTTTGTAAAAATTTTTGGCGAAAATATTTTGTTTTGAGAGATTGTTCTTTTGTAATCACTAAGCGGATGGTAATTGCAAGCTTGATTATTAACGTTGGGATTTTCCATGAAGCAGGAATTTATATATGGTATAACCATTTCAAAAACATCATAAAACCCTTATGGATTCCCGCTTTCGCGGGAATGACAGAATGATGTTTTCTAAAGGATATAGAAAAGTTTATTACTAACCGCTTAGTGCTTACGTTCTTTTTCTCACGTTTTGCAATGCCGCGCGCGGGAAATAATTCTAGAGACTACTAGAATCGCGCTATTTTCTATTATTTTCTTTCCCCGCGCAATCTGTTATAATCTAGAAATATTTATTTATAAAATTATTTGGAGGGAATTTTAAAATGAAAAGTAAAAGATATTTTAATATAACCGGGTTCTGCCGTCCTGAAAAACATTACATGTTGGATCCATTAAGAAATCAGAGTGTAATATTTGATTTTATTGAAAAAGAAGAGTATTTCGCCATCCACGCGCCGAGGCAGACTGGAAAAACAACACTTTTACATGAATTAGCGCATAGATTAAATAAAGAAGGAAATTATATTTCAGTAGTGTTTTCCGTAGAGTCCGCGGGGTATCGGTCTATAACTGAAGAAACCGCGAATTTTAAAATAATAAGTTCGCTTTATGAATCATGCGAGTTATTTATTTCTAAGGAGTTATGGCCTAAAAAG
>JYNY01000077.1 GCA_000954095.1 Candidatus Omnitrophus magneticus | reverse complement strand
ATCGATGAGATTGGCGTTGATGTGGCGCGGTTTATTTTTTTAATGAGAAGGCTGGACAGCCATCTTGATTTCGATATTGAGGTTGCTAAAAAAGAATCGAACGACAACCCGGTTTATTACATACAATATGCTCACGCGAGAATTTGCAGTATAAAAGAATTTAATGATAAACAGGAAGAACGATTGTCTTTGGAAGGCGCTTCTTTGTCTCTTCTTTCGCATAAAACGGAAAAAGTTTTTATACGAGCGTTAAGCGAATTCCCTTTTGTCGTGCAATCCGCTGGAGACGCGTTAGAGCCAAGCAAGATTGTTACATATCTTAATGATCTTTCCAGAAAATTTCATTCTTTTTATACTGAATGCCGAGTTGTTTCAAGCGATAAAGAACTTTCCCGCGCGAGGCTTTTTCTTGTGGAATGCGCGAGGATTGTTCTCTCTAATGGATTAAATCTTTTAAATATAGCCCTTCCTGAAAAAATGTAATGTGTGAAATAGACAAAATGTTTTAGCTGTTCTTACTCTCCGATTTTTCTAAAATTTTTATATCACGCGGCGATGAATATTTTTTGTTCAGTGCCCATTTGTAATAACGTCCCGCGATTTTTATAATCATGCGCGGAGTGTCGTTGGATAAGGAAGAATAAATTGAAGATAAATTTATTTTTTTATCAGCGTATGGCAGGCTGGGTAGCCATTTAATGTTTGGTAATTTTTTTGAAGTTTTTATTAGATATTGTTCATTATTTATTTTTACCGGGATATAAGGGATATTGTTCATTATTGTTTTTGGACGCATGGAATTTTATTTGGTTGCCCAATACTTCGGTATGGCGTTTATAGCCCTTATCTTTGTAAATCAAGCGTAGCGGCTGTTGGGAGAGATTTGGAAAGTTCAAAAGCTGTATGGAGTTCTAAAGAAGGCTATCCGGGAGATTTTAATTATAGAGAATATT
>JYNY01000076.1 GCA_000954095.1 Candidatus Omnitrophus magneticus | reverse complement strand
GAAGGGAGGGGGGAGGAGAGGAGAAGGGAAGGGAGGGGGGGGGGGGGGGGGAAGGAGAAGGAGAAAAAAGAGAGAGAAAAAAGGAAGAGAGGAGGAAGAGTAAGAAGGGGACAAGAGAAAGAGGAGAAACAACTTCGATTATGTGTGCATGCCAAGTACGTGACTGATTCTTCGATATGATATAAATTACCGTCAAGCATTAAATACCTGTTATCAC
>JYNY01000074.1 GCA_000954095.1 Candidatus Omnitrophus magneticus | reverse complement strand
ATAGAATTTATGAATTAACCGGAGGCCAGCCGTGGCTGGTAAACGCTATAGCGAGAGAAATAGTAGTAAAAATATTAAACGAAGATTTTACAAAAAAAATAACTCTAGCGCATGTTGAATCCGCGAAAGAAAATATAATACAAAGACGCGACACGCATTTAGATAGTTTAATAGATAAACTGAAAGAGGAGCGGGTAAAAAATATAGTAAGCGCTATTATAAATGGAGACGGAGTTTTGTTTGACAACTATGACGATTCGCTTCTATATTGCCGAGATTTAGGGATTATAAGTGAGACAAAACCTATAAGAATAGCTAATGAAATATACCGAGAAATAATTCCGAGAGTTTTAAATAGAAATTTGCAGGATAGTATTGAAGAAGAAGGCGAAACTAAATGGTATATAAAATCCAACGGTAAACTTGATATGGATAAATTATTAAAAGCTTTTCAAGAATTTTACAGTGAAAATTCTGAAGTTTGGCTTGAAAGATTTGATTATAAAGAAGCAGGCCCGCATTTACTTTTAATGGCGTTTTTGCAGAGAGTAATAAACGGCGGCGGCAGGATAAATCGCGAAATGGCAGTTGGAACAGGACGAACTGATTTACTTATAGAATTTAACGGAGATAAATTTGTTTTAGAATTAAAGTTAAAAAGAATGCCGTCCGCGAGACAAAAAGGCTTAGATCAAATCTCCCGCTATCTAGACACCCTCGGCATGACTAAAGGATATCTTATTTTATTTGAAATAAAACCTTCCAGTATTATTCCATGGGAAACCCGCGTTAAATGGGAAGATATTTCTCATCAGAATAAAAATATTACTATCGTGGAAATGTGAGACAACTTGTTGTTTGATTTATAAATAAAAATAAAATTGGAGGAAATTTTAAAATGAAAAGTAAACGATATTTTAATACAACTGGTTTTTGTATGCCTGAAAGACATTATATGGTTGACCCTTTGCGCAACCAAAAAATCATATTCGATTTAATAGAGAAGACGCAGTACTTCACAATCCACGCGCCAAGGCAGACAGGAAAGACTACGCTTTTACATGAATTAGCGCATAGATTAAATAAAGAAGGAAATTATATTTCAGTAGTGTTTTCGGTAGAGTCCGCGGGGTATCGGTCTATAACTGAAGAAACCGCGAATTTAAAAATAATAAATTCTCTTTATGAATCATGCGAGTTATTTATTTCTAAGGAGTTATGGCCGAAAAAGTCGCTAGCAGATGAAAAGTGTTCTTTACAGACTTATTTAAATAATTGGGCGGGTTCTCAAAAAAAACCAATAGTTTTATTATTAGACGAAATAGATTCGTTATATGATGACGTATTAGTATCAGTGCTAAGTCAACTACGTAATGGTTTTCAAGGAAGGGCAAAACATTTTCCATCAACCATAGCTTTAGTGGGATTAAGAGATGTTCGGGAATATAAAACAAAAGTCCGTCCGAGTGAAGTGTCTCTAGGCTCCGGTTCGCCCTTTAATATAAAAGCGGAATCAATTCTTTTAGGAACATGGACAAAAGAAGAAATAGCTGAATTATACAGTCAGCACACAAAAGATACAGGGCAGATATTTTCAAAAAAAGTAATAGATAGAATCTATGAATTAACCGGAGGCCAGCCGTGGCTGGTAAACGCGGTAGCGAATGAAATAGTGGAGAAAATATTAAAAAGTGATTACACAAAAAAAATAACACTCGCTCACGCGGAAGAGGCGAAAGAAAATCTAATCGCGCGCAGAGACACGCATTTAGATAGTTTATTAGATAAACTGAAAGAACCCAGAGTTAAAAACATTGTCAGTGCTATTATAAACGGCGATTCTCTTGTGTATGACAACTTCAATGATGATCTTAGGTATGTTATAGATTTAGGAATTATCCGCAAAGAAAAATATGACATAATTTTTTCAAATGAAATATACCGAGAAATAATTCCTAGAGTTTTAAACTTTTCTATGCAAGAAAACATTAGAGAAGAAGGCATGACTTCTTGTTACATAAAACCTGACGCTAAGCTTGATATGGATAAACTATTAAAAGCGTTTCAAAAATTTTATCGCCGTAATAGTGAACATTGGCTAGAAAGATTTGATTATAAAGAAGCTGGACACGGGCTTCTTTTAATGGCCTTTTTGCAGAGAGTAATCAATGGAGGCGGCAGAATTGATCGTGAAATGGCAGTTGGCCGAGGACGAACAGATTTAACCATTGAATTCGCCGGCGAAACATTTGTTTTGGAACTAAAATTAAAAAGAGACAGCGATAGTAAAGAAGATGGCCTCGACCAAATTTCACGCTACCTAGACACACTCGGCATGACAAAAGGATATCTTATTTTATTTGAAATAAAACCTTCCAGTATTATTCCATGGGAAACCCGCGTTAAATGGGAAAATGTTTCTCATCAGAATAAAAAAATTACTGTTGTGGAAATGTGAGATAGCTTATCGTTTGATTTATAAATAAACATGGAATGAATATGGAGGATTTTAAAAAATGAAAAGTAAACGATATTTTAATACAACTGGTTTTTGTATGCCTGAAAGACATTATATGATTGACCCTTTGCGCAACCAAAAAATCATATTCGATTTAATAGAGAAGACGCAATACTTCACAATCCACGCGCCGAGGCAGACTGGGAAAACAACACTTTTACATGAATTGGCGCATAGATTAAATAAAGAAGGAAATTATATTTCAGTAGTGTTTTCCGTAGAGTCCGCGGGGTATAGATCTATAACTGAAGAAATCGCGAATAAAAAAATTATTAATTCTCTTTACAGTTCAAGCGGCCAATATCTCAATAAAAAAAATTGTCCAATCCCGCCTGAAAAATATACTAAAGATTTAACATTAGAAAATTACTTAATAGATTGGGCTATTTCTCAAACTAAACCAATAGTTTTATTATTGGATGAAATAGATTCATTATATGACGATGTTTTAGTGTCAGTTCTTAGGCAGTTACGAAATGGATTTCAAATAAGACCAAAACGATTTCCTTCAACCGTGGCGCTTGTGGGATTAAGAGATGTTCGGGAATACAAAACAAAAGTTCGTCCGAGTGAAGTGTCTCTAGGCTCAGGCTCGCCCTTTAATATCAAAGCTGAATCAATTCTTTTGGGAACATTCACAAAAGAAGAAATAACTGAATTATACAGTCAGCACACAAAAGATACAGGGCAGATATTTTTAAAAGAAGTAGTAGATAGAATTTATGAATTAACCGGAGGCCAGCCGTGGCTGGTAAACGCTATAGCGAGAGAAATAGTAGTAAAAATATTAAACGAAGATTTTACAAAAAAAATAACTCTAGATCATGTTGAATCCGCGAAAGAAAATATAATACAAAGACGCGACACGCATTTAGATAGTTTATTAGATAAACTTAAAGAATCCAGAGTTAAAAATATTGTCAGTGCTATTATAAACGGCGATTCTCTTGTGTATGACAACTTCAATGATGATCTTAGATATGTTATAGATTTAGGTATTATCAAAGATATAAATAACGACATAGTTTTCGCGAATGAGATATATGGAGAAATTATTCCAAGAGTTTTAAATTTTCAGTTGCAAAAAAATATTCGTGAACAAGGCACAACTTCTTGGTACATAAAATCTAACGGTAAACTTGATATGGATAAATTATTAAAAGCTTTTCAAGAATTTTACAGTGAAAATTCTGAAGTTTGGCTTGAAAGATTTGATTATAAAGAAGCAGGCCCGCATTTACTTTTAATGGCGTTTTTGCAGAGAGTAATAAACGGCGGCGGCAGGATAAATCGCGAAATGGCAGTTGGAACAGGGCGAACTGATTTGCTTATAGAATTTAACGGAGATAAATTTGTTTTAGAATTAAAGTTAAAAAGGATGCCGTCCGCGAGACAAAAAGGCTTAGACCAAATCTCGCGTTATCTTGACACGCTCGGCATGACAAAAGGATATCTTAT
Source organism: Candidatus Omnitrophus magneticus (assembly GCA_000954095.1). Classification (GTDB taxonomy): domain Bacteria; phylum Omnitrophota; class Gorgyraeia; order Tantalellales; family Tantalellaceae; genus Omnitrophus_A; species Omnitrophus_A magneticus. The sequence continues at coordinate 3,085 of JYNY01000074.1, read as the reverse complement.
TTTATTTGAAATAAAACCTTCCAGTATTATTCCATGGGAAACGCGTGTTAAATGGGAAGATATTTCTCATCAGAATAAAAATATTACTCTTGTGGAAATGTGAGATAGCTTGTCGTTTGATTTACAAATAAAGATAGAATAAATATGGAGAATTTTTAAATGAAAAGTAAACGATATTTTAATACAACGGGTTTTTGCCGTCCTGAAAAACATTATATGTTGGATCCATTAAGAAATCAGAGTGTAATCTTTGACCTTATTGAAAAAGAACAGTACTTCACAATCCACGCGCCAAGGCAGACAGGAAAGACGACACTTTTACATGAATTAGCGCATAGATTAAATAAAGAAGGAAATTATATTTCAGTAGTGTTTTCTGTCGAGTCCGCGGGGTATAGGTCTATAACTGAAGAAATCGCGAATAAAAAAATTATTAATTCTCTTTACAGTTCAAGCGGCCAATATCTTAATAAAAACAATTGTCCAATCCCGCCTGAAAAATATACTAAAGATTTAACATTAGAAAATTACTTAATAGATTGGGCTATTTCTCAATCTAAGCCTATAGTTTTATTATTGGATGAAATAGATTCATTATACGATGATGTGTTAGTATCAATCCTGCGACAATTACGAAATGGATTTCAAATAAGACCAAAACGATTTCCTTCAACCGTGGCGCTTGTAGGATTAAGAGATGTTCGTGAATATAAAACAAAAGTCCGTCCGAGTGAAGCGTCACTCGGTTCCGGTTCGCCCTTTAATATCAAAGCTGAATCAATTCTTTTAGGAACATGGACAAAAGAAGAAATAGCTGAATTATACAGCCAGCACACAAAAGACACAGGGCAAAAATTTTCTAAAGAAGTGATAGATAGAATTTATGAATTAACCGGAGGCCAGCCGTGGCTGGTGAACGCGGTAGCGAATGAAATCGTAGAAAAAATATTAAAAAGTGATTACACAAAAAAAATAACACTCGCTCACGCGGAAGAGGTGAAAGAAAATCTAATCGCCAGACGCGACACGCATTTGGATAGTTTAATAGATAAACTGAAAGAGGAGCGGGTAAAAAATATAGTAAGCGCTATTATAAATGGAGACGGAGTTTTGTTTGACAACTATGACGATTCGCTTCTATATTGCCGAGATTTAGGGATTATAAGCGAAACAAAACCTATAAGAATAGCTAATGAAATATACCGAGAAATAATTCCGAGAGTTTTAAATAGAAATTTGCAGGATAGTATTGAAGAAGAAGGCGAAACTAAATGGTACATAAAACCCAACGGTAAACTTGATATGAATAAATTATTAAAAGCGTTTCAAGAGTTTTATCGTGAAAATTCTGAAATGTGGCTTGAAAAATTTGATTATAAAGAAGCCGGGCCGCATTTACTTTTAATGGCGTTTCTGCAAAGAGTAATAAACGGCGGCGGCAAAATAAATCGCGAAATGGCAGTTGGTACAGGACGGACAGACCTTCTTATTGAATTTAACGGCGATAAATTTGTTTTAGAATTAAAATTAAATAGACTCCCGTCCACTAAACAAAAAGGTCTAGACCAAATTTCGCGCTATCTAGACACCCTCGGCATGACAAAAGGATATCTTATTTTATTTGAGATAAAACCTTCCAGTATTATTCCATGGGAAACGCGCGTTAAATGGGAAACTCTGTCTCATCAGAATAAAGAAATTACTATAGTGGAAATGTAACCTTAAAAAAAATAAAAAATATTTTTTTCATTTTGCGACAGCGCCTAGTAAGAAGTTATAACCTCGTACTGCCACGAGCTAGAGGGCTAACAATGAGTGGAACCGCTATATTTTCTATTATTTTATTTCCCTGCGCAATCTGTTATAATCTAGCAATATTTATCTATAAAATTATTTGGAGGAAATTTTAAAATGAAAAGTAAACGATATTTTAATACAACTGGGTTTTGTGACCCGAAAATTCATTACATGATAGACCCATTGAGAAATCAAAATATCATTTTTGATATGATAGGAAAGAGACAATACTTCACACTCCATGCGCCGAGGCAGACTGGAAAAACTACACTATTACATGAATTGGCGCATAGATTAAATAAAGAAGGAAATTATATTTCAGTAGTGTTTTCCGTAGAGTCCGCGGGGTATAGATCTATAACTGAAGAAATCGCGAATTTTAAAATAATAAATTCGCTTTACCAAGCATGTGAATTTTTTTTACCTAAGAAATTTTTAGCACCCAAACCAGTCATAACTAAAAAATATTCATTACAAGATTATTTGAATAAATGGGCAACAGCGCAAACTAAACCTATAGTTTTATTATTAGATGAAATAGATTCATTATACGACGATGTTTTAGTGTCAGTTCTTAGGCAGCTACGAAATGGGTTTCAAATAAGACCGGAACGATTTCCTTCAACCGTGGCGCTTGTGGGATTAAGAGATGTTCGGGAATACAAAACAAAAGTCCGTCCGAGTGAAGCGTCATTAGGTTCAGGCTCACCTTTTAATATAAAGGCAAAATCAATACTTTTAGGGACATTCACAAAAGAAGAAATAGCTGAATTATACAGTCAGCACACAAAAGATACAGGGCAGATATTTTCAAAAGAAGTAGTAGATAGAATCTATGAATTAACTGGAGGCCAGCCGTGGCTTGTGAATGCTATAGCAAGTGAAATTATAGTTGAAATATTAAAAGAAGATTTTACAAAAAAGATAACTTTAGAATATGTTGAATCCGCGAAAGAAAATTTAATACAAAGACGGGACACTCATTTAGACAGCTTAATAGATAAACTCAAAGAGTCTAGAGTTAATAAGGTTATAAGCGCGGTTATAAACGGAGACCTAGTAGATTTTAATACTTATAATGATGACATTTTATATTGCCGGGATCTCGGTATTGTTTCAGAAACAAATCCAGTGCAAATATCAAACGAAATTTATAGAGAAATTATTCCAAGAGTATTGACAGACCCATTTCAGGCGGCTATCGGAGATGAAGGAAAAAGAGTATGGTACATAAACCCTGACGGCAAATTAGATATGGATAAACTTTTGAAAGCGTTTCAAAAATTTT
>JYNY01000073.1 GCA_000954095.1 Candidatus Omnitrophus magneticus | reverse complement strand
GATCTATATCCTTAAACATAAATTCATATTCTTGCGTTGTGTAACAATTTATTACTCATACCACTCTGTCTTTACCAACCATAGGCAGGCTAAACATCGAAACCAACTCCTCTTTTTTCTCTAATTCTTTTTTAGCCTCAGCTTCTTTTTTTATGACCGCCTCTCGCGTGGCCGCGGCTGATCTAGCCGATACACGTTCCGCGATTGCCGCACTTTGCTCTTTACTTAAAGTAAGGCCTTTTCTAGCGGCTATTTTTTCTATTCGTCCCAATAATTCTTCCGCGCCTTTCCCATCACTCTCCGCGCTTAACGCTGATTCAATTTGAGCAATTATAGCGCTATCCACTGACTCGGGTTTCCCCTGAATTTTTTCCGCGGATTTAGTTACACTTTTAAAAATATCGTTAAAATTTTTATTAGACACTTTCTCGAATTTTTCAACCTGAACTGTTTCCGCTTCAACCTGCGCTGTCTCTCCTGTATTTGTTTGTAATCGTACATTAAAAATATAATTTTCATTCTTACCGCGAGATATTCCTAATGACACTGTATTACTAGCAACATTGACATTTACCTTCATCTGGTCTTTTAAACTTTCAGTAAAACTCATCAACGACTGATATTCTTCCCGCGTAATTTTCCCTTGTTTTAAAATATCTGAATAAGCAGACTGAATATTTTTCAAATACGCGGCTAATTCGCTTGAACCTAACATATTTAAAGCGCTTTCATTCACGACACCTTTATTCATTTTTAATAAATATGAAAGACCCAGTTGAATAAGCACTGTTTCAAAACCCGCCCGTTCCGCGTTTTCTTTCATTCCTGATTTTTCCAAAATAGAACGGCTTAAAGCGAAAAGAGAAGTAACCGCAAGATAACTCCCGTTTTCCGTATACTGTTTATATTCATTATGTTTATTAGTTAAAATAGTCACATACGGGCGTTTCCCCGTTTCAGAATTAAATTTAGGAAGTAAAATCAAATAAGAAATATTCTCCGCTTTTAAAATATCAGTGACACCTCTAGTGTGAAATCCGCCGGTTATAATAGCCGCGGTTGTAACACCTTCTTTTCTCATTCGTTCTATTGTGTTATTAACCATCGCTCTATTACGCGCGGTAGCTGAAGAATAAAAAATAACCGCTTTTGAAAGCCGTTCAAAAATATTAGTTACCAAAGATAATTCTTTAGGCAAAACCATTCCGCGTCGCGTATATTCCTCTTTTATAAAATCTAAAAATACAGTAGCTTTAAACTTCTCCATATTATCCATAAGATATTTAAGCTGTCCTCTTGTAAGCCTTACAGAATAAAGGTTATGCAGTATCTCTATATCTTTAAGAAGTTTATTTAAAACCTTTGCGTCATCATCTTTTAAAAGTTTGTCTTTTATTTTTTCTTCATACGTTTCCATTTCATCCATTAAAAACGCGATATCTATTCCTTCATAAATAGTCACGTATTCACAAAATTTTTCCATTTCAATATACTTATCTTTATTAATATTTTCAGCCTTGGCTAAAAGCAAAAGATATGTGTAAAACTGACTCTTAGAAATCCTTCCAAGTTTAAAAGAAAGGCTTCTTAAAACTAATTCTTCAAGAATTTCACGTTTAACTTTTTTTGTAAGAATATTTAATAGTTCATCACGTTCGCTATTAACCTTTTCATAATTAATAGTTTTTTCCACTTCAACTGACCGTTCAAGCGCCTTAATATTAGAAAATCCTTCCAAAGTAACCGCGTATTTTATTCCTATTTCTTTTACGCGATCCCACTTTTTCGTGAAACTTTTTTCTTCGCCTGATGAATTTAAAACTGAATTTTCAATCAAACTTTTTAAGTCGTCAGAAAACACCGCGTCCCTAAGGCCGTACAAAGCTTTTCTTAAAACTTCAACATGCTTTAAATTCTCCTTTTTAAATTCCATTAAATTTAAAAACGCACTGTAATTTTCTAAATAAAGTTCTGAATCATCTATGCCGTATAACGTGACAGGCACTTTAGAAACCGCTGTAAAAAATTCACCAGCGGATATTCTCCCTTCCCTCATAAGATAATCCGCTGTAAGTTTTTTTACCTTTTCATCAGGAAATGATGAAAGAAGTGTTGTATCAATATATCCTTCTGAACCTTCTATCCCAATAAACCGCACATCATAATTAACCAATAAGTTATCTAAAACTTCCGCGATAGATTTTTGCGCGCCGTAATTATCATGAACATCTTTAATATTAATTATTAAATTTTCACTATCGGTACTATTGAGATCTCTCGTAATCGCGACATCACGCGGGATAGAAAATTGTTTTATTGAAAAATTCATGCCTGTACCTACTCTGCCGTCAGGTTGCGGTACATTCATCTGATTCATCGAACGGGTTTCATTCCCTTGCGGAAAACTCATCTCTTGAATAAAAAAAGTAAACGAGACTAAAAGCGACACCATTTTTAAAAATGGTTTTAACCTTTTACCTTGTAATGGCATGGATATTGAATTTGGCTCAACACTTCTTTGGCGAAAAATTATATTTTTTAAAATATGCCGAGGGTAACTAAAAAATAAAAAAACATTCCATATAATTTTATTCCATATAGATTTCTGATTTTTTTCTTTCACAGCGAGAACTTTTAATTCTTTTTGTATTTTTTCTTTTTTCCAAAACATGTTTCACCTCCCATGTTTCTTTAACAGAGTGAAAAAACTTATTAAAACTTTTCATCAATTAAGCAATCCTACTCCTTATTGCAAATATAATACTAGTTATGCCATAACCTCAAATGTGGGAATCTATCTTGCCCACAAAAAATCATTTCCGCGCAACCTGTAATCTATAAAAGTAAAAAATTTTAAATATTTCACAATACTATCTTTCTATTACATCTCTACAATATAGTATATCATATGTTTTAAAAAAAAATAGTGATTTTCTGTAAACTTTTTTCGGACTAACAAAAAATAGAAAAATATTATCCCTGCTTCCGTTATTCGCGTAAAAAAAGGTAATCACCAAGTGGCTAATAATGGGATTTTAAAAAGTGGAATGAATCTAGTAAAAATAGCGTCAACCCGCTATCATTCCCGCCCCGTGTCTCGACACGGGGCGGGAATCCATAAGGGTTTTATGATATTTTTGAAATGGTTATAACAAATATAGCTTCCTGAGACATCACAACGTTAATAATCAAACTTGCAATTACCAACCGCTTAGTAATTACATTTTACCTAGTGGTCCTATTTTGATAAATATTATATTTACCAAAAAAAACTAAAAATTAACGTCAAATTTGACCATTATCAAAACATTATAGTATAATTGTTCTTTATTCTACGCGGGTGTGGCGGAATTGGCAGACGCGTATGGTTCAGGTCCATATGGAGCTTGCCTCCTTGGGGGTTCAAGTCCCTTCACCCGCACCATCTATCATGTAACTGTGTGGATATACAATAATAAGCAACGCGCGTTGTCTTTTTCTATGGTTTTCTTTATATCAAAAGTTTATAACAATTTTAAAATAAAGGGTGAAAAATATTTATTATAAACTAGTATTTTTTGCATTCGCAACTTGAACTAGGCTGGTTCAACTATTTTTTACGGAATTATTTTTACCTTTACCAATCATCTCTAAAAACTTATCGCCCCAATCATCTAAAATAGAATAAAGACAAGGGATAACGATTAAAGTAAGCGCGGTAGAAAACATAAGTCCCCATGATATCGCCATTGCCATTGGAACTAAAAACGGATCTTTTCCGCCAATACCATATGCGACTGTGAAAAGCCCGCCGCTTGTTGTAACCGTTGTTACTATTATCGCTCGAAGCCGTATTTTAGAAGCTTGTATTATTGACTCCCCTTTACTCATTCCTGATTCTCTTAAATTATTTATAAACTCTACTAAAACAATCGCGTCATTGACTACAATACCGTTAAGCCCGACTATGCCTAATATTGCCATAAATGAAAGAGGAAGGCCATGCGCCCAAAAAGATAAAATAACTCCAATTAATCCAAATGGTATAGAAAGCATAATAATAAGCGGCTGAGTAAGAGATTTAAAGGAATAAGTAAGTATCAGATATATAAATAAAAACGCGTATAAAAAAGATTTTAAAAGGCTTATCAATGAATCTACTGTTTCTTCTTGTTCTCCCCCATATTTTACAGAATACCCTGAGTAACGCGCGCTGATATTAGAAAACTTTTTTTGAAGTAGCGCTGTAACTTTTAAAACCGTAGTTTTATCTGTATCCACATTGCAAGAAACAGTTACAACCCTTTTTCCATCTAAATGATGTACTGTGGTGCTACCCGGAACGCGTGTTATTTTCGCCACATTTTTTAAAGGAATAAGGTTTCCATATTTATTTTGCACCAAAATTTCTTCAAAAACATTTATCTTGTTAATGAGATTTTCAGGAAACATTATTGTGACATCAGTATCCTCATCAGCTTTCACTGGTTTTATTTTTGTCGCGACAGTTCCTTCAAATACCGCTCTTACGGTCTTTGCTATTTGGTATATGGTAAGCCCCGCCATAGTAGCTTTATTATGATCAACTACTACTCTAATTTCTTCTTTACCCGGCTTATTGTCCCATGTTATATCACTTGTACCATCAATTGTTTTAAGGTAATCCATATATTCAAACGCTATTTCATCCAACACGTGAAAATTTTCTCCGCGGATAGTCACTTCTATCGGCTTTCCTACAGGCGGGCCTGACTCCGGCTTATCAAATCTTATTTCTTCAAATCCTTTGATTCCGCGCGTTTTTTCACGCAAATCCGCTATTATCTCTTCTACTCCGCGTTTTCTATCTTGTTCAGCCGTTAAATAAACCGTAATTTGGACTAGATTACTCCCGCGGCCTTCAAATGGGTCATTTCTATCTTCCGCGATACTTCCCACAGTAGTAACATATGATTCAAGTTCTTCCCGCGGTAATTTAGATACCGCTTCTTCATAAGGCGTTACCAATTCATTAGTTACTTCAAGGTTTGTACCTATCGGTGCTTCCATTCTTATAAAAAAACAATCAATGCCGCCTGCTGGAAATAAAATAAATTTTACAACAAAACCGGCAAGGAAAAGACAAACTATTAATACACCTGAAAAACTCGCCATCACAAAATATTTATATTTTACCGCGGAAATAAGTAATTTTTCATATTTGTTTTGAAATGTTTTAAACCATGTCGATCCCCTGCTCCCGCGAATAAGTTCTCCATTTTTATCATATTTTATTTTTATAAAATCAGCTAAATGACTAGGAAGTATTATTAATGCTTCGCCTAAAGAAGCTAAAAGAGAAAGTGAAACTACAATAGGTATTGACCAAATAAATTTTCCTATTATCCCTGTCATAAATAATAACGGAAAAAACGCGGCTATTGTTGTTATAACAGAAGAAGTAACCGCGCCTGATACTTCTTCCGTCCCCTTAACTACAGCCTCTCTAACAGGCAGTCCTTTTTCTATATACCGGTACACATTATCCGCGATAACTATCCCCTGATCAACCAGCATGCCGAGCGCGACAATAAGGCCGAACATACTGACAAGGTTAATACTCACTCCCATCATTCCCATGCCTATAAAAGTCGCGCAAAGCGCGGTCGGTATTCCAAGCACCGTCAAAAACGCTGTTCTTCTTTCAAAAAACAGCATCATTAATAACGCCACAAAAATAAAACCTGATATCCCGTTTCCAATCAAAATTCCAAGCCGTCTTTTCACTAAAAAAGAATAGTCATTTATATAAGAAATTTTTATATCTTCTTTATTTTCAGCTTTAAAAACAGCGCATATTTCTTTTATTTTTTTCACTATAGTTATCGCGTCACCGGATTCTTTTTTTAAAACAACAAGATTTATCGCGCGTTTTCCCCACGCTTTTGAAATAATTTTTTCTTTTTTAAATCCATCAATAACACAAGCTGTATCTTTTATTTGAAGCCAGTTTCCCGCGTCATTAGCGCGTATTATAGTATTTTCAACATCTTCAGTTTTTTCAAATTCAGCGGTTGTTCTTATACTGTATTCTTTTGATTCGGCGCTAATCTCTCCGGCCGGAAGCGCAATATTACGAGAAGCTAAAGCCTGCTCCATTTCATCAAAAGACACATAATAATCTTTCATTTTTTCAGGACTTACTCTTACCTGAACTTCTTTATCCCTATATCCTAATTTTCTAACTCGGGCAACTCCTTTCACATCTTCTATCTTTTCTTCTAAAATATCAGCGTATTCCTGAAGTTTTTTTTCAGGAACATCCGCGGCTAAAGAAACTTCCACTATAGGGTATTGTTTAGTTGTGATTTCAGTAACTATAGGATCATCATATATATCTTTGGGTAAATCAGTAACACGTTCAACAGCGTTTCTGATATCTCTTATAACTTTATCTTTATTTGAAACGTCCGGGTCTATTTGAACAGAAATAACAGACAAACCATGAGTTGAAGATGAAGTAATTTCTTCTATGCCGTCAACTTCTTTTAATTCCTTTTCAATCGGGACGCTGATAAGTTTTTCCACGTCAAGAGGAGATGCTCCGGGATAATTAGTCTCAACCGTCACAACATCAAAACTCACATTAGGAAAAACTTCCCGCACCATTCCAGAAAAAATCAGAATGCCTATAATAATAATCACTATTGACAAAAAATTCACAAAAACAGATTGATTCACGCTAAACCGCGGAAGACTCATAGCCCTCCTTTTCTAAAAGGTTATTCATAACCCGCTCTAAATCAATAAGAGAAGAAGTATATTCAAACAATACAGTAATTTTTTTTAATTTTGCCCGAAGTAAATCATCCTGATAATCAATTACCCGTTTCATGTTTGACCTTCCTGACCGGAAACGTTTATCTTCTTCAATAAGTTTTTCTTCTGAAAGATTAACAGCCTCCTCTACATGCCGCGCGCTTTCTTTAAGAGCGCGGACGCTATTAAAACTATTAACGGTTTCAGTAATTATTTTTCTTTCTATTTGTTTAAGCTTTATAATAGTTTTTTCTTTTTCATATTTTTGACGGAGAAAATCAGCTTTACTAGCGCTATTTTCTAAAGATAGAGAAACTTCAATACCTCCATAATAATAAGAATTATCCGTGCCTGTAACTTTATTCATAGATTTACTAAACGCGTTTCGCGCGCCGTTAAACGCCATAGTTCCTTTTAAATCTATTTCAGGAAGGGCGCTATTCTTTTTTATTTTTAATTCTATCCCCTTTATTTCCACATCTCTTTTTGCAGACATATAATCACGTCTTTTATTAAAAGATGTCTTTAAACACGCCCCTATATCGCTAGGACATCCGTTCACTTTTTCTTCTAATTTTTCTAACGGAATAATATCTAATGTTTCCGGCATATTAATTAACATTTTAAAATCTTCTATAGTATTCTCCAAATTATTTTTGGCAATTATTATTTCAGATTTGACGCTTTCAAGGTTAGCCCGCGCCGCTAGTAAATCTCCGCGTTCAATAAGCCCCATATCAAAATTTTTCAAACTGGAATCATAAAGTTCCCGCGCTTTTTCTAGAATTTCTTCATATATTTCAACACTTCTTTTACTATAAACAACTCCCCAATACGCTTTTGAAACATCCGCTATATAGCCTTCAATTCTATCCCGTTCAGTTAATGACGCGTTCTCTACAGCCAATTTTGTCACTGATAATTTATTTCTGTCAATAAACCCAAATGTATTTTTGCCAATAGGCTGAACCGCGGTAAACGCCGCTTCCGCGGTATGCGCGGGGTTTAGAGAAACAAACTGCGAATTACTCCAAGCCCGGTTATCAAAAAACTCCGCGTTAAGATTGGTTCCGGTAATTAATGTTTTACTCACGCCCGCGTGATATATATTATTTTGCGAATTGTCAGGATAAAAAATAGAAGACTGTTGTCTTTTATCTTCGCCATATGACGCGCCGCCTGTCAGAAAAGTATCGTAAACAGATGACGCGTATGTCTTATCTGTTTCGCTTATAAGTAAATCAAGTTTCGCGAGTTTCACGTCAAAACTATTTTCAATAGCGAAATCTAAACTTTCTTTTAAAGAAATTTCTCTATAAGTTTCTCCGCGCGCTGGAAAAACAAAAATCATAAAAACCGCGAAAAAAATATTGTTTATTTTTTTATTCATATTATTTTTCGTTTTATTTTTAATTGATACAAATCACTTTTAGTGCCGGTCACCCATAAAAACTCTCCATCACAAACAATTCCGGTTGTATCGCTTACCGGAGAAACAATATAACCTAAAATTTCTAAATTATTTATATCCACTTTATAAATACGGCGGCTATACCAGCTTGATATCCAAAGATTCTTACCGTCCCACGCTAATTGTGAAGGCTCATAAATTCCGAGTATTTTTATTTTTGATAATATTTTTCCTTCTTCATCCAATGAAAATAAATGATATTCCGTGCCTATCCCTCTTTTCCATGTAAGCATATATATTTTTCCGTCAGTTGCCGCGACTCCCGCGGGGTGAAGAGGCGCGAAAGAAACTTCAAATTCAGGTTTCATTTTATTATTCTCAATAGAAACACGGTATAACTTCAAGTCATCCCAATCGGAAACCCAGTATCTTCCTTTAGAATCTTTTGTTAAACCTTCAGTAAACGTGCCGCAAGATTTTATAAAAGTTAAAATTTTTTCTGAATCAATATCTAAAACCCACGTGTCTCCATTTTCTCCATTATTTATAAAAATTTTATTTCCTTCTTTAAAAAGGCCTTCGTGGTAACCGTCAGGAAGTTTTATGCAACGGACAATATCTGTATCTATCTTTTCGTTATAAATATTTTCTGTTTTTTTCTTTAAAATATCTTCATTGCCGCTATTTAAATCCTCCGCATATGAAAATAAACCCGCGGCAAAAAAATAAAACATTAAGTAAATTACGATTTTTTTTAGAAACATTCTCAACTCCTGTTAACAACCCAGCTCATATGAACTGGAAAAATATACTCATAAAAAATTTGTAAGCACTAAGCGGTTAGTAATAAACTTTACTATATCCTTTAGAAAACATC
>JYNY01000072.1 GCA_000954095.1 Candidatus Omnitrophus magneticus | reverse complement strand
TTGTCATCTGAAATCTTATCCCACCTGTATGGATTCCTGCTTGCGCAGGAATGACAGAATGGAAAACGAGAATGACTAGGACAATTATCAAGCGCTTAGTGAATACGATTTAAGTAAAAGACATTGACATCTGTCTTTCCGTACTGTAAGAAACCCTTCGCCTCGGCTTATCATTAAGAGTCCGCACAAGACTCTTGGCTAATATTTCAACAATAGGGACAACAACTGAGTTACCAAACTGCTTATAGGCCTGCGTATCCGAAACTGGTATTTTGAATGAATCAGGAAAACCTTGCAACCTAGCGCATTCCCTAGGTGTCAGTCTTCTAGGATTTTTGCCTTTTTGAGGAATAAGAATCTCACTTCCATCCTTATAATACCGCGCTGATAATGTCCGTGAATATTTATTAACATCAACAAGACCGAAACCAAATCCATTTCCGGCCAACCTATGTTTTTCAGCATACTTCTGCAAATAATTCCACAAGTGATCTGTCAATGTATATTTTTCATGGACATCTTTATCTAGTATATCCTTTATTTTAGGATTAATGGTTGGGATCTCTGGGAAACAAAAATCAATAGTTTTATCCTTGAACCCTATCATAAAAATACGTTCTCTATTTTGCGGGACAACAAGTTTGGCATTAATAACCTTATAATAAAATGAATATCCGATATCTTCAAGCGCGCCTTTTATAATAGCAAAAGTGCGGCCGTTATCATGCCTTTTAAGATTTTTTACATTTTCAAGAAAAAACGCGGCAGGCCTTTTTTCTCTAAGAATCCTAATGATTTCATAAAAAAGTGTTCCTTGCGTTTCATCTTCAAATCCGTGAGGCATATTTAGACTATTCTTTTTAGAAACCCCCGCAATTGAAAACGGCTGGCACGGAAAACCACCACATAAAATATCGAACACTGGAATTTCTACTATATCTACTTTCTTTATATCGTTCAAAACAAAGTCTCTATCACCAAAATTTACTTTATACGTCTCGGTAGCATACTGATTAATTTCGTTAGTCCAAACACATTGACATCCTGCTTTTTCAAAACCAAGCCTTATTCCACCGATTCCAGCAAATAAATCAATAAATGTAAATACGCTATTACGCATTTTAATCCTTAAAACTTTAAAGTTAACTCATCATAAAACTGACGAGCAAGAATTTTTATATTTCTAGAAAGATTCCCTATTTTAATAAACTTTTCCTCAGAGATCACATCTTCATCAAAATTACGAAAATATTCATAAGGCAGACGCACGGTCTGAGTATTTTGACCACCCATACCGATACCTCCCGCCTGAAGATTCCAACTGGAAGTCATAACAATATCGCTCAGGGTAACATATTTCCATCCTATAAACTGAGCATTATCATCCATTTCACGGATAAGATATATAGCATTTGCGTCATTTGGAAGACACAACCGTAGAAGCATCATAATTCTTCCCGCATCAATACCAAAAAAACTTTTCTTTACCAGATATGCCTAAAAATTTCTCCTTAATTTCTATAGGAAATATATGTTTCTGCGAAAGACTAATAAAAAATGCGTCTACATCATAAGGATCACAAACTGGTTTTTTCATAATACCTTTGGTAAGTTCCGAGTAAAAAAGTTCAGTTAAAAGAAACTCGGTAAGAATTTTTTCGTCAAGAATATTGATATTAATTTTTGTTTCTTCATCCCAATTTCCTCCGATACTTGCTCTACCTCTATTCCCCGGCCACTTTCCAAAAAACTTACAAGGGGCTTCTTCAATAAATTTTCCATTACGCAAACTAAGAAATTTCCACTCTATGAAAGAAAAATTACCTTTTCCCATTTGACAAGTATCAAACTCGCCCGTCTTTGTTGTTGCTAATACATATACAAGACCGATACCGGCATTATTCATAAACTCAGTAATAGCATGAAATGGTCTATAGCGCTCACCCAAAAGCGCTTTTGGATCTAAAATAATCCCAGTCTTTATAACTTCAGGATGCACAAAAAATGAAAACCTAAACCTAAAAAAATCAGAACTTTTAGGCGCAAGCAACCAACACCCCTGATATATTTTATCTTTTGCTTCCTTACCAAAGATGCCTTTTTCTGCCTCCCTTGTAAATACCGCCTGCGCAAGAAGTCCTTTTGCCTTATTCTTAGGCCAAAATTTTTCAAGATTTATTATATGAAAATCTGACATTTATATCCTTGTTATTGCCATAGTATATCATTATTTTTTAAAAATGATAACACTTGCTCCGAATTAAATATAACCCGAAACAATACCGTTACCCACTGCGCAAATATATTTTTATCAGACAAACAGCGTTTCGACATAGATGAAGAATACTAAGATGTTCGAGATAAAAGGGTTAAAAAAAATCGCAGTCGCACCATTTTATGAGGTGCGTCAAGATTTTTTTAAAACCTTTTATCCGCAGAGATTAGCATTATTCGCTATGGCGCAATGTAGTTTGTCGGTTTATAGAATCACAAAGACGGTATCGCGTTAATAAGACCGCGGGTATAATCTGTTTTTGGATATAAATAAATCTCTTCGCGGGTATCTATTTCAATAAGTTTCCCTTGATACATAACACCGATAATACTGGACATAAATTCGACAACCCTCAAATCATGCGAAATAAAAATATACGTAATAGCTAACTTTTCCTGTAAGTCCTTTAAAAGATTCAATATCCCCGCCTGAACTAAAACATCTAAACTTGATACAGGTTCGTCAAGAATAAGGACACTCGGCATACATGCTAAGGCTCTTGCTATGGCAATTCTCTGTTTTTCTCCGCCGGAAAATTGATGCGGATATTTATTTTTTGATTTTTCATATTCTAAATTTACCATTAAAAAAACTTCTTTGACGCGCTCCTCTATTTTATCTTTTTGAATCTTTCTCACAACAAGCGGCTCCGCTACTATTTCCCGCGCTTTAAAACAAGGATTTAAAGAATGCGCGGGATCCTGAAACACCATATCAAGCCTTCCGCCTAAATTTATACTGCCGCTATCTGCCTGACAAATACCGGCTATAATTTTCGCGAGAGTTGATTTTCCTGAACCAGACTCCCCTACTAAACCAAATGTTTGCCCTTTTTCCACGGTGAATGACACATCATCTACAGCTTTAATAGTCTCTTTGTCATGACGGCTAAAAAGCCCATGTTTATAAAAATATTTTTTTACTGATTTTATTTCTATCATAATTATAAAATTCCATCGGTATAATTTGGATTCTCAAGTTTACATTTACAGAAAAGATTAGCGTTATTCACTATGCATTAATCTAGGTTCCCGGTTGAATGAATATAAAAAACTCTACGTCAATTCAAGTCTTTGAAACCGCTCTATAAAAAGTTTATCAAAATTTTTGGCTAGTGACTTGGGAAGCAAAGACTTTGCAATCCTTGAACGAAAAATATTTTTTTGACCCGCGAACTTAGCGAATCGCACTTTTTCCGGTATACCAAGATACTCTGCAAGACTATCCATGTCCTTCCTTTTGATCCGGCTCTTTTTTCCATGAATAGTCAACGCCGATTCCTCCGACTCTTCGGGAATCACGATTCTAGAACAGACCAAATCATACAATGGCGCGAGCCGTACCAATCCCTCTTCGTTATAAATAACCGAATAATTCTTCATATGCGCATCTCCATTGCCGATCAAAAAATTAAAAACAACACGCTCAAAAAAAAGCTGTACATCAAGTCCCGGAACTTCGGAAACAGCTTTCAATTTCCGGCCGATCTCCTCTATAGAACCGTCATATTTATCTCTTTTACCAAGAATCTGCGCAAAGTCCTCCTGATGTATTTTATGGAGTCCTTTCCTATCAAACCGTTTGACCACATACGCTAGACTCTTATCCTTTAAATGCACAAGACAGTGTGCCGGCACGTGAATCCCTAAATCCTCAGCCATAGTCATGCAAAGCTCTTCATTCTCCGGAAGATTCACGAACGCCTGCACTTGCGGTTTCAAAATATATTGTCCGCCCTCGCCTGTGACTTCCAAACGCGGCTCATTCTTTTTATCAACAATCCTGACGGAAAACTTAGGCTGGACTCCGGAAATAGACATCTTGCCAACCATTTCCTGAGCTTTTAAAGAAACCCCAGCCAACGTAAGGTCTATAAACGGCTCCCTGTCAATATCGAAGACTCTACGCCATGCTATTTTTTTATTCTTCATTTCACACCACTTTCCCGGACAGTAACAGCTCCAATCGTATTATCCCCTGTCACAAGTAATATCCCGAATTCATCAGTCGGATCTATTTTTTTTGTCGCGCATACGATATCCCTGTACCATCCTTCAGAATTCATTCCGGCAAAAAATGGGAATAATGTATCTGATTCCAAAGGCCCTTTCTGCAAAGGCAATGACAACGAAACAGGCTTGCCTGTCTTAAGATAATTCGAAGAATAAACAAACCTGTACCCTTTTTCCGTTTCTTCTAAAATTCCGGCAAAACAATCATAATAAAAAACATCTGCTTTACGCTTCTTATCCCTTGCCATTACGCACGACCTCCAGATGATGTCCCAAAAAATCAAGAACCTGATTGACTTTATCAAGACGCACAGTGGGCTTCCCCTGCTCAAGCTCTCTTAAAAAACGAAGACCAACACCGGTCCGCTCCGCGAACTCAATCTGATCAATGCCGGCTTTCTTTCGAAGCCCCTGTATTGTTTTACCGATGCTTTTCATAGCTAAAATATACACCCTTAAGGGTATAATTTCAAGTATTATTATTTAAAATATAAAAAATATCTTGCCTGAATAATTTTTTACACCCTATAAGGTATAAAAAAATCCCTAAAATTAGGTTAACTGTCATTGAAGTGGTCGGGTTTGTCTAGACCATTTTTTTAAGCAGAATTTTTAATAAAGAAGGGCCAAAATTTTACGAAATAAAAATTAGAAATTCGAGCCTGAAAAAATTTGGATTACTAGAATGACTGCGTGTGCTAACACCAGCATGAATACTTGACTTTAGCCCTAAACGTGTCATTCCTAGCCAAGAGGAATCTATGCAAGTTGCTTAATATTTCAGAAAAGGTTAGGAATAATCCTACGGGCATTCAACGCGAAAAATTGGGAACCGCGAACCTGTTGCTTGTAGCACCCAGCCTAGGCATACACTCAATAAGGGCCTTTGTATATTCATGACACGGATTATTTAATATTTCTTTTTTTGAAGCGGTTTCCACAATTTCTCCGTCACGCATAACGCACACTCTCTCCGCTAGCATATTAACAAGAGAAAAATCATGTGTTATAAATAACACTGCCATCCTGTTTTTTATCTGTATTTCTTTAATCAAATCTAAAATATGTTTCTGAATCGTAACATCTAGGCTGGTTACCGGTTCATCTAAAATTAATAATTTCGGAGAAAGCGCTATTGCCATCGCGATAAGAACTCTTTGCCGCATTCCGCCTGAAAGTTCATGCGGATAAGAATCTCCTGTTCTCTCAGGCAGTTTAACTAAAAAAAATAATTCTTTCACTCTCAACGAAATTTCAGTTTTTGAAAGTCTAATAGAATGCGCCGTAAAAATCTCAGAAATTTGTTCGCCAATCCGCATAAGAGGATTTAACGCGCTTAACGGTTCCTGAAAAACCATTGAAATGTCTTTACCGCGCAAAGCCCGCACGTCACGCTCATTTAGCTTTAATATATCTTTCCCTTGAAAAAAAATTTTACCGTTCGTAAATACCCCGCCTTTAGGAAGTAACTTTAAAAGACTAAAAGCAGTTATAGTTTTCCCGCTACCGGATGAACCTACCAACGCCAAAATTTCATTTTCTTTGACTGTAAAATTTATCCCGTTCAAAATTATTTTATCTTTGATCGTGACCGTTAAACGCTGAACTGATAATAAATCTGTAGTAATGGTATCACCTCTAAATCCGCATTATTTCGTAATTTTGTTCAATCAAAAACACGCACCTCGCATTCCAAAACATATTTTCTAAGAATTTTTCGAATTATTTCTAAATGAACGGGAAGAACATTAATCATTTCGCTCCCCCAATGTCTTTAAAAATAATTTTGCGTCTTTAAAAAAATTTACAGATGTTTCGTAAACATCTGTAGCTACTATCTCATCATAAATATACGACGTTTGGTTTCTCGCCTTGTGATATCTAAACCATGCTTCAACATCCTGAATTAATTGGCGTTCAGCCGCCATACGAAATAATTCCTTCATTGTAAGTTTGTCAACAATCTGTCCGCCTTCGTTTAGCTCTAACCAACGCCGCATAAACTTCCAGCAAAGTTCATAAGTAAATTCAAAATTTTGGATAACTCCAGCGCGTATAACTTCTTCCTGATCCGTGTCAACCGCGCCTTTAATCAATATATCCGCGACTTTTACAGCGCGTTCCATAGAACTAACCGCTTTTTGCAAACTGCTTAAATCCAATGGCATGGTTGTGTCCTCCGAATAGTTATCCAAAAAACTTAAACCCAACCCTTCTTCCATGAAGTTCTCACATACATAATTTAAAATACACGTTTTTTTCAAAGCATACTAATCTTCCCATTGGTCATTACCTACATATGTCCATATTGTTCCATTAGCATCCTTATATTTTGTTCCCAAAGGAATTTCTTTTTGATTTGTTTTATCTTGTTTATTATCTAATAAACTTTTATATTCATCTGTTGTGTCATAATGATATTTCCCAGTCGGGTCAATAATTCTTTTAGTATTTATTAATAAATCTTTTAATCTTGTTAAATTTTCCTTAGCAACAGATGCCCCAGTAAAAAAATCTATTCCACAATAATTTAAAGCAGTTTCTACTTCTGAAAAGGTCGCTAACGCGCCTTTTTCAACACATATTTTAGCGTATACTGCACCATACAGGCTTGAAGAAACCATTTGACTTTTTCCTGCTAAATCTCGATATTTTTGGCTGGCAAACGGGATATCAGGCAACATGTCTGGAATTATTCTGCCGATAATAGGAAATCGACTCATTGGAAGATTCGAACCGAATGCGATTGCGCGCTGAAAAGATTCTGTTTTCCCTGTTGGAAATAATATATTTTCAACAGTTTCGATATCTTTTATCCCTTGTATTATTATCCTCATCATTAGTTCTTCAGAATTAATAACCTGCGAATTATTGAGCTCTATTTTCATATTAGAATTCCCAAATAATTCGCAGGTTATAAAAAGCAATATAAATAAAAAAAATAACCCTTTATAATATCCCATAAAATACTCTCTCTTTTTTTAGTAAAAATAAAAAATCGCTACTATTATAGCTAAAAAATATGTAATCACTACGTGGCTGGTAATCGCAAACTTTATTATTAATATTGCCCTTCACTAGGAAATAGGTATCACCTATGCCCTTTTAATTTTTCCCATTAACCATGCGCAAAAGATCATTCTGGGTTTCATAGACGCTTGACGCAATCAGCTTAATAAAATCCGCATCATTTTTATGCGCTTTTTCAAGAGCGCTAATATATTCTGCTCGTTTGAGCGGCGGAATAATAGCTATAATATACCCCGCTTGCATAAGCGCAGTATTCATTAAAAGTCTAGCTACTCGACCGTTGCCATCAACAAATGGATGAATAAACACAAATTCTTTGTGAAGCTTGGCGGCATACACAACCGGATGATTATCTTTTTTCAAACAAGGCAAATCCTTAATAAATTTCTCCAACATTGCGGGAAGCGCGTCAGGCTTAGGCAAAGGATATTGAGAGCCGGTAATAATAGATTGAACTTTTCGATACTTCCCCGCGTCTTCTTCTTTAATACGGTAATAAAAGAGCGCGTGCAATTTTTTAATATCTTCTTCTGTTATTGTGTTCCCTGTAACGAGAGTATACATATAATCAAACGCGTCACTGTGTCCCGTAGCTTCGTAATGCTCTCTAAGCGGCTTTCCAGCTATGGTAAGCCCATCCTCTATGACCACTTTTGTTTCCGATATTGTCAAAGAATTTCCCTCAAGCGCGTTGCTTGAATAGGTAAGCCCAATACGAAAATATTCCTTTATTTGCTGGTTCATTTCATTACTAAAAGGACGCAACGCGTTTATTTTCGCTTGAGCATTATCAACCCTACGTAAAATATCTTTCATATACTCTCCAGCTTTACCTGCTAAAAATTTTAACTGTTTAAATATCTCCCCTTGAGATGGGCGGATCCTCAAATTGCGGAATTATACTCTCTACTTTTCCCATTCACTACATTCTTTTTTTAAAAAAAATTTCATTTCCTCTATGGCCTTTTCATTATTTATTTTTTCATTATATTCTGACAACAAAGAACCAAAACACATCCTAGTCATATCAATTACATACTCTTTAAATTCAGACATTGATTCTTTCGCGTATCTATACAACCCCTTTAAAACTCCCTTACAATAAAGATCCGCTTCTTTCATCATTTCTAATTTAAAATATTTTTCTATTTGTTCATTATACGGTGATAATTTCTCTTCCATCATTTCTATTGACATATCTTCAGGAGCTGAATAACCATAGCTTCTTGGCCCTGACCGATCCCATAATTCCTCAACTTCTATCCCGTCTAAAACAGAATATACTTCTTCACTAATTTCTTCTATATCAATTCTCTTAAGAATTTTTTTCGCTTCTCGTTCAATCGCTAACGCTACATCATTATTGCCGTTAGCTAAAATCTTTAATATTTCTAAAGCATCTTCTCCTGAAATTTCATCTAATATTCGATTTTTCATTCTATGCCTTTCTTCTAAAAAACTGTTTAACCGTAAACTAATTCTTATACTCACTTATTATCATTAAACAAATCTCTCAAAAAATGAATTCCACGCCTGCCGTAAGTATTACAGATTTCATCCGCGTCTAGTTTTATCTCCTGATCCTTTTTCCCTATCTCATAAAGCTTTTTAACTATTGATTGAATTTCTACTTTATTGATAAAATTAGGAGTAGTATATTGTAAAACTTCCTTAAATATTTTACCGGAACGTTTAATGCTCTCCTCGTCACTAAATTTATCCAAATACTTTATAAAAACAGAATGGTTCATAAAAGAATCTTCCTTACTAATATGCGGCGCAGAAAGTAGTAACCACTGTTCATTTTTTTCGTCAATCTTATCCAATAAGATCGTTAAATTAGCCAGACGGCTTAAGAATGCATTATAATCTTCCTCTAATTTACTCTGAACAAATTCCTTTTCATTAAATGTCCATTCCCAGAAATCTAATATTTTTTTCTTAAATTCATCAGACAGTTTTCCTTGCTCTGCTCTTGACCAGAAAAAATTAACAATATTTTCCCATCTGCTTCGTTTATCAGTAGTATCTACTTCATTAAGCATTTTCCAAAACAAACTAATAGTTTCACCATTTTTATTTTTTTTAGACAATTCTTCTCCAAATTGAAGATAACCAATACAAATATGCTGAACAAGCCGTTCATCAGTTCCATCTTTAAACACACCGCTTTCAAGCGCCTTTATATAATTTCCCCGCATTAAACCATATAAATCTTTATCTATTTTAGCGACGGTTAAATATCCCTCCATAAACATTTGCCACTCAAAATTATTAAAATCTTTTCCAGAAAAATTATTTATTTTTTCTTTAATGTAACTATTATCTAAATAATTTATCTGGGGCAAATACCCGCCAAGCCAAATATATCCATCAATTCCTAT
This sequence comes from Candidatus Omnitrophus magneticus, assembly GCA_000954095.1. Taxonomy (GTDB): domain Bacteria; phylum Omnitrophota; class Gorgyraeia; order Tantalellales; family Tantalellaceae; genus Omnitrophus_A; species Omnitrophus_A magneticus. The sequence goes on along the minus strand of JYNY01000072.1, from coordinate 5,211 downwards.
TGGAAAAAATCTTTCAAATTTTTCTTTTCCCCAATTTTCATGCTTTTTCTTTGTTGCTCTGGCAACCCTTAAAGAAAAAGTTAAATAATTAAGAATTACCCTGCCTAAAGTGGTATTAGAAGTATAGGTTAACGCGTCTCTTTGCGTATCAGGCTTTTCCTCCCCATTAAGTAACGGAATAATAAAATCAAAAATTTTCTCTACTTTATTAAAATGATTAGATTCAAACGCTCTAGCGTCACTTCTTGAACCATCACCGATTAAATCAACAATAGTGTCAACAATCCAGATATATCTACCCCCTTTACTTCTATCTTCGCCTTGAGCTTTAATAATCTTGCTAAGTATAATTTCTTTATTTCCATCAAAATATTTATCAATAAAATTAAAAATATTCTGCCAGTCAATTTCAATGCCCGCATTCCACGCATCTTTAAGCCCCCGAAATATTTTATAAATGTATAAATACTTTATGCCATGGAACATATCTATTTTATCGGTAAAATGTTCCGGCTTGTCTTTAACCGCTACTTGCAACTCTTCCGAAAGCGCTTCCATATCCGTATCCGCATCATCGTCTTCCTTAAATCCATTTAAATATTTAATTAATTCTTCAATTGATTTTTGTAAAATCTCTTTTGCGGAAATAGGAGAATGAGAAGTTCCCCATCCCGTGTCAAAAGACAATGAACGTTCCGGCTCATAAGGTTTTCCGTCCTTAAGCTGAACCTTTTGTTTAGACTTTTCATACAAATCAGAAAAATCAGGATTTCCGCGCAATGGCGATAACCATTTATATTGCCAATCTGCCAATGATTTCTGATTTCCTTCTTTTCTATAATATTCTGAACCATTCTCAATAAGAACACGTATTCTTTCCTTTAACGCGAGACTAAAATCAGAATTATGATTATAAAGAATATCATACATCTCAACTTCAAAATCTGATTGTTTAAACACGCAAGGAACTACATCAATAAATTTTTCTAAAAAGTCATTGTAATCACGCCAAAACTCATCAATACATAAAAGCACAAAACGTCGAAAGATTGAGAATTGATATTTGTCGCTTAAAAATGTTGCCAAAATTTTTTTAGTTTCTTCCTTGAAATTACTCTTACATTTAATAAATAAAATATCTCTCAAAATTACTGTTAAAACATCTTTTGTGTCATACACTCGCTGTTTAGATATATCTTTTAGAGAACTACACCATATTTGAGAATTATCAGAATATAATCCTTTATAAATATCTAAAATTTTTTCTTCAAGTTTATCCGTGCTTTGCCAATTAATATTTTGAGGCAAATTCTTTATTATTTCAGAAACAAAATCTTTTTTGGGAGCAGTAAATGTAAAATGTCCAATATTTTCCGACGGTTCAACAGTATAAAGGTCTAACACTCGATCATTCCCTGCTAGTTGCCCATCTGCGAATTTATTAATTACACATTTATATTCATTATCATTAAATTTAATATCTCCTTCTTTAAGCCCGTCTGCTAAAATTCTAAAAACCTTAATAATGTAAACATCGCCATTAATCTTTACATCAGTCCAACTCTCCTTTTGTTTATATTCCAATACTTTACTTAATCTATCTGCTATTTCAAAAACAAAGTCAAGAGAACATCTTTCACAAAATAGCTTCCTATGCTTATTAAAAATATCCCAAATTTTATACGGCATCCCCGCGCAAACAATCTTTTCCTGTTTTGTTGAAACGTCATTAATTCTAATTTCTGTAACTGCATAAAGAATACTTTCAGCATATACATAATCCGTCCCAAATTCATCATCTAAAAATTTCAATAACAAATTATCTCCGATATCAAGAATCGGTTCGGTCCATACTGAAAGCCATTTCTTAAATTTATCAATCGTAATATTTTCTTTAATAACTGTAATAGGCAAATTATTTAAAATTTTCACACAAGAGTACCAAATACGATAATTATTAATACGTTTCTTATTAAGAGAAAACTGAACAAGGTTGTCGATGATATCCATCAATTCTTTACCATATTGTAAATTGTGATCTATTTGTTTTGAAATTTTTTCAAGATAATTCAAAACGTTCCAAAAAATAACATTATCTGAATTATCATATCTAATATGCTCTTCTGGACAAAAACACTTCTTATCTTTCAAGTGAGTAAACCATATAAAATTATTTAAATTTTCAAAAAAATAATCAGAATATGTTTTTTGTTCTAAAAGATTTAATACTGTCCCGATTGCCGCTTCTGATATTTCTTCTAATTTCATCAAACGTTCTAATCGATCAATAACTGTATAATGCCACCCTACAATGTTTAAAAGAATTTTTTCATATCTATCCCATAATGACTTAAACTCTTCAAATTTTCTTTCGTTTTTCCATGTACCATGATGGTGTGCATACACATGAAAAGTCTTGGAAACCTCAAGCCATTCCTTTGTAAAAATATTTGGAACCTTAATATCTAGAGCAGAAAGAATCGATTTTTCATGTCCGTTATTATCCTTAGAAGTACCTTTTTTATTTTCACAAGACAATATGTCTCTTAACCCACTATCTATCTCACGCGCATTATGCGCAATGATAATAACACGATTAGGTAAAGATGTATCATAGTAATGTATTACGGCAGATTTAAAAATACTAGCCGCCTCGCCGCCGAAATCCTTAAGACCGGCATATATCTTTCTCTGTCTGTCATTCCATTCTTTACACATATTGATTATTAAATTACAAAAAATATAATAAAACTTTCCTGATAAAAATTTCTAATATATATTACATCTACAAATTCAAATGACATATTATACATTTCAAACAAACCCCTTACCAAAATCAATCCCAAAGTAATATTAATTTTCCCATTCATCTTCAACCGGTAAATCTAAAGACGGTTTCAGATAAAACTATTTCAAGCCCCAAAGAGTGCGTATTGAGGCACTCTCTCTGAATCATTATGAGAAAAAATGCCATCACTCATAATAGACGTGATATTAGATATAGCAGTAATAAAATATAATTCTTGAATATCGGATAAATTCATATATCCCTTGAATTCTTAATAATTTCTTATACGGTTACCCCAAAACATAATTCTGCAATCTTCTTCCGCTATTCCTACGACACGTTATTGAAAAATTATATCTTCATTTTGTTCTTAATGTCTTTATTCCCCATATAAAAAATAAAATAAACCAATATACACAATAGAAACAGATATAAAACAATATCATCCCAGGTATAAAATAGTTTGGGAAAATATATTCTATAGTTAAATTTTTTAAGAGAAAAAAATAACTATACCATCCCCAAAAAACTACATTAAAAAAAACTGTAATTCCTAAAAATATAAAACTTTCTTTAGCTATAAATTTTTTTCTTTTTAGTATTAACTGTTTTTTATCAACAATTTCTTCCTGTAAAGTATACCAAAACAACCAGCCGATAATTAAAGCTATTCCACTTGATAAAATTAAACGAGACATATCATCATAACAAAAACTATACTCTTGCCAATAACAGCTAAAAACAAAAGAAATAACTATTACGGTTATCCAAGTAACTACTAATTGTTTGTTATTCATTTTTGCTCCCTATTTTTCTACTTCCTGTAATTAAACTTGCTGAAAGTTAAACACTATTTATCCCAAAAACCATATGAACCCACGGCTAAAATGCTGTAAAAAAATAATTTCCAAAGTTAGCATACCCATAATCTTAATCATTATTTAATTTTTTGACCCTGTACAAATTTTAAAAGAATAGTATAGTTATGAACCTAGCATTTATCCAGAAAAATTAACGTTGCTAGCTATAGCAATAATACAATTTTAGGATTTGTTGAATAATACAGGAATACAGGCATTGTAGTAAAAACAACCCGCATAATCGGCTCGCTACAAAATGTTCTAAAAAATATACTTCGAATTTTAAAAAAAATTTACTATATTTCATAAAATATAGTAAAATCGACATACTAATCCGATGCGTCCCATCTTGCGAATGTAAAAAAATATTAGTTTATAATAAAAAATTTACGAAAATAAATTACCATGAATAATTCTCAAAATTATGATCATATAGACACAGAACTCGCGAAGCTTTATTTCCGCAATAGGCCTCCTCTTTCCGGCGAAAAAAATATTCCCGAAAAAATCATACCGCCCGAATCAGAAAAAGAGACTCGCGAGCCGAAACAAATAAAAACCGAAGAAACTAAAAAAGAAAACAAGACTTCTAAAAAAGACGCTTATACTTTTTCATCCAAGGGTTTAACTTTATATACCGCTACCATTATAGCCGTAACCGCATTCTTAACTTTAACGGCTAATGAATTTTTTGCGTGGAAAATGCCAATCAAAAATATACATCTTACGTCTGTCCGCGCGGAAAAAAACTTATCAAAAAAAACTCATGACTCCTCACAAAAAAAAGCGCCTTCCACGAAAATTTCAAACGAAAAAACTTTAGTAAAAAAATCTTCCGCCGAAACGCCTGTAACAAAAAATTCTAACGCTACCCCGCCTATCATCTATAATTTCAATTACGGGACTGATGGTTGGGAAATACCTTCTTGGGAATTTGATAAAGATGATCATGTTGCGAAAACACTTAAACCTGTTAAAGATATGCCTAGTGTTGGAAAAAATTCACTTGAACTTACAGCGGATTTTCAAAAAGATAAATGGTCTTGCGCTTTAATTGAAATCTCTCATTATTTAAATCTTTCAGAATATTCCCAAATATCCGGGGCTATTTACCTTCCGTATGACTCTCCTAAAGGATTACGGGCAAAATTCATACTTACGGCAGGAAGAAACTGGAATTTCATAGAAATGTCTCATTCCATGGCACTCGTACCCGGCCAATGGACAAACATAAAAGCAGGATTACTTCCAACTGATTCAGATTGGAAAAATTATAAAATGAGGAAAACATTAAAAAGTGATATACGTAAAATAGCTATTCGAATAGAATCTAATCAAACAACCTCTTACGCCGGCCCTATTTATATCGACAATATAAAAATTACGCAATAAAACTAAAACATAACAATATCAAAAGTTCCAATTTTTTTACGCCTTTTAGCCGAACATCTTAGCTTTATTTGGCACTGTATAATTTTTTGTGTCTAAAGGGGTTAAGTAGGGATGACCGTAAAATAAAAGACCCCATTCTTTTATACAAAAAAATGGGGTCGAAAAAAAATT
>JYNY01000071.1 GCA_000954095.1 Candidatus Omnitrophus magneticus | reverse complement strand
GATACTCAGGGCTTGTCAATAATCCCCAACTGTATCCACCTTGCGTTGCCCAGAGGGGAATAACGTTGCCATACGCTGAATCACTGCCAAAAATATTTGAGCCTGCAATGGCCACGCTCCAACCCCTGTTAGTAGGTATTCCTGTTTTTGTTGAATATGGGCCACTCGCCGCACCCCAATAAATATTAGAGTTAACCGTCCAAGTCACACCACCATTATAAGTAGCACTTGTGAACACGAGATCCAAATACCCGTCTTTATTAAGATCCGCAGCAGCGCTACCATTGTTATATAGAGCAGAACTAATATTAGTGTAAGTAGAATATGACCCGGAACTTGCGCCCCAATAAATATAGCTACCATCTTCTCTAGCGCCAAGCATAATATCTAAGTATCCATCGTTATTAATATCTACTATTGTCGAATTATTCGCCGAATTCAGCCCTACTAGTAAAGATTTATTTGTACTCGTATACGTCCCGCCTGCCGCACCCCAATAAATATACCAATTGTTGTAATACGTTGGTTCACCACTATAACTATTGGAAAATATAATATCCAAATACCCGTCATTATTGAGGTCTGCGATATTATTTCCTCTTGCCCCGCTAGTAGGAAGTTCTGTTTTTGTAGAATACGGTCCGGAACTTCCGCCCCAATAAATATAGGAATTGATATTATAGCTTGAACCATTATACTGATTCGAAAATACAATATCCAAATATCCATCATAGTTAAGGTCGGCTATATTATTACTATAAGCTCCTCCGGGAGTCGGAAGTTCTGTCTTTGTTGAGTATGGTCCGGAACTCGCTCCCCAATAAATATAGGAATTAATATTAGCGGTAGCCACAACATCCAAATACCCATCATTATTTACATCCGCAACTGATTGAAGTGCTCCGCTCAATGTTGTATTCGTCGAATACGGTCCTGTTGCCGCACCCCAATATATTTTAGAATCAACCAAAATATCCATATACCCATCCATATTCATGTCTACAAGAGTAGTGTATGATGAATTACCAATAATGTCTGTGTTGGTTGAATATGGGCCACTTGCCGCGCCCCAATATATAGAGGTATTCGCATATTGATTCGTAACCACAATATCCGGATACCCGTCTCCGTTTAAGTCGTTCGCGGCGTTTGCCAGAATTGGCGTAACACAAAAGAGTCCGGCGAACGCTATTACTAAGAGAGTTAAAAGTTTTGGGAGTTTTCCCCATCTGTCATTCCCGCCCCCTCTTCTGTCATTCCCGCGCAAGCGGGAATCCATGGAGGCATTCCTTATCCGTTTCAAATAACTCACTCCAAACCCAAATAGTAGCGCTAAGCCCATTCCGCCCGGGATTTCGGGAACCGGCGAACCTTCAAGTCCTGAACCCAAGTAGATGAATTTATGGTTATGATTATTCAGCCAATAATCTCCCAACGTTTTCCCTTGCGTCT
>JYNY01000070.1 GCA_000954095.1 Candidatus Omnitrophus magneticus | reverse complement strand
ATACCGCGTGTTTTGAATTTTTCCTGCAAAAACATTAGAGAAGAAGGCACTACATCTTGGTACATAAACCCCAACGGTAAACTCGATATGGATAAATTATTAAAAGCGTTTCAAGCGTTTTATCGTGAAAATTCTGAAATGTGGCTTGAAAAATTTGATTATAAAGAAGCAGGACCGCATTTACTTTTAATGGCGTTCTTGCAGAGAGTAATCAATGGCGGCGGAAAAATACATAGAGAGATGGCAGTTGGAACAGGAAGAACTGATTTACTTATAGAATTTAACGGCGAAAGATTTGTTTTAGAATTAAAACTTAAAAGGCTTCCTTCCGCGAAACAAAAAGGCCTCGACCAAATTTCACGCTACCTAGACACACTCGGCATGACAAAAGGATATCTTATTTTATTTGAAATAAAACCTTCCAGTGTTGTCACATGGGAAACGCGCGTTAAATGGGAAACTCTGTCTCATCAGAATAAAGAAATTACTATAGTGGAAATGTAATGCCATATGGCGCGCGCTATTTTTATAAAAAAAAATATAGACAAGTTGCCGGCAATAAAAAAATCTAAAAATTTGGATTAAAAATACCTATCCAAAAATTTGGATATTTTAAAATATCCCCATGAAATAAAATTTCCTTTTGCGCGGGATACTAAAGATTCGCTGGCTATATAATCTATCATACCGAGACAACCTATGTAACCCAAACGCTGGCTCGGCAATTCTTCAGAAGTTCTAATTTGACACACGCCGAATTTAGCGGGTATTTTTGTAATTTGTTCTAATGGCTCCAAAATATCCTCATATAAACTAGCGTCGCCTGTCACAATAATTTCTTCGACATTAGGCCAAACAGAAATAGCTTTTAAATCTTCGGCAAAATTACGCAATACTTCACCCCTTATTCCTGTACGCGTTAAAAAATTAATAATTCCTGTTTCTATTATTTTTGTAAAAATTATTTTCTTTTTTTCAAAAATACTTACTTCCACTGAATCCGCGCACATATTGAGTATTGCTACTGTCTTCAGTGAATCAGTGTCGCTTAAAATCCTGTTGGCATATGCTATACCAGAAAAAATAATACCAAAAATATTACATCCGCTTAACGCGACGCATTTACTTATATTTCTTACAGCCGAGGAGTCTACTGCTAAAATATTCACATCCGCGGAGAGTTTTACCCCGTCTAAACCGACAGGATTGATAATCCCCTTTTCATTATCAACCGCGAATTCTTTTGTCAGCGTGTGTAAAACTTCTTTACCTTGCGGGAGCTTCACGAATGCCGCCATTTCAACGCATTTCTCAACATCTTTGGCTAAAACAGTCCTCCCATATTTTGAAAGAAGAATCATCCCGCGCGAAGGGGTTATTTCAACTGAACGAGGGCTCATCGCTACATACACATCTTTAATTTTCTCACCCGTAAGGTCTTTTAGACGGCTAATAGCCTCCGCTATAGAATCAGCGGCCTCTGCCAAATCCGTTATAACACCTCTATGAATCCCTTTAGATTTAATGATTACAAAAGAATCCGGAATAATAGTAGTACCTTTTTTATTCCAACCTACCGCGACTGCGGCTATATCCTGACATTTTAAATCCAATACCGCGAACATAAATTTTCTCCTAGCGCCGATTACGCCGTAACCTAACAAATTGTTAAACATCCACTCTGCGACCTAACTTTTCACAGACGAAACTTTTTTAGGTGAAATAACCGTTTCCTCGAACCTTAAATCAATATAATCAATATCTTTTAAATTTACTTTTGGATCAGAAGAAATTTCTTCAAATTTAACTAATTTAGACAAAAAATTATCTCTGCCTAATTTTAAAATAAAATCATCAAGTTTTACAAGAATGTTGCTCGTATTAGAAGCGTCAATATAATTAACCTTAAATCTTCCAGCTATTCCATTCGCTTTTAAAACACCGTATAAATTCAATGTTTGCGCAAGCGGCGCTGAATCTATTCTTTCGCCCGGCGGCGGATAATGCTGTAAATTTATACCAATAATACGCGGCAATTTTGATTTATCAATTTTATCATCATTTGCGAGGACCGTCCTGTCATCGTCTATCACAATATCATAATTCGCTTTAATTATAACGGACGGCTCTCTCTGTATAAAATTTATTTCTATCTTAGAAGGAAATACCCTTCTTACCTCTACTTTTTTAAGTTGTGAATATTCTTTTTTAACACTATCCGCCACCCAGTTTAAATCAACTAAAAAAATATTTTTAGAAACGCATAAATCTTTCATCTCCCGCTCAAGCTTAGATAACGCAACATTTCCGTTTGTATTGACACGAACATCCTTAATCGTAAAAAAGGGACTACTTGTAAAAAAATTCCATGCTTCGTAAGAAACAAAAACAATAACGCCCGCTAAAAATAAAAACAACAATAAAACAGCTAAATTCTTTTTCGTATTATTACGCGTATTTTTAGCCGATACTTTTTTTTTAGCTGTTTTACGCGCGCGCGGCATACTCTTGTTCCTTTTTTAGGATAATCCCGTATTTTGCAATAGGCCTTCGGCAAAATCCGGGATAATTTTTAAAACAATTAATCTCATGCGACTTATATGATTCCTGCCTAGCAAGGAGTGACACGTTGAAAACTAAAGTCCAGTATCCATGCTGATTTTAACATACACAGCCGTTCCAGTAACACAATTTTTTTAACTCGAATTTCTAAGTTCTCTTTTCTATTTGCCGCCAAAAATTTTGTTCCGTAAAATTTTGACGCGCGAAAACGACAAAGACAATTATCAACCGCTTAGTGAATACCAATATTCTGACGCGGCTTTTCAATTAAACCCGGGTTAAAAGCACTTGCCAAAATTCTAACACAAAGTTCAGTAAAATCAATCCCCCTTGCCTTGGCAGACATAGGAAGTAGACTACGTTCTGTAAGACCGGGAATTGTATTGACTTCCAAAACAAACGGCTCATTATCAGAATTTAATCTGATATCCACACGCGATACGCCTTCACAACCCAAAACTAAATGGGCTTTTTTTGCTAATTCCTGAATCTTGAAAGTCACATCATCTCCTAAACTAGGACACGGAATATATTCCGTGTCACGCGCCGCGTATTTAGCATTAAAATCATATACTCCACCGGCCGCTATAATTTCAACAATCGGCAAAGCTTCTCTTCCCAAAATCCCAACTGTAAGTTCTCTTCCGTCTATATAATCCTCAATTAAAATATTTTCGCTGCACTCTTCAGCTTTCGCGACAGCGCTTTTTAAATATTCTTTAGACTTGACCACTGAAAGACCAACACTTGAACCTTCTCTATGCGGCTTAACAACACAAGGATATTTAATTTTATTAAACGAAATATTTTTACTACTCTCCACAACATTCCATCCGGGTGTATTTATATTATTTTCTCTGAATTTAATTTTAGACTCAATTTTATCCATTGCTAAATGGGACGCCTCCGGTCCTGAGCCTGTATAAAGTATTTTTTTTTCTTCTAAAAGAGACTGAATTTTTCCATCCTCTCCAAATGCGCCGTGTAAAGCGATAAACGCTAAATTTATAGGAAACTTCTCAAGAAAACTCATAGATTCCTCTTTGATATCAATAAACACAACATTAAGGCCGAGTTTACTTAACGCGTTAAAAACCGCGTTTCCGCTTTTAAGGCTTACATCCCTTTCGCTAGAACATCCGCCCGAAAGAACCCCAATATTATAATTTTTTAATTTTTCAATGATTGTTTTCATTTTTTACCTTTTAATTTATTATCCACCCTAAAAAATATTTAACCCGGATTTTGCAATAGACTTCGAAAAAATGGCCTAAATTTTTGATAATACAAGGCTTGCGAGCAAAAATGACGAAAGCGTATTCTTTGCAATACGCTGAGGATATTTTTGCGAGCGTAACTGAGTAGTATCAAAAATTTAGAGACATTTTACCGACGGCCTATTGCAAAATACGGATTTAATCCAAAAATTTAATTTCAGGCTCTATAATGATATTAAATTTCGATTTTATTTCTTCCCGCGCAACATTGATCAAAGCCAGAACATCGCTACTTGTGGCACTACCGTCATTCACTATAAAATTAGAATGTTTCGTTGAAATAACTGCGCCGCCTTTTCTCACGCCTTTTAATCCTGCCATTTCTATTAATTGCGCGCTTTTATAGATTGAATCCGGATTTTTAAAGATACAGCCTAAAGTTTTATCAGCCATAGGCTGTGTTTTTAATTTACCCGCGAGATACTCCCTAAGCCTCGCGCGTAAAATAGCGCGGTCTTCTTCTCTCGCAAGTTCAAAAGAAGCTTCCACTATTATATCCTCAACCGTGAATGACGATTTTCTGTATCCGAACGAAATATCTTCCTTGCCCAAAATATGTAAACCATTATTTTTATCTATAATTGTAACAGAAACCAAATATTTACTGATTTCTATTTTATGACCCGCGTTCCCTATTATTGCCCCGCCTACTGTTCCCGGTATTCCGATAAGGCCTTCCATGCCGCTCAATCCATTATCCACGGACTCGGCGATAAGTTTACTAAGACGCGCTCCGCTTCCCGCGGTAACGGTTGTTCCGTCAAACACAATTCTTTCAAAATATCCCACGGAAAGATTTATAAAAACCGCATCTATATATCCGTCTGGGAAAAGAATATTACTCCCGCCTCCGGCAATAACAATACGAATATTATTTTTTCTTAAAAATTTAACAGTCTCTAAAAGTTCCTCCAAATTAGTAGGCGCATACCACGCGTAAGCGTTTCCGCCGGTACGAATAGTACTGTGTTTAGAAAGCGGCTCATTAAAAGATAAATAACTCCCATATATACTTGCCGTATTGGTTAATGTGTCTTTTATGGAATTATTCATAAGTTTTTTCCGTATTGGTGCCCCGCGCGAAATAAAAAAAAATAATTTTTTATTTATTTTTTATAGATAAATTTTTTATCCTAAAAATAAAGTTTTTTGCCGCCATTTTTGAGGGTTACCGCGGCAAAAAACTTTATTTCGCGCGGAGCCCCTGTTTTATCCCGCGTTACCGGGACATTAAAACGAAATTAAAAATTATTATCCGAAATACAGTTTTTCGGATTACTTCATCTTTTCTTAGCTGGCCGTTGCCAGACGGTTGTCGATAACTGACATCTTTTTAATATTAAGTTCATTTAAAATAAACGCGCCGATTTCTCTTATATCACCCGCGCCGACAAGAAGAATCACGTCACCGTCTTTAGCAATGCCGGAAATAAAATTAGAAATTTTTTCTTTCGGCAAAAATTCCGCTTGTTCAAACCGCGTTTTATCAATACGTTCAAAAATATCACGGACGCCGATACCGGTAGACTTTTTTTCACTCGCTGAATAAACTTCCGTAAGCACTAAAATATCGGCCCCGTAAAAACATGATATAAATTCTTCAGATAAATCATGAGTTCTAGTATGCCTATGCGGTTGAAAAACAAGTATTGCCCTGCCTTTGGCATAACCTTTCGCAGTATCAATAACTGTTTTTATTTCAGTAGGATGATGTCCGTAATCTTCTATAACATCGATATTGCCGGACTTTCCCATAAGTTCAAAACGCCTTTTAGCATTACGAAATAATTTAACAGCCTCTTTTATTTTTTCGAACTCTACTCCTAATTCTAAAGAAAGCCCGATAGCCGACAAAAAATTCATAACATTATGCCTACCCATAATAGAACTATTTATTTTACCCAAAACTTTTCCGCGCTGTATAAAATCAAAAGATATATTCGCGTCATGGCTTACATTTCGGGCTGTGTAATCAAAATTACCGGCCAAACCATATGTAATTTTTCGGGCTTTAATTCCGGCCGTAATATTTTTTAAAATCATATCCTCGCCGTTAAACACAAGAATTCCTTCAGACGAAATATTTGAAATAAAACTTTTATATCCACGTATAAGATTCTCCATTGAACCGTAATAATCCATATGTTCCCGCTCGATATTCGTCAGTATGGCATACTTAACACAGGTGTTAACAAAATAACCATCGCTTTCATCCACTTCCGCCACGACAAAATCAGGGTCACCTTGTTTAAAATTACCTCCGAATTGTTCAAGTTCTCCGCCTATAATCGCAGTCGGTTTTTTTCCGCAATAATCCATAATAAAAGCAACCATCGAACTTGTTGTTGTTTTTCCATGCGTGCCTGTTATCCCTATGGAAAGAGAACATTCATCAAAAATATATTTTAAAAGTTCGGAACGAGAAATAATTTTTATACCTAACTCATCGGCGCGCGACATTTCAGGATTATCTTTTTTTATGCAGGATGACCGGACAACAATGTCCGCGTCAGGCGCGACATTGCTAGCATTATGGCCTTTAAAAATAGACGCGCCATGCCTTGAAAGTTTATCCGTCAAATTATTAAGCTTAAGGTCTGAACCTGAAACCTTCAAACCTTTTAAAAGCGCCATTTCAGCTAGAGCGCTCATTCCTATTCCGGCTACTCCTATAAAATGTATTTTTTTCATATTTATTTTTACCTCGAATTATTAAACACCTGCCCATGGTAGGCGCATTTTTTTATTTATAAATTAAACTAATTTAATAACTTCTTCCGCTAAATTCATAGCGGCTTTAGGACATGCCAAAAATAAAGATGACTGCGCCATTTTATCACTTATTTCTTTGTTATTAAATATTTTTAAAATATCTTCCGCGAGGATATTTCCTGATAAATCTTTCTCCTCCCTCAAAATAGCCGCTCCTTCCCGCATAAAATAACGCGCATTAGAACGCTGGCTATTCTTTAAACTAGGATACGGCACAAGAATCATAGGCTTACCATATAATGCCAATTCGAAAATCACAGCCGCTCCGGAACGGCTTATAGCTATATCGCAGGCAGAATAGGCGTATTCTATATTATTCAAAAAAGGAAATACCTTCGCTGAAATATTATTTTCCGCGTAAGACTCTAAAACACTTTCATAATCTTTTATTCCGGTTAAATGGATAAATTGGATTTCACCTTGTTTTGTTTCGTTTAGAACCTTAGCCATAGCCAAAGCTGTTCTATTTAAAAAAGTAGACCCTTGACTGCCTCCGATTATCAAAATAGTGTATTTATCTGAGTTTAATCCCAATAAAGACCTTGCTTCTTTTTTGTTATTAAACGACATAATATTTCGGATAGGGTTACCGGTATATACTACCCGCGCGGATTTTTTTGGGATTAATTCAATACTATCTTTAAAACTTACCGCGATAACTTTTGCGACTCGCGACAAAATTTTATTAGCTCTACCCGTCTCAGAATTTTGTTCATGAATCAAAATAGGTATACCCAACAATTTCGCGCCTAAAGAAGCGGCACCGGTTGAATACCCGCCAAATCCCACAAAAACATTAGGCCTAAACCTTACAATCAAAAACAAAGCAAACATAATATCCCAAAAAATTTTACAAAAAAATACTACCCATTTTACCGGATTAAAATTATACGGCATAGGATTGATAGACAAAAAAAACGATTTGTCTTTATACGCGCTTAGTAAAGTCCTGTCCAACTGGCGTTTACTCGATATAAAATTGACGTCCAATCCTTTATTATCCAATTCACGGCTAAGAGCTATCGCGGGAAATATATGCCCCCCGCTCCCTCCAGCGGCTAAAAAAACTCTGATATGTTTTTTATTTTTCATAATTTTATTCAGTAATATTTTTTGAGTTAAACTCCGGATCTTCTTCTATCGTCGCCATATTGAGAAGTATTCCAACGCATGCCATATGAACTACGAGAGAACTTCCTCCGCAACTCACAAATGGTAGAGGCATTCCTTTTGTTGGAAAAATTCCAACCGAAACCCCCATATTAACCATAGCCTCAAATGCGAACATCACGTTTATCCCTAAAATACATTTTGACCTAAACGGATCAGTTATTTTTACAACTAATTTCTGGCAATACCATACAAGCGCAATAAAAAGAAAGAGTACCGCGCAAGCGCCTAAAAATCCCATTTCTTCACCTATGATGGAATAAATAAAATCAGTATGCGCCTGCGGCAGATAAAATAATTTTTGTTTTGACGCGCCAAGTCCGACACCAAAGATTCCGCCTGAGCCTAATGCGATAAAGGATTGTATAAGCTGAAATCCTTTACCGTCAGGGTCCTCCCATGGATTTAAAAATGCTAAAACTCTTTTTAACCTATACGGCGCCGCTATTATCGCGGCTATCATTATCGGAAAAGCCATTGTAAAAATCGTAGTTATATATTTCCTTTTTATATCTGAAACCAAAAGAATAACAAAACCGATAAACGCGACAGTAACACTAGTTCCCATATCCGGCTCTAGAAGAATCAAAGCGCTTGTTATTCCTATAATAACAACCGGAGGCAAAAAACCATACTTAAAATCAGGCACTAAATATCTTTTTCGTGAAGTAAAATCAGCCATATAAATGATAATGGCGAACTTAGCTATTTCAGACGGCTGTATACCAAGCCCCGCGATACGAATCCATCTACGCGCGCCTCCGCTGGAACTGCCTATACCGGGGATTAAAACTAAAATCAAAAGCAAAAGTGTGGCCAATAATATAAGCCGCGCGTTATCCCTAAAAAAACCAACGGGAAAATACATACACAAAATAGCGGCCAGAACACCAATCGCGAGAAAAATTAAATGACGTTTCACAAGATACATACTATCGCCGAAAAAATTATACGCATAGACAGCGCTTGAAGAATAAATCATGATAATGCCGATCATGACTAAAATACACACAATTAAAAAAACAATTTTTACGTCTTTATTCACAAAATTTCTCCATAATATTTCACTATGTTCGCCATGAGAAAATATATTTTTCAGAATTAATAAATTTCATTATAAGTCAATCCTGTCCGATAAAACTATTTCACCAAAAAACTAGTTGAAATTCCTTAATTTTAAAATCAGAAATTCTGGCTGGTGTTGCGCTTAACAGATCTATCAATGTCAACCTTGATAATAATGCTTCTTTTATTATCCTATGCAAATAAAATAACGATTTTTCATATTTAGATTGGTATTTTATATATGTCAAAAGTAAATAATATATCATCGCTATCCAGACTTGACTCATCACCGCATTTTTACTTGTTCCCAAAAATGTTTTTATTTGTAAATTCTGTTTTATCCATCTAAAAAATATTTCTATTTGCCATCTTGTTTTATATATTTGTACGATCGTTTTAGCTGACAGTTTAAAATTGTTGGTAACAAAACTAACTACTTCGTCACTTTTTTCATCTAAAAATCTTATCATTCTTAAATTCTTTTCATATTTTTTATTTTCTAGTTTTATTTTTTCATCAGACAATATCCCGTCTTTCATTGCCTCTAGATGCTGTCCGAGAACTGTATATTTTAGATTGTTTTTTAATTTAGTCACAAAATAACTCTTAGAAAAGTCAATATTACTCCATAGTTCAAGGTCTGTATACGCACGGTCAAAACAATATATGCTGTCCGGTTTAATATTTAATTTATCCTTAGCTATTCTTATATCAGAAATATTCCCTTCAGTTATCACTG
>JYNY01000069.1 GCA_000954095.1 Candidatus Omnitrophus magneticus | reverse complement strand
GTTCTAGCCAAAGTTGTTCAGGCGCGAATATAGTGATCAATACAATTTTCGCAGAAGCCGTAGATGAGATTTGTTCAGAGTTAGAAACAGCTGTAAGTAAAGGCAAAAATTTTAATGATACATTGCAAGGCATTCTTCAGGGTATAGTGAAGAAACATAAACGTATTATTTTTAATGGCGATAATTACAGTGCGGAATGGACAAAAGAAGCGGAGAAGCGCGGATTGCCTAATTTACGCAACACGCCTGATACTTTGGAAGTTATTGAAAAAGATAAAAAATATGGAGCTTTATTTGAAAAATATGGCGTTCTTACAAAAGAAGAATTTAAATCAAGAAACGATGTGTATCATCACGCGTATGAAATGACTATAGCTATGGAAGCAAATTGCGCTATAACTATCGCGAAGACTCTTGTAATTCCTGCCGCGTTAGAGTATCAAGGAGTCTTAGCAGAGACAATTCAGAAAGTGGGAAGCATAAGTAAAAAGATTACAATGCTAGAGTCGAAGAAGCTTTTAGTTAGCTTGGTGTCTAACGTGGAAGAAGCATTAGCGGCTGTAAGCGAACTTGAGGCAAGTGTGGCAAGCGGAAAATCCGCGAAGAAAACAATCGCTAGCATGGTTAAGCTAAGAGAAGCTATTGATGCATTGGAAGGGATTATTCCAAAAGACAAATGGCCACTGCCGACATACGCTGAGATGATGTTTATGATGTAAGTTTGTTGCGCGATTATTATATGTCTTGGATAAGAGGCAAACTTTGCTGTAGAATATGCTAGATATTGTGGCATTTTGAAAAGCAGGTTTGCCTTTTTTTTAGAGAAAAGTTGGAGGGAGTTTATATGAAAAAAACCAGTGAAGATTATTTAGATACGCTTACCAAAATTAGTAAAGCGATAACAGCAGATCTTTATTTAGAAGATATTTTAAAACTTATAGTTAGTCTTACTGCCGGAGTTATGGGCGCTAAAATTTGCGCGTTATGGCTTCTTGATGAAAAAAAACAGGAGCTGAAAATCAGAGCCACACAGGCAATGAGTCCTGATTATTTAAGGGAACGCATAATTAAGGTTGGCGAGGGTATTGTAGGCCTTGTCGCGCGCGACAAGCAAGCAATAGCAATTTTGAAAGTTTTAGAAGATCCGAGATATAAAGAAAAAGAATTAGCTAAAAAAGAAAATTTTGTTTCTATGCTTAGCGTGCCGATGGTTGTTAAAGACAGAGTGATAGGGGTAATAAATTGTTACACAACGCAAGAATATGAATTTATGTCTAAGGATATAGATCTTTTAAGCGCAGTGGCGAATCAAGCCGCGGTTGCGATACAAAATACAGAGCTATTAGTGCAGACCAAGATTATTCAGGAAGAATTAGAGACAAGAAAAAAAGTTGAAAAGGCAAAGGGGCTTCTTATGAAGGCGCATTCTATAGAGGAAGATGAAGCATACCGTATGATGCGTAAAGCCAGTATGGACAGGCGCGTAACAATGAAGGAGATAGCGGAAGCGGTAATTTTGACATATGAATTAAAAAAGAAATAATATTGAGGCGCCCTTTCCTTTTGATGCGCCAGCAATTTTTAGAAACGGTTGGTCTCGTAATTTTGAGCATTTTTATCCAAGTAAAACGGTATTTCCCCGGTGCGTATAATAGGTAACCAATGAATAAAGAAAATAAAAAAATATTACGTGTAGCTATTGGCCAGATAAATCAGACAGTTGGAGATTTTGCAGGCAATATAGTAAAAATAAAAACGGCCATTGATAGCGCTATAGAAAAATCAGTGGATATAATTGCGTTTCCGGAATTGGCAGTATGCGGGTATCCCGCGGAGGATTTATTGTTTAAAGAGCATTTTATTAAAGAAAATATTAAAGGATTAAAAAAAATAGTAGAACATACTAGAGGCATTACCGCTATCGTCGGCTTTGTAGACATGGATAAGAAAGGGGAAATATATAACGCGGCAGGAGTTTTAAGTGACAGACATTTTTATGGCGCGTATTATAAAATGATGCTTCCGAATTACAGCGTGTTTGATGAGAAGCGCTATTTTAACGCGGGAGAAAAAAACAGTATTTTTATTTTAGGTGATTTTGTGAATGGTGTTGGTGTTGGGAAAAAAAAGCACGCTACAAAAGAATGTGTGATTTTTGCGAATGATTTTTTGCGCCAAGAGAGTAACGGTGAAGAGCTCTTATCGCGGGCAGAATTTGGTGTTGTTATTTGTGAAGATTTATGGGTAGATAACGGGCCTTATATGGCACAAGCCGCAGGAGGCGCGGATATAATTTTTAATATTTCAGCATCGCCGTATCACGCTGGAAAAAGCAAAGAGCGGGTAGATTTAGCGCGAGACAGGGCCCGAGAAACTAACGCGGTTATTGTTTACGCGAATCTTATAGGAGGCCAAGACGAGCTTGTTTTTGACGGAGCAAGTTTCATTGTTGATCCGCGAGGAGAAATAATCGCGGGAGGAAAACATTTTGAAGAAGATTTAGTTATTGCTGATATAAATTTGGATAAATTTAAAAAAGCCCCTGTGGTACAAAAAAAGCAAAATACATTAAAAAGAATTTATATTTTTCCCGCATTAAAACAAGAAAAAATAAATTTGGTAAAAAAAAAATTCATAGAGAATTCCAATATACAGCAAGGGAACGTAAATAGTTTAACTAAAAAAATGGGCAATATAGAAGAAATATATAGAGCCCTTGTTTTGGGCACAAAAGATTATGTTATTAAAAATGGTTTTAAAAAAATTATTTTAGGATTAAGCGGCGGGATAGATTCAGCGCTTACCGCGGTAATCGCGTGCGAGGCTCTGGGAAAAGAAAATGTTATTGGAGTAACAATGCCGTCGCCTTATTCATCGAGCGAAACATTTAATGATGCAAAAAAAATCGCTCAAAATTTAGAAATAATGTTTTATGAAGTGCCAATTGAGACAGCTATGAACGCGTATAAAGAAATTTTAGCGCCTGTTTTTAAAGATGGCGCGCGCGGAATTGTTGAAGAAAATTTACAGGCCAGAATTAGAGGCAATATATTAATGGCTTTTTCAAATAATTATGGGTGGCTTGTTTTAACCACGGGCAATAAAAGCGAGACTGCTGTAGGGTATTCTACATTATATGGAGACACGGCAGGCGGATTCGCTGTTATAAAAGATGTTCCTAAAACAGTAGTTTATGAATTATCTAATTTTATCAATAAACAAACAAATCGAGAATTAATTCCAAAAACTATTATAAAACGCGCGCCATCAGCGGAGTTAAGACCGAATCAGAAAGACACAGATTCTTTGCCGGAGTATAATATTTTGGATCAGATACTTAAGTTGTATATTGAAGAAGATAAAAGTATTATTGATATACAAAAAACAGGCGCCGGAAAAACAGTGATTAAAAATATAATTAATCTTGTTGATAAAAGTGAATATAAAAGGCGCCAATCCCCGCCGGGTATCCGCATTACACCTAAATCATTCGGTAAAGCAAGACGTTTTCCAAAATCAAAAACCTATCCAAAACACTATAACAATTTGAATATGTCACCCCATGTTCCACAGAACGAGATATTTACATAACTTTATTATTACAAAAAAATTATTTAAACATACGAGCGGAAAATGTAAAACATAAGAAGATATACCAGAGATTACAACTACTAACGGACTAATCTCACGCGATACAACGCCATTTAAAAACTTTAATGAAAAAACCGCGCGGTCACTATCGCCGCTTAGCGCGGGACGAATATTACCTAAAATTACAGCAAATAGCACGCTAATAAATGAGAAAAAAAATAGAATATAATTTTTAATACTCTTTTCATTTTTTTTCTCATTCGCAATAAAAAATTCCATAATAACACTTTTTAAAAGAAACTTTTCATTTCCAAAATTACGCGTATTATCAAAAATTTTTGAAATAACCGCGTCACTATCATTAAATAAATTTTGCTCTTGCAGATATAAAGTAAGGAATTCTTCTAAATACCAATTTATCTGATCGCTACTGTTATCAATATTTACATCCTCTTGGATTCCTGCTTTCTCGGGAATGACAGAATGGGCGGCATTCTTGCGCAGGCTACCGCTATCGGACAAACTCGAATAGAAATCAACAACACGGTCATCCCCGCTTCCTTCTCTATCATTCCCGCCCCGTGTCACGGCATGGGGTAAACTCCAGCGGAAATCCATGGTGGTATTCGTATAATGATGGGGTTTACCGTAAACAGCGCGAAAGGCCTGAATAAATAGGTGGGTTAGAGTAAGTGGTTCTTTAAAAACATCTTCTTCAAGTTTCTTTTTAAAACTCGCGATTAATTCTTTGTATTTTCTATCGCGAAACTTTGCATGAATATTTTCATGATACGCTATTACATCTTTAACTTCTTGAACACTGGTTAATTTTTTCGCCCCGTCTTTTTTAGACGCATTTATAGCGTCCATCGCGGAGCGCCATACACTCTGCGCCAATTGTTTATCCCTAATAATTTCATCAATCCAATGAATTTCACCATTCGCATCTATCCACGCGAGGCCGTAAGTTTTCACAAGTTCGTAAACATCTTTTCCTACGCGGGTCTTTAACAACTCCTTAAAATTCTGCCAGATAAAATTTGAGAAACGGAATTTTTGTGATAAATTCACTCTTAATTTATCTATATCTAATACCGCACCTTGAGATAATCCTCCCTTTCCATTTCCGCCATGTCCCGGAACTAATACTATTTTTTTACCAGTACGATTTGACAAATCTTTTAACAGTGGATAAACCTGTTCGCGTATATGTTTTTCAAATTCATCTTTAGACATTGACATATACTCATCAATGCGTAACACCTCCAATATAGCTACTGATGGAAAATGCAGTAATAAAAAGTGTGTAAAATTCTTCTTATCAATAACCGTATTACCATCCTTTACAACAGTCACTATTGAAACAGCTGAATTTTTTGGATTCTCTTCAATGAGAAATGCCCTAGTCTCCTCATATAACGAATAACCCTTTATCGCGTCAAGATGCACTTCAACTAAAATATTCTTCTTTGGATCAAAATCATTCTTAAAATTTGCATACGCTTCATAAAAATATCCTTTATCCTTTTGGTTAGGAAGATTCCCCATTCCCTTTTCGTTATTAATAATATTTTTACCATACAATACATCTTTAATATTGTTAACCACCTGTGTTACTAAATATTTTTCATAAATAATATTTTCATATTCTTTTATTACGCCCTCGTCTACAAGTCTCTGTTTATTCATTGCTATATTAATAACTCTTTTTATCTGCGTAGCTATTGAATTAGTAGCGCTTGCGCCACTAATATTACTAGATGCATCTATATGATTTTTCCCATAAGAATAAAAAGGCCTATACAAAAAAAATACACCAAACAAAATAATAGAAGAAAAAAATTCCGTCCATATTTTTTTAAAATATTTAATAATCCTAATAAATTTTGAATCAAAAAGATCAGCAATTACATAGTTTATTTTGTTTTGCGCCGCAAGAATATCAAAAGAGACTTTTCCCATCCTTCGAATAACCGCGTCACTATCATTAAATAAATTTTGCTCTTGCAGATATAAAGTAAGGAATTCTTCTAAATACCAATTTATCTGATCGCTACTGTTATCAATATTTACATCCTCTTGGATTCCTGCTTTCTCAGGAATGACAGAATGGGCGGCATTCTCGCGCAGGCTACCGCTATCGGACAAACTCGAATAGAAATCAACAACACGGTCATTCCCGCCCCGTGTCATGGCACGGGGTAAACTACAGCGGGAATCCATGGTGGTATCCGTATAATGATGGGGTTTACCGTAAACAGCGCTAAAGGCTTGAATAAATGGGTGGGTTAGAGTAAGAGGTTCTTTAAAAACTTCTTCTTCAAGTTTCTTTTTAAAACTCGCGATTAATTCTTTATATTTTCTATTCCTAAATTTGACATGAATATTTTCATGATACGCTATCACTTCTTTAACTTGCTTAACGCTTGTTAATTTTTTCGCCCCGTCTTTTTTAGACGCGTTTATAGCGTCCATCGCGGAGCGCCATACACTCTGCGCCAATTGTTTATCCCTAATAATTTCATCAATACAATGAATTTCACCATTCGCATCTATCCACGCGAGGTGAGCCAATTATTGGAAATAAAAAAAGATAAAGAAATTATTGACGCGTTAAAAATTTTAGAACCGCGTCTTAAAGATATAAAAATCAGAATAACAGGCGTAGATGCTACTATTTTAGTTGATATAGGGAAAGAACGTCTTATGCCGTTACCGTTAGCCGGATTAGGAATGATGAAAATATTGCGATTAATTATTTATATGCTTAAAGCCTCACATGGATGTGTATTAATTGATGAGATTGAAGTTGGATTACATTGGAAAGCGTTATTGCCTATATGGCAACTCATTGAAAAAATTGCTGAACAATATAACGTTCAAGTATTTGCAACAACGCATAGCTTAGAATGTATACATGCCGCGGTAGAAGCATTTTCAAATAAAGAAAAATTTAAACTTGGTATATTTAGGCTTGAAGAAACAAAACAAGGAATTAAAAGTGTTGCGTATGATGAAAATACCATTAAAGCGGTATTGGACAATGATTTGGAGGTTCGTTGATGGAGAAACAATCTAGTATAGAAAAACCAATCCTTGTGGCAGTTGAAGGTAAGGATGACGCTAGGTTTTTAAAATATCTTTGTAAAAAATGGGGCTTTTATAATATTCAATTTCGTTATATAGGATGCCAACCCAATGATAGTAATATTAGTGCTATTACTAAGGAACCGGGTTTTATTGATAAAGTAAATTGTTTTGTAATTATCCGCGATGCGGATACTGATTTTTTTTCCGCAGAAGAAAGCACTAAAGAAATTTTTTTAAAGTTAGGTTTAGCAATAAAAACAGCATCCTTTATTTTTCCGGATAATAAGAGTAACGGAATGCTTGAAACGTTATTGACGCGGGTAGTAGAACAAAATGAGCCTGATAAAAATGAATGTATAAATCGTTTTATAAATTGTCTAATGGCTAAAGGGATAAATATTCCTAGCAAGGAAATAGATAAAGCGAAAATATACGCGTATTTAAGCGCTAATGAAGAGCCGGGAAAAAGAATAGGAGACGCGGCAGAACAACTTAATCTATGGGACACTGAGAGCGATGTGTTAAAACCGGTAAAGAATTTTTTTGAAAAATTATGTGATGAGATAAGTCATAAAAAATATGAATGATTATTAACTATTTTTTTGAAGGGAGAACGCTAATGTTGAATTTTTTTTCTAAAATTATAAGAAAATTTTTTGGAACAGCCAATGAGCGGGAGCTTGCCAAACTTTGGCCGGTTGTCAAAAAAATAAATGAATTTGAACAACCATTAACAATTCTTTCGGATGATGATTTAAAGGCCAGAGCGAAAATTTTGAAAGATGAACTTTCTTTAGCCCGCAAAAATATTGATGATGAAGTGAAAAAAATAAGAGACCTCATTAGCGGCGCTATTTCTATGCAGGAGCGAAGTAAGTATAAAAAGAAATTGAAAGAATTGAAAAACAGCGTGATTAGTCCTAAATTACCTGAGGTTTTCGCGCTTGTAAGGGAGGCATCAAAAAGAACCATAGGGTTAAGGCATTTTGACGTACAGCTTATAGGCGGGATGGTTCTACATGAAGGCAGAATTTCTGAAATGACTACCGGTGAAGGTAAAACATTGGTAGCCACGCTTGCCGCAAGTTTAAACGCGTTTACGGGAGAAACAGTTCATATCGTTACAGTTAATGATTATCTCGCGAAAAGAGACGCGGAATGGATGAGAAAAATTTATGAATTTTTAGGCCTTACTGTTGGAGTTATACAGCATGATATGCGGCCTGATGCTAAAAAGGGGGAATACAGCGCTAATATCGTTTATGGAACAAATAATGAGTTCGGATTTGATTATTTACGGGATAATATGGTTGACGGTATAGACAGCGTGGTTCAGAGTTATCAGAGTTTTGTTATTGTTGACGAGGTTGACAGTATTTTAATTGATGAAGCGCGGACACCGCTTATTATTTCCGGGCCTGTTGATGAAACAAATGAAGCGTATAATAAAATGAGGCCTGTAGTTGATGATGTTGTGCGTCAGCAGAAACGACTTGTCCGAGAGTTTGTGGAAAAATTTAAACTTGCCTATAAAGATGGGAAAGATGAATTGGGAACGTATCTTTATCTTATTCATAAAGCGGACCCGAAAAATAGAGAATTTCTAGATATAGTGCTTAAAGATAGAAAAGCGAAAGCGATGCTTGACCGCGCGCAAAGCCTTTTTGACAGTAAAACAATGGAAAAAGAACGCGATGAAATTTTGGAGCAGTTATATTACGTTTATGATGAAAAGACCCGCGAGGCCACATTCAGCGCTAAAGGGCAGTCATTTATGAAAGAACATTTCGGCATAGAATTTATGCTGGAAGATATAGAAGCAAAACTTGCCGAAATTGCTTCTCTTGAAATTTCAGATGAAGAGCGTATCCTGAAAAATAGCGCTCTTATGGAAAAATACACAGAACAAGAACGTAATGTTGATAGTGTTAAACAGCTTTTAAAGGCGTATATCCTTTTTGAAAAAGATGTGGATTATGTTGTGCATGAAAATAAAATAGTTATAGTTGATGAGTTTACCGGAAGAATGATGCCGGGACGAAGATTTTCAGAAGGTATACATGAAGCGCTTGAAGCTAAAGAGCGCGTGGAAGTTCAGAGAGAAAGCCAGACACTCGCTACAATAACGCTTCAAAATTATTTTCGTATGTACGATAAACTTGCCGGCATGACAGGAACAGCTAAAACTGAAGAAGCTGAGTTTGAAAATATTTATCTTTTGCCTGTTGTTCAGATACCTACCAATAAACCCATGAGTCGTCAAAATATGCCTGACCGTATATACAAAACAGAGAAAGAAAAATTTGACGCGATCGTTAATGATGTTGAAGCCCTTAATAAAAAAGGCGCGCCGGTTCTTGTCGGTACAATTTCAATAGAAAAATCAGAACATTTAAGTAAGCTCCTTACGAAGAAAGGCGTTAAACATAATGTGCTTAACGCTAAGTATCATGAACGAGAAGCGCATATTATTTCTCAAGCAGGGCGTTATGGTTCAGTAACTATAGCTACTAACATGGCTGGAAGAGGTACTGATATTCTTCTTGGCGGAAACCCCGCGGAAATCGCTAAAGATAAAACAGCCGCTTTAAATACAAATGATATTGAAGCAATGGAAAAAGCGTACGCGAAATTTTTTGAGGCCTCTAAACAAGAAACGCAAATAGAACATGATGAAGTTCTGAAAACAGGCGGGCTTCATGTGATAGGAACAGAACGGCATGAATCAAGAAGAATAGATGATCAGCTCCGCGGCCGTTCGGGAAGACAGGGAGACCCGGGTTCTTCCAGATTTCATCTTTCGCTTGAAGATGATTTAATGAGAATTTTTGGATCTGATAAAATAAAATCTATTATGGACAGGCTCGGTATGGAAGAAGGCGAAGTTATTGAAAATCCGCTTGTGAGTCATGCTATCCGTACCGCGCAAAAACGGGTTGAAATGCAGCATTTTGAAATCAGAAAACATCTTTTGAAATATGACGACATAATGAATAAACAAAGAGAAGTTATTTATAAACGAAGAAGAATAATTCTTGAAAGCGATAATTTAGTCGAAGAATTTTTAGACGCGTTTGCGTCGAGTATTGAACCGTTTGTTAAGGCTCGTACCGAGACTTTAGAAGAATCGGTACTTTTGAAAGAACTCACCTATAAATACGCGATTTGTATAAAACCCGAAGAGCTTGACGGGAAAACACAAGATGAAATATTAGATTTTGTTATTGATAAGGCGCGGGAAGCCTATTCTTCTAGGGAATTAATCATAGGAAAAGAACGTTTTACGCGCCTTACGCGTTGGATAATGCTTACCGCGATAGACTCTCATTGGAAAGAATATTTAAGAGAAATAGACGAACTCAGAGAAGGCATTTCATGGCGGGCTTACGGACAGAAAGATCCGTTTATTGAATTTCAATATGAAGCGTTTGAAATGTTTCAGAAACTTGTTTTAAAAACTGATAGTGTTATAAGCGAAAGAATTATGCTGATTCACGCTGTGGAACAGGCGCCGGCTGTGAAAAATGTTTTTGATTCTAGAAAAGCAGTGTGTGAACGTAAAGATTTTTCAGCTATTTCAAGCGGAGGAATGCGTCAAGGAGAAAGTAGTATGGAAGAAAATCCTTCTGTAACGCGAAGACGTGAAATAAGCGGGAATAAAAGAGAAAATATAGGCAATGTTTTAGACGCGCAGTCTACTTTTAAAAGAGATGGAGAGAAGGTCGGCCGAAATGATGATTGTCCGTGCGGTAGCGGAAAAAAATATAAAAAATGTTGCGGGAAGTAAAAATTTTTAAAAAATAAATGTAAAGCCCAGTATCCACGCGGGTTTTATTACAGAAGAGCGTCACTCGCGAGGGGCGGAAAATCAGCTTAATCTATGGGACACTGAG
>JYNY01000068.1 GCA_000954095.1 Candidatus Omnitrophus magneticus | reverse complement strand
AACGGGCCTTATATGGCACAAGCCGCAGGAGGCGCGGATATAATTTTTAATATTTCAGCATCGCCGTATCACGCTGGAAAAAGCAAAGAGCGGGTAGATTTAGCGCGAGACAGGGCCCGAGAAACTAACGCGGTTATTGTTTACGCGAATCTTATAGGAGGCCAAGACGAGCTTGTTTTTGACGGAGCAAGTTTCATTGTTGATCCGCGAGGAGAAATAATCGCGGGAGGAAAACATTTTGAAGAAGATTTAGTTATTGCTGATATAAATTTGGATAAATTTAAAAAAGCCCCTGTGGTACAAAAAAAGCAAAATACATTAAAAAGAATTTATATTTTTCCCGCATTAAAACAAGAAAAAATAAATTTGGTAAAAAAAAAATTCATAGAGAATTCCAATATACAGCAAGGGAACGTAAATAGTTTAACTAAAAAAATGGGCAATATAGAAGAAATATATAGAGCCCTTGTTTTGGGCACAAAAGATTATGTTATTAAAAATGGTTTTAAAAAAATTATTTTAGGATTAAGCGGCGGGATAGATTCAGCGCTTACCGCGGTAATCGCGTGCGAGGCTCTGGGAAAAGAAAATGTTATTGGAGTAACAATGCCGTCGCCTTATTCATCGAGCGAAACATTTAATGATGCAAAAAAAATCGCTCAAAATTTAGAAATAATGTTTTATGAAGTGCCAATTGAGACAGCTATGAACGCGTATAAAGAAATTTTAGCGCCTGTTTTTAAAGATGGCGCGCGCGGAATTGTTGAAGAAAATTTACAGGCCAGAATTAGAGGCAATATATTAATGGCTTTTTCAAATAATTATGGGTGGCTTGTTTTAACCACGGGCAATAAAAGCGAGACTGCTGTAGGGTATTCTACATTATATGGAGACACGGCAGGCGGATTCGCTGTTATAAAAGATGTTCCTAAAACAGTAGTTTATGAATTATCTAATTTTATCAATAAACAAACAAATCGAGAATTAATTCCAAAAACTATTATAAAACGCGCGCCATCAGCGGAGTTAAGACCGAATCAGAAAGACACAGATTCTTTGCCGGAGTATAATATTTTGGATCAGATACTTAAGTTGTATATTGAAGAAGATAAAAGTATTATTGATATACAAAAAACAGGCGCCGGAAAAACAGTGATTAAAAATATAATTAATCTTGTTGATAAAAGTGAATATAAAAGGCGCCAATCCCCGCCGGGTATCCGCATTACACCTAAATCATTCGGTAAAGATAGACGTCTTCCAATAACAAATAAATATCAAGAATAATGTCGCAATTTTTTATTGTAAGAATATGCCGCAAAGATTGAGATATAAATAAAGCACATCAACTAATGTAAAAAATTTATGGTATTATAAAAAGTTTTAGGCTTACTTGACTCTATTCAATTGGTTAAGTATACTTGCTTTCGATGTTTGTTATGAAAGAATATTTCTATTAAGAAATAAATATAATAACCGGTTATTTTTGTTTTTATATGGGAGGGGGCAAAAATGGGCTTGTTCTATTTCTATCTGTAACGTCTTTTGGCAATTTAGGTAAAGAA
>JYNY01000075.1 GCA_000954095.1 Candidatus Omnitrophus magneticus | reverse complement strand
ATTGATGAGATTGGCGTTGATGTGGCGCGGTTTATTTTTTTAATGAGAAGGCTGGACAGCCATCTTGATTTCGATATTGAGGTTGCTAAAAAAGAATCGAACGACAACCCGGTTTATTACATACAATATGCTCACGCGAGAATTTGCAGTATAAAAGAATTTAATGATAAACAGGAAGAACGATTGTCTTTGGAAGGCGCTTCTTTGTCTCTTCTTTCGCATAAAACGGAAAAAGTTTTTATACGAGCGTTAAGCGAATTCCCTTTTGTCGTGCAATCCGCTGGAGACGCGTTAGAGCCAAGCAAGATTGTTACATATCTTAATGATCTTTCCAGAAAATTTCATTCTTTTTATACTGAATGCCGAGTTGTTTCAAGCGATAAAGAACTTTCCCGCGCGAGGCTTTTTCTTGTGGAATGCGCGAGGATTGTTCTCTCTAATGGATTAAATCTTTTAAATATAGCCCTTCCTGAAAAAATGTAATGTGTGAAATAGACAAAATGTTTTAGCTGTTCTTACTCTCCGATTTTTCTAAAATTTTTATATCACGCGGCGATGAATATTTTTTGTTCAGTGCCCATTTGTAATAACGTCCCGCGATTTTTATAATCATGCGCGGAGTGTCGTTGGATAAGGAAGAATAAATTGAAGATAAATTTATTTTTTTATCAGCGTATGGCAGGCTGGGTAGCCATTTAATGTTTGGTAATTTTTTTGAAGTTTTTATTAGATATTGTTCATTATTTATTTTTACCGGGATATAAGGGATATTGTTCATTATTGTTTTTGGAGGCATGTTTTTATTTTGTGCGTTATCAGAAAAAGTTGGGTTTAAATTTTTTTCAGGGTCTTTATCATTTAAAATATGCCAAACAAAATCGTTAATTTTTTTTTGCGTGTAAAAGAGTTCGTCTGATTTTTTCAGGAAGGAGACTGAC
>JYNY01000067.1 GCA_000954095.1 Candidatus Omnitrophus magneticus | reverse complement strand
CGGCCTTATCGGCTCGCCTTTCGCGTCTTTTTTCTGATTTTCATCATAGATATATTTTAAGGTTTCTTCTAATGTGCGGATTGGAGTTATTGTTTGGGAGGATTGGGACGTTGGTATTGCTTGTTTTCTAGGCTCTTTCAGATCGCGGGATTGTTTTTCTATTTCTAATACTTTTAATTTATTTTGAACATATTCATAAAATTTGTTGTCTTTATCCGCGGGATGCTTCTTCTTTATACTTTTAAGATACCCAATATCTTCTACTGTCGCGCTGTCTATCGCGAGCGCGGTTAACTCTGAATAATGTTTATTCTTTGAGAAATATAATTCACTTTGAACTGCCTTACGGTGAGACTTTCCCAGCCAATTTTCACTAAACTCATGCGCGAGGAGCTCGCTTAAAAGATTTTCTTTTTTGTTTTCTCTTATATATTTTAATAACCCTGTTGTGACATAAATTATATCCTTGTCCTCTTTTCGTTCAGTTATAACGTATATATCTTTTTCTCCATCAGAACGAATAAAACCTAAAGAATCATACGGAACAGGAACTACTACTAAAAACTTCCCAACTAATGTTTCTATTAGTTCATTAATAAACTTTGGCGGAGCATTCGCTTGCTTGGTAGTTTCTATTATTTCCCGTAAATTACTAGCGGCCGCGTATTCTCTTAATTCTTGCGGCACTATACTATCTTTTATTTTCGCGTGTATATCTTCTAAAATTTTTTCCGCGCCGTTTTCCCTCAAACCACTTGTCCCCGGAGATTTTTTGGTAATAAACTTTCTCGTCGCTGACATCTCTTTTATTATTTGCGCAAGCTCTTCTTCACTTCTAACGACAGGCACATTCCACTTTTTTAATACATCATTCACGTAAGATGTATCAATATTAATGCCTCCATATCGCAAAATTGCTTCTATTTTTTCTTTTGTTCCTATCATTGTATGTATATGAGACAAATTCATTTTTTGAAGTTTTCTATTTTGAATTTCTCTCAATTAAGAATATATTCTCGCGTCAAAAACCGCCATTTTTTTTGAGAAAACTTCTATTATATATTCTACTGAAACTCTCAACTGTTCTACTGTCACGTCTATTACAGGAACATTCCATTTTTTTTCGTCAAATGTTTCTACATTTTTAACGCCAAAACGTTCTAACAATACCTTTACTTTTTCTCCCTGCCCTATAACGCTATGTATCTGCCCTAAATGCATTCCTTTTAATTTCTCTTCTTTTATTAAATCAAAATATATATCTATTCCTCCTATCCCCAAACTATCCTTTTCATATCTTCCCTTTAAATGTTCTGCTATACATTTCACCTGTTCTACTGTCACGTCTATTACAGGAACATTCCATTTTTTTTCGTCAAATGTTTCTACATTTTTAACGCCAAAACGTTCTAACAATACCTTTACTTTTTCTCCCTGCCCTATAACGCTATGTATCTGCCCTAAATGCATTCCTTTTAATTTCTCTTCTTTTATTAAATCAAAATATATATCTATTCCTCCTATACCTAAACTATTCTCTTCATATATTCTCTTTAAAAAATATTCTGCTATACATTTTACCTGTTCTACTGTCGCGTTTATGTATGGCACATCCCAATTTTTGGCGTTAAACAGTTCCACATTTTTAACGCCAAAACGTTCTAACAATACCTTTACTTTTTCTCCCTGCCCTATAACACTATGTATGTGCCCTAAATGCATTTCTTTTAATTTCTCTTCTTTTATTAAATCAAAATATATCTCTATACCTCCTATGCCCAAGCTATTACTTTCATATCTTATTTTTAAATATTCCGCTATACATTTTACCTGGTCTACTGTCGTGTTTATTATAGGAACATTCCAATTTTTTTCGTCAACATTATTACTATCTATAATACCACTGCTTTTAAGAAGTTCTTTTACCTTCCGGCCTGTACCAATAACAGTATGTATTTGACCTAAATTCATTTCTAATAATCCCTCTTCTTTCATCAAATAAAAATATATTTCTACACCTCCTCTTAGACGATCTTCTCTATAATATTTCAATAAACTATCTCTTATTGTTAAAACATTATCATATGCCGCGTTAAATCCACTTTTTGGAATTATTGCCTTGCCGATCGCATCCTTCACGATCTCATAAATTTTTCTCTGATTTATACTAATTTTTCCCTTATGCGCTTTTATACCTAAACCTAATTCATCTTTATTATCTATCAGCATTTTTATAAGCACGCTTCCACTAATTATTTCATGTTGTTCCGCGAGTTCTTCTAGGTGTATTCCGCACGGCCTTATCGGCTCGCCTTTCGCGTCTTTTTTCTGATTTTCATCATAGATATATCTTAATGTTTCTTCTAATGCGCGGATTGGGGTTATTGTTTGGGATGATTGTCTCGTCCGCGTTTTTTGTTTTACAGACTCTTTTGGACGGAAGGATTTTTCTTCTATTTCCAATACTTTTAATTTATTTTGGACATATTTGTAAAATTCTTTATCTTTATCCGCGGGATGTTTCTTCTTTATACTTCTAAGATACTCAATATCTTCTACTCTCGCCGTATCTATTGACAACGCCGTCAGTTCTGAAAAACTTTTATTTCTTGAAAAACACAATTCAAACTTACACGCAAGTTTATGTTCTGCGCCCAAGATATTTTCCGCGTATTCATGCGCCAAAACTTGGCTTATTATGTTATTTTTTTGATTAGTTTGTATATACTCGACTAGTCCTGATGTTATATAGATTACATATCTATTCCCTATTTTTTCTGTAATAGCATATATGTCTTTTCCCTTATCCGGCCGCGCAAAAGATATTCTAGACTCAGGAACAATGGCTATTTCAAGGAGGGCATTCTTTATTGTGCCTAAAAGCCCTATGACAAACTTTGGCGGAGCGTTCGCTTGCTTGGTAGTTTCTATTATTTCCAGTAAATTGCTAACAGCCGCGTATTCTCTTAATTCTTGCGGAGCGATATTATTTTTTAGTTTCGCGTGTATATCCTGTAAAATTTTGGTAACGTCTTCTTCCGACAAATCGCTTGTTCCGGGAGATTTTTTAGTAATTGTACGGACGGCTTTATTCATATCATTTATTCTTCGCGCAAGGTCTTCTTCATTACCGCAAAATGGGACATCCCACCCGCTTAATACACCCTTAACGTAATCTGTATCAATATCCATGCCGTCATTTTTCAAAATTGCCGCGATCTTTTCCCTTATTCCAATAACTGAATATATCTGCGCTAAATTCATTCCTTTAAGTTCGCCGTCTTTAAAAGCTCTCAATTCGGAATATATTTTTACATCTGAAACTACTGTCTCTTTTTGGAAAGATTCTTTTAAATATTCACTTATCAATTTTAATTGCTTTGCTGTCACGTCTATTTTCGGCACATCCCACTTCTCCGCGTTAAACTGTTGAACACCTCTAGCGCCGCTACGGACGAGTAATTCCTTAACCTTTTCTCCTTGTCCTATAACACTATGCATTTGTCCTAAATTCATGTCTTTCATTTCTTCATTTTGCAATAAATCAAAATATATTTCTATCCCGCCGGCTCCCAATTTACCCGCCTCATACGATTTCTTTAAATATTCAACTATCAATTTAAATTGCTTTGCTGTCGCGTTTATTATAGGCACTTCCCACTTCTCCGCGTTAAACTGTTGACCACCTCTAGCGCCGCTACGAACGAGTAATTCCCTAACCTTTTCTCCTTGTCCTATAACACTATGCATTTGTCCTAAATTCATGTCTTTCATTTCTTCATTTTGCAATAAATCAAAATATATTTCTATCCCGCCGGCTCCCAATTTACCCGCCTCATACGTTTTCTTTAAATATTCAACTATCAATTTAAATTGCTTTACTGTCGTGTTTATTATAGGAACTTCCCAAGTTTTCGCGTCAAACTTATCTATATCTCTAATTCCCGCTGATACGAGTAAGTCCCTCACCTTTTTCACTGTTCCTATAACACTATGTATTTGTCCTAAATGCATATCTTCTAACACCGTCTCTTCCATTAAATCAAAATATATCCCTACGCCTCCTCTTTAACGCCCCTCACTATAATATTTTAATAAGCTGTCTCTTATTTTTAAAACATTATCATATGACGTATTAAATCCGCTTTTAGGGATTATTGCCTTACCTACAGCGTTTTTTACTATCTCATGAATTTTTATCTGGTTTATACTAATTTTTCCCTTATGCGCTTTTATATCTAAACCTAATTCATTTTTATTATCTATCAGCATTTTTATAAGCACGCTTCCGCTAACTATCCCATGTTGTTCCGTATGATTCTTTAGGTTTTATTCGTTCTGATGGAGAAAAATTAGTATAAACCAGATAAAAATTCATGAGATAGTAAAAAACGCTGTAGGTAAGGCAATAATCCCTAAAAGCGGATTTAATACGTCATATGATAATGTTTTAAAAATAAGAGACAGCTTATTAAAATATTATAGTGAGGGGCGTTAAAGAGGAGGCGTAGGGATATATTTTGATTTAATGGAAGAGACGGTGTTAGAAGATATGCATTTAGGACAAATACATAGTGTTATAGGAACAGTGAAAAAGGTGAGGGACTTACTCGTATCAGCGGGAATTAGAGATATAGATAAGTTTGACGCGAAAACTTGGGAAGTTCCTATAATAAACACGACAGTAAAGCAATTTAAATTGATAGTTGAATATTTAAAGAAAACGTATGAGGCGGGTAAATTGGGAGCCGGCGGGATAGAAATATATTTTGATTTATTGCAAAATGAAGAAATGAAAGACATGAATTTAGGACAAATGCATAGTGTTATAGGACAAGGAGAAAAGGTTAAGGAATTACTCGTCCGTAGCGGCGCTAGAGGTGTTCAACAGTTTAACGCGGAGAAGTGGGATGTGCCGAAAATAGACGTGACAGCAAAGCAATTAAAATTGATAAGTGAATATTTAAAAGAATCTTTCCAAAAAGAGACAGTAGTTTCAGATGTAAAAATATATTCCGAATTGAGAGCTTTTAAAGACGGCGAACTTAAAGGAATGAATTTAGCGCAGATATATTCAGTTATTGGAATAAGGGAAAAGATCGCGGCAATTTTGAAAAATGACGGCATGGATATTGATACAGATTACGTTAAGGGTGTATTAAGCGGGTGGGATGTCCCATTTTGCGGTAATGAAAAAGATTTTATAAAAAAAGAAAAAAACTTTAAAAAGCAATTGAAAGATTCTAACATATTATCTCAAGCTTATAAAATAGGCGATATTCAACAGTCATTTATAGATGTGCCGAATAATGGCAATAGTGTTTGCTATGTAATACCTACCCGGTTAATAGTCGCGCCCCAACGTGTATGGTCGGCTAAAATTAACAAGGCGTCTGAAAAGGCTTTATCAACTGAAAAAATATATATCGCGGATACTGAAATGGCTGTTAATATCGAACAAGAGATTTCTAGGTATTAAGGTCAACTGGCAGAACAGCGCGCGAAATATGATAAGGTATACGTTGCTATCCCAAAAGAATGGAAAGATAAAATACCAGCGGATGCGGGTATTGATACTTTAATTTTTAATGATGAAAATCAGGTTTCGGTCTTACTTTTGGCGTTAAGAAGTTATGCTAGAGGCGGAGAGATAGGGTTAAAGGCATTATTTGAGTTGTATAAAGTTTTAAATGGAAGCGAGTATAAAAATAATACAAATTTTAATATTGAAAATTATGAAGAATTTAAAAAAATAGCGCAGGCTATTGTCCTAAGCCTTCCCTCATCTTTTAAAGAAGATGTATATAAAACTAACCGGCTGTTACTTAAAATTTTACTTTCCGCGTAAAGTCAGGATATCATTCTTCCGCGCCCTTCGTTTTTACACGTAAAAAAGATGTGTAAAAAATAGCAGTATTTTAATCTTATAAAAAAAACATGCCGTTTCTTGACGCTTGTATATTCATGTGCTAACCTTGCTATAAAGCCTACTCAAAAGTTGTTTTAACTCAAAATAGCAGGCATATTCGCTGTTTAGCCCGGATTTTGCAATAGACTTCTGGCCTATTGCAAAACCCGGGTTTAATGAGGCCAATCGAGATTATTATGAAAGTATCAAATGTAAAGTCTATTTTAAAAGATGCTTCTAGTTTTTTTCAAAGTATGTATATAAAAGAACAGGAGCATTCTAAAATTAGTATAGGGCTTGATATCGGCACAAGGTCTATTAAAGCTGTCGCGTTGGAAAAGAAAGCTGATATTATCCGTGTTGTTGGATATAAGATAAAAGATATTTGTTTTCAGGAGGCGAATAAAAATAGTTCTGATTTGGAAAAAATAATAACTGAGGTATTATCAGGATTAGGCGCGCGGGCTAATAATGTTAATATTGCTATGTCAGGTGCGGGAGTCATTGTGCGGTTTGTAAAAATGCCTAAGATGACTAAGAATGAGCTTAAGAATGCTATTTTAATGGATGCGGAAAGATATATTCCATTTAATGCCAGTGATGTTGTAATTGATTTTTTCCCTTTAGATAGTCCTGAAGACGGAGAAATGAATGTTATTCTTTCAGCTGTGAAAAAAGATTTAGTTGACGCGCGGCTTGAGTTATTTAAAAAACTCGGAATAAATATTGATGTTATAGATTTAGATATTTTTTCTGTTTTGAACGCTTTTTTAATAGCGTATCCTGTGGACAACGATAAAGTATACGCTTTTATTGATTGGGGTTATTCTAAGGTTAATTTTCTTATTTCTGAGGGTGGGTTGCCGCGGTTTATGCGGTTTATTCAGCTTGGTGCTAAGGATATGAATAAAGCGGTTTCTTGTGATATGGATTTACCTTTAGTTGAGGCTGAAAAAGCCTGCATGGAATGTAGCTCTGATAAGAGTGATAATGTGTTCGGCTCCATGGAGACAGCCTTGAAAAAATTGGTAAAAGAAATAGAAATATCAGTGGGATATTTTGAGAGTAATTATCATAAAAATATTTCCGGGATTTATTTGTCAGGCGGAGTTGTTGTAAATCAGAAAATTATTGAGTATATGAAAGAAGAAATAGGGATGGATATTAAAATTTGGAATCCGTTTGAGAAGTTTATATGTGATGAGAATTTGTTGAAAGAAATAAATTCTCATCTAGTTTTTCCGAAATTAGCCGTAAGCGCGGGCGCGGCTTTAAGATAACGGCAGTGTGAACAATGATTGAATTAAATTTATTACCAGAATCAATGCGAAAAAAGAAGAATGAAGGGAAAGAGCCTCCACGTTTTTTACTTCCGATTATTTTTTTAGCCGCGATTTTTATTTTGATTATTTCTTGTATGCTTTTATTTGTAATGTTTTTTAAGATAGCTCAGTTTAATGACGTAAAAAAAGTATGGGATAAGAATATTGATAATAGAAAGATGGTGGATTTTTTAAATAGCCGTCTTAAACAATTGGAAGGCCAAATTGAGTTAGCGAAAAAAATATCGAAATCGGATTTTAAATGGGCAAAGGTGTTAAATAGTCTTAACGCGGCAGTTGTTGATAATATGTGGTTTTCTGCTTTTGAAATTGTTTCGGAAAAAGGTAACTCTAAAAAGTCTGATTCTAAAAAGAAGCAGGCTTTAAAAAATAAGGATATGGTAGTTTTATACGGATATGCTGTCAACGGTCAAGACACGGCAACGGGAGTTGTGGCTAAATTTATAGATAGTTTAAAAAAAGAAAAATTTTTGGCAGATTATTTTGAAGCAATTACATTGCAGGGTGTGAATAAACAGATGATAAATACTGAAGAAGCTATGTCTTTTAAAATAATTTGCAGGTTAAGACCAAATTAATATATTACGGTATTACGTCGTCAGCGATACAGGAGAACGATGAAAAGTTTTACAGTTCAGGATATAAAACAATATCTAAACGATCCGTATAAACAAATTTATATTATTTCAGGCGCGCTTATTTTAATAAGCGTGTTATTATCTATCGTGGCAGTATTCAGTTGTGTAAATATTATTAAGTTTTCTAATGATACGCAACTTGTGCGCCAAAAGATAGAAACATTGCGTAAAAATTTAGCCCTGCAAAAAGAGATGGAAAAAAAGATAAAACTTTTAGAAGAAGATTTTGCCGTGAATGAGGAATGTTTTTTTAGCGAGAAAGATATAACCGCTCTTTTGAAAAATATAGCCGAAGTCGCTAGTAAGACCGAAGTGAAAATCGGGAGCCTTACTCCTTATGACACGCGTGAGACGGAGATAAAAGACGGCAGGGACAAATATTTTAAAGAGCTTCCCGTAAAACTTACGGCTAAATGCGGCTTTCATGATTTGGGGCGGTTTATCGATATTTTGGAAGAAGGGAAATATCTTATAGAAATTAAAGATGTTAAAATAAACGCCAATAAAGATACCCCATACTCGCATGATGTAGTGATGATGTTTAATGTGTATGTTTCTATAAATAAATAAAATTTCGTTTGTTTAAATTTTAACCTAAAAAATAAATTAGAGCCGGATGAAGACGGCTAATTCGGTTTTTGGGAAAACTCGGAGAGGGCTTTAAATTTATGCGTAGAATAAATTTTAGTATTAGTTTTGCCATCGCGTTAATTATTATTTGCGGCGGGGTGATAAAAGCCAAGAGTGAAGCCTATATGCCTTTAGGTAAGCGAGACCCTTTTGTGCCATTAATCGGCGGTGGTTCTAGTGGAAAAGTAAATAACGGCTCGGGACATTTTATTGTAAAAAATATTTCTTTGGAAGGTATTATTAAAACGCAAGACGGGAATTTTGCCGCTGTTATAAATGGTGAAATAGCTCATGAAAAACAATTATTAGGAAATGGTGTTACTATAGAAAAAATAACAGCTAATGAAATCATTTTGAGTGAAAATGGTAAAGTGTATAATGTAAAACTTTATGAGTGATATAGAGGATATTTATAATTTATGGAGATTAGCATGAAACAAAAAAATAAAAATTTTTATAGGATTGTATCTATTTTTTTCTATTTGGCAGTTTTAATTATTCCGCCTGATTTTTGTTTAGGAGAAAACACCGGAGTTATTCAAGCGGAAACTAGCCAAGTTGTTATAGATAATAGCGCGCCTAAACCTTCTTCTGGGAATGTTACAATTAATTTTAAAGAAGTGGATATCAATACCGTTCTTAATTATCTTTCAGAAATAGGCGGAGTTGACATTATTCCAAGTCCGGGTATTGACGCGAAGGTTACAATTAAACTTCGCGATAAACCGTGGGAGGTCGCGCTGGATATAGTTACGCGAAATTATGGATACGCGTATTCCCGTGATGATGAAAGAAAAATTATAAGAGTAATGCCTAAAGCAATGTTGCAAAATGAGGAGGTTGTGACAGAGGTTATTCTTTTGAATTATATAACGGAGAGTCCGCAAGGCACTCAAGGCGCGCAAGGCGCGGCCGGACCAGTCAATAATGTTACACAATTGATTGACGCGGTGAAATCTATTATAAATGAAAAAAGTGGAGAAAAAGTAATATTTTTATCGAGTGCTAATGCGATAGTTGTTTCCGCTATTCCGGCGAGAATAGCTGTCATTAAAGATATGGTCGCGAAGGTTGATAAAAAAATCCCGCAGATTATGCTGGAGGCGAAAGTTCTTGAAGTTACATTAGATAAAAATGATCAGTTTGGTATAGATTGGAATGCTATTATTTCAGCGTCCGGAGCAAGAAGGCCTACAACCGTGCCGTTTACCAGCCAAGGGCTTTTAAAGTTTTTGCCGGGTGGCCAGAGAGAATACTACCCTTCAAGTAATGTGCTTGGCGGAGGAGATTCGCGAACCAATTTTACATATATTGATGATACTCAAATGATGACTCCTACCGCGGCTCAAACCGCGGATTCCGTGTTTTCTTATGGAACGCTTGATTTTTCTCAGTTTGGCGCGGTTTTGAGGATGATAGATCAATTAAATGACATCAATATTCTTTCAAGCCCGAGAATAACAACATTAAATAATCAGTCTGCGGTAATAAAGGTTATCAATAATGTTTATTTGCAGAAGCAGGTAAAAGCTACTGATACTGCGAATACTGTTACTGTGGAATTCGAAAAAGAACCAAGAGAGACAGGCGTAATCCTTGAAGTTACGCCGCATGTGAATGATAATAGAGAAATAACAGTAAATTTAAAACCGCAGGTTTCGACTGTCCCGTCGTTTCAGGAATTACAGGTAAACGGCAATCAGAATACAGTGGCAATGACTTATAATTCCCGCGAAGCAAACACGCAGGTTATGGTAAAAGACGGAGAGACCATTTTTATCGGAGGGCTTATAAGAGAGACATCTGATAAACAGGATAATGATATTCCGGGTTTAGGGAAAATGTTTAAAGGGATACCATTATTGGGCAGTATTTTTAATTATAAACAAAAAAATATTGATAAAACAGAAGTTGTATTTTTTGTCACAGTTCATATTTTGGAAAATTCTAAAGATTCTTTAATAAAATCTAATACATTATCGCAGTGCGATATTAATCCTGCCAGTTCATTGAATGCTTATACAGATGATAAGTCTAAAAAAGACTCTAGTAAAAATATAAGCGAGACAGGAAAGGTGAAAAATGGTAAAATTACGGAACATAAAAAAGTTGTTCCTGTCGCGGCAGAAAGCGGTTCTATTGAAAAAGAAAAACCAGTATTTGATTTCAGAAAAAAGAAATAATAAATCCCGCGAAAAATAAATCTGAAATTATTTTACAGCCTGCCTATATTTTCCTTTATGAATATCCAACTCATAAAATATAAAATTATATTCAACAAAAAAGATGATATGGTTTATATTTCTCATCTTGATCTTATGAGAGTTTTTGCCAGAAGCGTCCGGCGCGCGAAACTTCCATTTTTTTTAACAGGCGGGTATACGCCTCGTATACGTTTAAGTATAATGAGAGCGCTTAAACTTGGCGTCTCGAGCGAGCGCGAAGAAATGTTTTTATGGCTGAAAAATTCTGTTGAAACGTCGTTTATCGCGGAGGCTCTTAATAGAGAGCTCCCCAGCGGCATAAGAGTGCTTGAGGTAACAAGATAATTAATATTTCGCGTTAAAAAAAAGCGCGGCATAATTTTAGGAGTAGAATGAAAAAAGATATAACAGTAACTAATAAAACAAAAGAATGTGAAATTTTTGTAAGTGCCGGGCCTGTTGAAAAACGTATAGCGATAGTTTCCGCCGGTAAGCTTATTGATTTTTGGTGGGAACGGGAAGATATCGAAACATATGTGGGTAATATTTATAAAGGCAAGGTAGCGGCTATTGTTCCGGGTATTGCCGCGGCTTTTATTGATATTGGTATGGAGAAAAAAGCATTTCTTCAAGCCGGCGATGTGGGCGACATGGATGTTATTGTTTTTAATAGCGATGGAGAAACCGACGGTAAACCTAAACGTCCGAAAAGATATCATCAAGAATTAAAAATTTCAGACATGCTTAAAACTAATCAGGAAGTTTTAATTCAAGTATCTAAAGAAAGTATAGGAACAAAAGGCCCCCGAGTAACAACGTATTTAAGCCTCGCGGGCAGGTATGCTGTTTTTACGCCGTTTGATTCGAATGTTGGAATATCAAGAAGGATACGCGAAAGAAGTGAACGTAAACGTATTTATGACATTTTACGCAATTTGCATTTACCAAAAGGTACAGGCTGTATAGTGCGCACAATGTCTGAAAATGTTACTGAAAAAGAATTGACAGAAGAAATAGAATATCTCGCGAAATTATGGGAGGGGATTAGAGACCGTGCAGAAAAAGCCGTATCGCCTAGTGTTGTTTACGAGGAATACGGGGCTGTTCTAAAAGTTCTTAGGGATAAATTGGATTATAATGTCGCGTATGTTATGGTTGATTCTCCAGAAGAATATAAACAGATATTAAAATTTTTAAGCGCGTTTAGGCCTGAACTAAGCGAGAAGGTTAAACTTTATAACGGTAAAATGCCGTTATTCCATA
This sequence comes from Candidatus Omnitrophus magneticus, assembly GCA_000954095.1. Taxonomy (GTDB): domain Bacteria; phylum Omnitrophota; class Gorgyraeia; order Tantalellales; family Tantalellaceae; genus Omnitrophus_A; species Omnitrophus_A magneticus. The sequence goes on along the minus strand of JYNY01000067.1, from coordinate 10,727 downwards.
AGTTTGACATAGAAAAACAGATAGATGCTATTTTTGAACGAAAGGTTGACTTGAAAAGCGGCGGTTCTATTGTTATAGAACAGACAGAAGGCTTAATAGCGATTGATGTTAATACAGGACGTTTTACCGGCAGAGACAATTTTGAAATGACCGCGTATAAAACAAATGTTGAAGCCGCGAGAGAAATACCGCGTCAGCTCATATTGCGCGATGTGGGTGGTATCGTAGTTATAGATTTTATAGATATGGATCAAAAAAGCCACAGAGAAGGCGTGTTTAATGTTTTGCAGGAAGAACTTAAACGCGATAAAGCCAAAATCAGCATAAAACCTATATCGCAGTTTGGTTTAGTGGAAATGACTCGTCAGCGCATGCAGAGAAGCCTTGAAGGCAGTTCTCATATGGAATGCCCTTATTGTCAGGGAAAAGGTGTTATAAAAAATCCTGAAACTGTCGCGCTTGAAGGCGCTAGAAAAATTGAAAGGTTTCTTTTATCTAGTAAAAACAAGATAAAACAGCTTGTTGTTATTGCTCATCCTGATGTAAGCACTGCTTTTATTTCTGAAGAAGCGCGGCTTTTAAGAAATATACAAAAAAAATATTTGTGTAAAATAGACCTTAAAGAAGATTCTAAACTGCATTTATCGGATGTTATTGTGTATGAAAAATAGAGTGCGTTTTAAATATTCATATTTTCTACAGCTGTTATTCTTGTTATCTTTTCTGTCATTCCCGCGGAAGCGGGAATCCATACGGGTTTTAAATTTTAAAAAAATCCACGGCATCTTTTCGAAAATATTTATTCCTGTCTCAGGCATTTCTCTTGTAGAAGTAATCGTTAGTATTGGTATAATAACGTTAATATCCGTCAGCGTTCTTGTTACTATGTCACATAGTGTCACATTTTCTTCTAAAGCCGATATTATTTTTACTGCCGCGCTTGTCGCGGAACGGAGAATAGATGTTTTAAAAAAATTTTCGTTTAACGCGCTTTCTTCTTCCGCGTCTGAAACTGATACAGGCGTTGATGTTAATGAAGACGGGGATAATGATTTTTTGAGAAGCACTGAAATTACGGAAAATTATGATGGATATCTTGAACTTATTAAAGTTAAAGTTAGCGTGTCAAGGCTTGAATCAGGCAAAAAAAAAGGCGCGCCTATTGTGATGGAGACGTTATTTAGCAATGTGGAAGCTTAAACCCCAAAAATATATTTTATCGAATAAAGCTTTTTCTTTAACTGAAATTTTATTTGCCAGCGTGCTTTCAGTAATGGCTGTCGGCATAATTTTATCAGTATGGATTTTTGCGCACAAAACATGGACAGGCGAAACATATCACACGTCAATGCGTATAGACATGCTTAAGGCGCTGGAAACATTAGAAAATGATATAAGGCTTTCAAGCGCCACATATATGGTATTTTATCCTGCTGATGATCCGAAAAGTTCAGCTGTTTTAATGCCTAAAGCTGAAACTGATGATGATGGTTTTTTCCCTACAGAGGAATCTGGAGAAATTGAATGGACTCAAACTATTATTTATCATATTGTTGAAGAAGACGGTGAAAAAAAATTGCGTAGAAGTGTTTTAAATTCATTTGATAAATCTCTTAACCGTTCTCAGCGGGAAGAACTCCTTAAAGGTATCGTAGAAGGTTCAGAAAGCGCGGATGATTACAGCGATTTAATAAAAAATAATTTAGATGTTTTTGATATTTCTTCATTATCCGCGGTTGTGGATTTTTATGATGACTCAGATTCATCTATCCTTGAAAGAAATGTGGTTTTTGGATATTCGCAGTTATCTCCGGGCGATCATAATATTCGTTTTACCGTAACTGGTAAAAATCAGGATTCATCAGGATATGGGTTTGGTATTGATAATTTGAAAATAGTTCCCGCGGCTAGTACCCGTGAAACTGAATATTATATTTCGTCATTCGCCCCATTAGGAACTGTCGTGTCAAGCGGAGATACTACTAGTATTGTTCATGATTCTATATGGGGAAATAACGGGTATCTTGAATATGACGCGAATCATATAGGAGACTATATTGAATTTAAGGATTGGTATGACTTGTGGAGAGAATCATCATTTGATAATACTATAAAAAATAATGTTGTATCTTATGGTAATGATGTTCGTATAAAACTTGAAACGACGGATGATAGGGATGAACAGAAGTTTGCCTGTTGGTCCGGTTTTATTCAAACTAATGATGAAATTAAAGAAGGTAGAGACGGTTTTTTACCGCGAGAGAGCGGGAAAAGTATAGTTATCCGCGACATAATTAAAAATGAGTATATTGATGAAGACGTTGATATGATAAGGGTTTCCATCATAGCGCCTAAAGAAAATCCCATATTTATAAAATCAGTTTATATTACAAGGAAAGAAGATTATTCTTCACTCGCGTCGCGTTACGATAACCCTGACGGGCTCGTTAATACCAGCACTTTAGGTAAACTCACGGAAGAATACCATTGTCATCAGCAATTATTTTTTAAAGATATTTTTGACGGAAATAATAACGGTGATACTGATGAAGTTTTGGAATCCGTGTGGCTCGCGTCCGGCAAAGAAATATGGAGTGAATGGATAGCGTTCCCGATAAGGAAAACTATAAAAAATAATATTTTTCCGCCGGATTATTTTATTACTTTTTATGTACCCGCGCCTGAATTTGTTTCATTCCCGGTAAGTTTTGGAACATTTGACAGCTCAAAAGGAGATGCCAAATATTGGGAAGATAATACAGATCAGTCAATATACATCAAAACGGGAACATATACAACAGCGGGAACCCCTTTTTGGACAGGCGCGGGGATTACAAGCGGAGAGTACACTTCATCTAATCAGCTTTTCTTTATTAAAGAAATAGACGGGTGGCAAAATAAAGGCACAATAGAGTCGCAAGTGTTTGACACATCTATAGTAAGCCCTGTGTATAACAATATAAGCTGGTCACAGAATAAGCCTGCCGGGACCGGGATAACGTTAAAGGCGCGGTCAGCTAGTAATGTTGACATGTCTGACGCGGCAGTTTGGGATAATATATTACCAATTTCTATTACACCTTCGTCTCTCAGTATTTCCAATAAAAGATATGCTCAATTTTTCGCGGAACTTTCCGCGGCGCCTTTTTGGACATGCCCAGAGCATTCATTAAATATTTCTTACGTAAATTATATAGAAAAACAAATTTCTTTCGGCGGAAATAAAAGTTATATATTCCCAACGCATACTGATTTTGGCGGGGCATGTGGTGTGCCTTTAGTAAGCGGGGTATATTCTTCTTGGGTAGATGATGTCGCGATAACGTGGACAGCGCCTAGTCGTATCTGCGCGTTGGAAGGCGATATAGCAAAAAGAAATGATTTTGGTGAAGTTAAAATTACCATAGACGGTAATGACCTTATAAAAGTTCTTAAAGTAGATGTTGGGCTTTCTTTTAATTTTCACGGCAGAATTATTAGTGAAGAAAATAGTATCGAGGTTGAACCGAAAAATACAGGAAAATAATTATTGGCTATTTTTCGGCGCGTAAAATTTGGTAGTCGCGAGGAATGAAGCGCTAAGGCAGTTTGAATTTTAAAATTATATTTTAAAAACTCAAACATTCAGAGTAAAACAATATTAGATATAACATGAATAAAATAAAATTAAACACAACACAAAAAGGTTTTGTTTTAATAGTTGTTATGGCGTTTGTAATGCTTATGACAATGGTAACTATTTCTTCCACCGGAGTTTTAAAGCAGGATTTAGAGCTTATAAAAACAGTTAAATTAAAAACACAGGCGCGTAATATCGCGGATGCCGGAATAAATCACGCCTTTGCTAAATTGAAAAATGAGGGGTTTTCGGACATTTCAGAATTTACAGGCACTTTTGACACGGGTAGATATACTGTGGAATACATCGGCCCTAAGAGTATCAGCGGAAGTTCAAGCAAAAAATATCTTATTAGTTCCACAGGCGAAATAGATGGTGTCCGCGCGACAGTATCAGCAGAAGTAAGAGATAATACACCGACAGCATTAATGTATATGTGCGCCGGCGGCAGTGATGTGAGAATAGCCAGTCTTCTTTCTTATTCAAATATTACCGGAGACATTCACGCGAATCATTCTATTTATTTAAAAGCTATTTTAGCAGTGTTAAATATAACGGGCAATATTTCAGCAAGAGTTCATGTGAAAGAAGGTTCTAAATTACATGATGAAGATGGTTTTTCCGGCGGGTGGCAGGATTTATTAGTTTTTATCAATGGATTGAATAAAGATTTAGCTACAATATATGAAGATACGTCTAATGTCACGTTCCCTTCTTTTAATTATGAAGCGTATAAACAAGACGCGATATCCGCGGGCACATATTATTCAGGAGATAAAACATTTACAAATGTCACGCTTACTCCTTCTACCGGTATTGTTTACGTTAATGGAGAAGTGACTTTTATTGGAGATAATACTATTTATGGAGGGATAATAGCCGATAAAATAAAGATTGGAAGACGTCAAGGTAATAGATTTTATTTTGGCGCATTGCATCAAAAAGAAAGCGCGTATAATACTAATTTGATTACTGCTAAAAATGGGGATATAGGTGTTCTAGGGGAGCTTGACGCGGAATTAGCTCTTGTTTACGCGGCGCAAGATATAATTTCATTGGAAAATAATGCTAGAGTTACCGTAAATGGTATTGTCTTAGCTGGCCGAGACATAGATATGTGGTCATTTTTGACATACCTTGTATACAATTATTCCCTTGTCACTCCCAAATATCTTTATAATTCAGACGGCGAAAATCTTTTTCAAATAATAAGCTGGAACAAATAAAATATATTTAACCGCAGGAACAAAAAATAAGATTTTTTATTAGTATTGTCAGCTCATATAAGTGATTGATATAAAACACAATATAAGAGATTTTTTACCATCACATAGTCAAGTCTTTTTGATATATCTTTCCCGTGTCAACCATATATTGTGCCCATATTGACAATAAATACAAGATATGGTATAAATTTCGCGTTGTTTAAGATTTATTATTTTTGTGATAAGCCCTCAACTTTAAAAGGAAAATCAATGGAATATCCCACCACAATCAAATTCATTAGAAAAAGAGACGGCAGACTAGAACCTTTTCATCCGGAAAAAATAGAGAAAGCCGTGTTTAGCGCCGCGCGCGCGGTTGGCGGTGAGAATAAAGAAAAAGCAGAAGAAATAACTAATAAAACTATTTCTTTTTTGGAAGTGATGTATAAAGGAGAACGTATTCCCACAGTTGAAAACGTTCAGGATTTGGTTGAAAAAATACTTATTGAAAGCGGCCACGCTAAAACTGCCAAGGCATATATTCTTTATCGCGAACAGCATGCCAAACTTCGCCAGACAAAGGCTCTTTTATCTGATGCTATCAACATGGTTGATTCTTACATACAGCAGAAAGATTGGCGAGTTAAAGAAAACGCGAATATGGGATATTCTTTACAGGGGTTAAATAATTTTATAGCAACAACAGTTTCCAATAGTTATTGGCTTGATAGAATATATCCAAAGAATGTTGCTGAAAAACATTTAGAAGGAGATATTCATATTCATGACTTAGGTTCCATAAGCGCCTATTGTTGCGGATGGGATTTAAGGGACCTTTTTATCCGCGGTTTTGGAGGCGCGTATGGTAAGGTAGAATCGTATCCTGCCAAACATTTTAGAGTAGCGTTAGGCCAAATCGTAAATTTCTTTTACACCTTGCAGGGCGAAGCCGCTGGAGCTCAGGCATTTTCTAATTTTGATACATTGTTGGCTCCTTTTATTTATTACGATAATTTAAATTATGACCAAGTTAAACAGTATATGCAGGAATTTATTTTTAATATTAATGTTCCTACTCGTGTTGGTTTTCAGACGCCGTTCACAAATATAACAATGGATTTAACAATCCCTGAAACCTTTAAGAATGAAGCTGTTATTGTAGCCGGAGAACTCAAAAACAGAACATACGGCGAATTTCAACGCGAAGCAGATATGATAAATAAAGCGTTTTGCGAGATAATGATAAAAGGTGACGCGAAGGGAAGAATATTTTCTTTCCCGATTCCGACTTACAATATTACAAAAAATTTTGATTGGGATAATCCCGCGCTTGACGTTTTATGGGAAATGACATCTAAATACGGGATACCTTATTTTTCTAATTTTGTTAATAGTGATATGAGCCCCGATGATGCACGGAGCATGTGTTGCCGGCTTCGTCTTGATAATAGAGAATTACGTAAAAGAGGTGGCGGGCTTTTTGGATCAAATCCTTTAACAGGCTCGATTGGCGTAGTTACCATAAATTTGCCAAGAATAGCGTATTTGTCAATATCTCGTGATGATTTTTTCACTCGTCTTGAAACGTTATTGGGAATAGCCAAAGAATCTTTGGAAATAAAACGAAAAGTTCTTGAAGAGTTAACGGAACAGGGCTTATATCCTTATTCAAAACATTATTTAGGGACAATTAAACAAAGGTTCGGTTGTTATTGGGCAAATCATTTTTCGACAATAGGAATAGTAGGAATGAATGAGGCGTGTATAAATCTTGTGCAACAGGATATAGGCACAGTAGTCGGAAAAGAATTCGCGGTTGAAGCGCTTAATTATATACGGCAGAAAATGGTTGAGTTCCAAGAAGAAACAGGGCATATGTATAATTTGGAAGCAACTCCGGCTGAAGGAACAAGCTATAGGCTAGCGAGAATGGATAAAGAAAGATATCCGGGCATAGTAACACAAGGCGACAGAGAACCGTATTATACTAATTCTTCTAATCTTCCTGTCAAATATACCAATGATTTAATCTGGGCAATGGATCATCAGGATTTATTGCAGACGTTATACACCGGCGGAACAGTTTTTCATATTTTTCTTGGAGAACGTATAGATGATAAGAATATATGTAAACTTTTAGTGAAAAAAATATCTGAAAATTATAGAATTCCTTATTACACAATAACTCCCACTTTTACAATATGTTCTGAACATGGCTATATCCCGGGAGAACATTTCGAGTGTCCGTATGACCATGAAAGTAAACAGTGTAATTCTTGCGGAGATGAGATAGTGATTCATAATAAAAAAAGTGATATATAACTTATTTTTCAATGGTGGGGAAAATAGGTTTCTTGATGTTTTTGTAACGATTGTAGATAAAGGAGAAAATTATGAAAAAAGAAAAATGCGAAGTTGAAGTTTTTTCAAGAGTGACTGGTTTTTTTAGACCGGTACAATCATGGAATAAAGGTAAAGTCGCTGAATTTCACAATAGAAAAATGTTTGATACAAACACAGTGTTGAAAAAAGATGAGGATTGCCGGAATACAAAAACTGTCAATTGTTGATTATCCATCCACGCTATCAACTGTTATATTCTTACAAGGATGTAATTTTAGGTGCGGGTATTGTCAGAATCCTGATTTGGTTTCGAGTGCCGGAGAAACAGAATATTTTGAATATGAATTTTTTGATTTTCTTCAGCATGTTAAAGAAAAAAAGATGATAGATGCTGTAGTTATAAGCGGCGGAGAACCGCTTATACACAGTGATCTAAAAGATTTTTTAGTCAAAATCAAAAAGAATGGATTTAAAATAAAATTGGATACAAATGGTTCATTTCCTGATGAGTTGGTCATGCTTTCTCGAGAGGGATTATTGGATTATGTGGCGATGGATATTAAAACCTCTTTAGATAAATATTCATTAGTAGACATTGGGGATAGTAAAAATACAGTTTCAAAAGTTTCTAAAAGTATAAATATTTTACTTTCCGGTAGCCTGCCTTACGAATTTAGAACAACATGCCTTCCGGGTATTGTTAACGACGCGGATTTTATAAAAATAGGGGAAATAGTAAAGGGCGCGCTAAAATATTCTCTTCAGCAATTCCGGCCTTATATAACTTTAGATGAGAAATTTAAAGAAGTGAAGCCGTACCAAAGAGAAGATTTTTATCATTTTGAATCCATTCTTAAGAAATATGTTGAGAATGTTCAGATTGTCGGGATTTAGTCTGAATTAGCGCATGAGAAAAACAAATGAAAATTCCAGCGCGTATTATTTTTTATAATTTTTAAAAATGTAAAATGACAGTGTCCCCGTAGCTCAGTTGGATAGAGTACTGGCCTCCGAAGCCAGATGCGGCAGTTCAAGTCTGCCCGGGGGCACCAAAAATTTTAAAGGAAAATATATGGCTTTATCAGTAGGAGTTGTAGGGCTTCCAAATGTGGGGAAGTCAACATTTTTTAACGCGATAACAAACGCGGGCGCCGCGGCCGCTAATTATCCTTTTTGCACAATTGATCCGAATAAAGGTATAGTACCCATAAGAGATGAACGTCTCAATGTTTTGGCGGAGATGAATAAAAGTGAAAATATAATTCACGCCACAATTGAGTTTGTTGATATAGCGGGGCTTGTGAAAGGCGCGTCAAAAGGGGAAGGGCTTGGCAATAAATTTCTTTCGCATATACAAGAAGTTTCAGCCATAGCGCACATTGTACGCTGTTTTGATGATCCTGATATTATTCATGTGAATGGCAAAGTCAATCCTAAAGAAGATATAGAAATTATAAATTTAGAACTCATACTCGCGGATATTGATATCCTTTCTAAAATGATAGACACCGCGTCAAAAAAGGCTAAAGTAGATAATGAATACAAAGAACGCCTCGTTCTTATGAAAAAAATACAAGAGGCGTTAGAAAAAAATATTCCCGCGAGGAATTTAATATATGATGAAAGTGAAATGTTTCTTTTAAAAACTCTTCCCTTATTGACTTTGAAAAAAGTAGTTTATGTTGCGAATGTGGATGACAAAAATATAGGAAAAGAAAATGATTTTACTAAAATTGTGAAAAAAATAGCCGAAGAAGCAGGAGATGAATTTGCCATAATATCAGCTAAAATAGAAGAAGAAATCGCTCAGCTTTCATCCGAAGAAAGGATAGAGTATTTAAAAGAATTAGGAATACCTGAAACAGGATTAGATGTTATAGCTCATAAATGTTTTAAACTTTTAGGACTTCAGACATTTTTAACAGCGGGAAAAAAAGAAACCCGCGCGTGGACAATAAAAAAAGGGGATTTAGCCCCGCAAGCCGCGGGAGTAATACACTCAGATTTTGAAAAAGGTTTTATCCGTGCTAATGTTGTTAGCTATCCGGATTATGTGGCTAATAACGGCCTTGTTGGCGCGAGAGCAAAAGGATTATTAAGGCAAGAAGGTAAAACATATGTTATGCAGGAAGGCGATATAGTAGAATTTTTATTTAACGTGTGAATTTTAGTAATACATTTATTAGTGTTAACAAAAAAGGCGAACAATTGTTCGCCTTTTTTGTTTGCTGGCTTAGATTTGATGTTTTGATAAAATTATGATAAAATATATTGTTTATGACAGAAAAAATGCCGGTTATATCTAATAAAACAGTATTAAGAGATTATACTGTTGAAAAAACATTTGAAGCGGGAATACAGCTCTCCGGAGGGGAAGTTAAATCTTTGAGGGCCGGAAAAGCTAATTTACAAGGCAGTTTCGCGCATATTGAAAAAGGCGAAATGTTTTTGTATAACATGCATATTAGCCCGTATGAATTTTGTTTACAAAATATTGAACCATTAAAAGTAAGAAAACTTTTAATGCATAAGAATGAGATATTTCATATTTTAAATAAGGTTAATCAGAAAGGCTATACGATAGTACCTCTTAAAGTATATTTTAAAAAAAGATACGCTAAAGTGGAATTAGCATTAGCAGTGGGTAAGAAACTTTATGATAAAAGAACAGCGATAAAAGAAAAAGAAGTAAATCGCGAAATAAAACAAGCATTATACCGAAGAAGATAAATTTTTAAGAATCGCGAGAGTCAAGAGTGGGAAGGGAACCGTTCCCCCTATGAAAACACATAACAATAACAAGAATAATATTACTTAGCATTAAAAATAGCTTTTGAAAGTATAATAATCTTAGCAGATTAGGGGGGTGACAGGACTCGACATATACTCTTGGTTTAATGGTAGCATGCAGAGGTTTCAGGTGGCCTCTTTCCGAAAGGATCCTTGCAAAAGGGAAAAACCTGAAAAAAACAATAAACGTCAACTACAATCCAGTAGCTGAGGCCGAAGCCATTTTGGCTTCGGACACACTAGCTCCCCAAATGATGGGAGCGGGTTCTTTAATGGGCGCCTTGGCCCTTTAATTGGACCTTAACACTAACACAGGGACGCTTGAAAAATATTTATCCTTTAAGGTTTCAAGCTGAAGTTAGAAAGGATGCTTCTTAATGCGCCCGTTTATCGGAGTATTAAGGAAAAGATTAAAGGTAAACTAAGCATGTAGCGGCTGTTAGGCTTGGATATGTGGACCCGGGTTCAAATCCCGGCACCTCCACCATTTAAAACTAAAAAGCGGAAGAGAATTTATTTTCTTCCGCTTTTTAGTTTTAAATGACCACTAAAATACGAATAACGAAAAGTTTTGAGACTGTCAACTTTTTTGTGTCTGAAGCAATTGGCAAAATATTAAAAAACATAAATATTTAAGATCTTTCTTGTTTTTGTTTTAGAGAAAGCAACATTTCATCAAGAACATTTTTAACTGGATAAAATGAAGTCACAGGGTCAATCCTGTCCGGTAAACGTCTAAAAAAATAAAGGGAATCACTCCAAAAATGTTA